>NZ_JADMQH010000012.1:0-204894 GCF_015559655.1 Bacteroides sp. 1001136B_160425_E2 | reverse complement strand
GAAAGTTATAAATCTACCCTCACCACCCCTCACCTTTGACCCATTCATTAGCGCACCGTTTAACTCGTTTCTATGCAGTTTTGATTCTTTTCACCACAGAGGACACGGAGGACACAGAGGTTATAATTATCTCTGAATTAGAACTTTGAAACCTCTGCGTCCTCCGTGTCCTCTGTGGTGAAACTGTTCATTTATGCACGGTTATGAATCAAATTTTAGTGCAGTTGCCCTGTATTTTATCTGATAAGTCTAAATATCAATCTAGTTTTTTTATAACTTCGCAGCGCGAAGATCAAGAATTAGAATTAAAATGAATCAGACAGCACAATCATGGTGGTTTATCTTTTACAAAGACCAACTGCTTCTTGAGAAAAAAGAGGATGGCATATATACCGTCCCGTGTGGAGAAAGCTCTCCTATTGTTATTAAAGAAAAAACAACCGTACACAATATCACCACACTGGAAGGGAGAAACTGCAAGGCTTTCTCCCTCTCCTCTCCCATTGAAGAATCGGAGCAATGGATCATGATAGGGCTTCGTGCCTCCTATGAATATCTTCCTTTATCTCATTATCAGACAGCAGGAAAAGCACATGAGATTCTGCATTGGGATAGAAACAGCCGGTTCTGTTCTGCCTGCGGCACGCCTATGGAACAGAAAGAATCTATCATGAAACGTTGTCCGAAATGTGGTCGGGAAGTATACCCTTCCATTTCCACGGCGATTCTTGTATTAGTGAGAAAAAAAGATTCACTACTTTTAGTGCACGCCCGCAATTTTAAAGGAACATTCAACAGTCTCGTTGCCGGATTCCTGGAAACCGGAGAAACATTAGAAGAATGTGTAGCACGTGAAGTGAAAGAAGAAACCGGACTGGATGTGAAGAATATCACTTATTTCGGTAATCAGCCCTGGCCTTATCCCAGCGGACTAATGGTCGGCTTTATTGCTGATTATGCCGGAGGAGAAATCAACCTCCAAGATGAAGAATTGAGTTCGGGAGACTTTTATACAAGAGACCATCTACCCGAACTTCCCAGAAAACTTAGTCTTGCCCGAAAAATGATTGATTGGTGGATAGAACACCCAAATGAATAAATTGAATATGGAATTATCAACAAAAACACCACGAATTGAAGTAGTAGATGCTCTTAGAGGATTTGCTGTAATGGCCATCCTTCTGGTTCATAACCTGGAGCATTTCATTTTCCCCGTATATCCGGAAAGTTCGCCTGAATGGCTCACCATTTTGGATGCCGGAGTATTTAATGCGACATTTTCACTGCTTGCCGGAAAATCTTATGCCATATTTGCTCTGCTTTTCGGATTCACTTTCTTTATCCAGTCGCACAACCAGCAGTTGAAAGGAAAAGACTTTGGTTACCGTTTTTTATGGAGAATGATATTGCTTGTAGGATTCGCCACATTGAATGCCGCTTTCTTCCCGGCAGGAGATGTCCTGCTTCTGTTTGCTGTAATCAGTCTCGTGCTGTTTATCGTACGTAAATGGAGTGACAAAGCTATTCTAATCACTGCCATCTTGTTTTCACTGCAACCGATTGAATGGTTCCATTATATAATGAGTCTTTTCAACCCTGCCTATACCCTACCCGATTTAAATGTCGGCGCCATGTATGCTGAAGTAGCAGAATACACCAAAGCCGGAAACTTCTGGGATTTTCTGATAGGTAATGTTACTTTAGGACAGAAAGCAAGCCTGTTTTGGGCCATCGGCGCCGGACGTTTCTTACAGACTGCCGGACTTTTCCTGTTTGGTTTATATATCGGACGCAAAGAATTGTTCGTAACCACCGAATCTCATTTGAAATTCTGGATGAAAGCGCTTATTATTGCAGCTATCAGTTTCGCGCCACTATATTCTCTGAAAGAACAGATCATGCAAAGTGACAGCAGCTTAATTCAGCAAACAGTAGGTACTGCCTTTGATATGTGGCAGAAATTTGCATTCACGATTGTACTCGTTGCTTCTTTCGTGTTGCTTTATCAGAAGGATAAGTTCAAGAAAACTGTATCTAATCTGCGATTCTACGGAAAAATGAGCTTGACCAATTATATTTCTCAATCTATTTTGGGAGCTATTATCTATTTCCCATTCGGATTCTATCTTGCTCCTTACTGTGGATATACTCTTAGCCTGATTATCGGCATTATTCTTTTCCTGGCACAGGTTCAGTTCTGCAAATGGTGGCTGTCTAAACATAAACAAGGACCATTGGAAACAATATGGCATAAATGGACTTGGATAGGCACGAAGAAATAACAGAAAAAAAGAAATAGCACTGACTGAAAAATAGACTAAGAAAGCAGGCCGCGAAATACACACAACTACAAACGAACAACTTACGAATATGAAACTGAACGTATCACTCTAAAGCATCAACAAAACGTGTGTATCCGCAGCCTGCCTGTTGAAATTGAGATGATGCCAATACAACAAGATTCTCGCAAGAAGGATTAGCAAGTGGACTTAAAGAATGCAAAGGAAATGAAAGAACTGTGCCAAGTTGGGGAAAAAGCCCGAAAATAGGCAGAATCAGGGCTATGTATAGAGAAAAAGAAGCGCCTCCATAATCTTCGAAAAGACCATGGAGGCGCTATTTATTATTTATCTTTCGTTATCTATATCTGAAATATCAGAAGAAACAAAATCAGATACCCAATGATTTCTTCACTGCTTCAATCTTTTCCATTGCGGCAGATTCGGCAGAAGCATAACAATTGCGGCAACCCATTTCACCCTGAACTTCCATATAGAACTTAATCTTCGGTTCTGTACCTGAAGGACGAACAGAAACTTTGCTACCGTCTTCAGTGAAATATTGAAGCACGTTAGATGGTTCCGGCATATCAATTGCAGTTACGTTACCTTTATCATCTGTCTGTTTCAGTGTCTTATAATCTTTGCTCAAGATCACTTTAGAGCCACCCAATTCTTTCGGAGGATTAGCACGGAAGTTCTCCATCATAGCTTTGATTTCTTCAGCACCGCTCTTACCCGGTTTCACGACGTTTACAGTAAACTCTTTAGAGAATCCGTATTCTACGTAGATATCCAGCAACAACTGATACAAGGATTTACCATTATCTTTTGCCCATGCAGCAACTTCAGCAATCAAACAGCAAGCCGATACGGCATCTTTATCGCGAACGAAATCTTCGGCAAGGAATCCGTAGCTTTCTTCACCGCCACCGATATATTTCTGTTTGCCTTCACGCAAACGGATTTCACGGGCAATCCATTTAAATCCAGTGTAGCAATCAAGCATTTCGATGTTGTTCTTATCTGCGATTTTCTTGATTAGTTCAGTTGTAACGATTGTCTTCACACAGAACTCGCCACCTTTAATCTTACCCAGTTGTTTGTACTGCGTCAGAATATAATAAAGATACATCATACAAGTCTGGTTACCGTTAATCAGTACCCATTCGCCTTTATCATCTTTACAAGCAATACCCACACGGTCAGCATCCGGATCGGAAGCCATTACGAGATCGGCATCAATTTCTTTGGCAAGGTTTACAGCCATTGAAAGAGCTTCCGCATTTTCCGGATTCGGAGATACGACAGTCGGGAAGTTACCGTCCTTAATCATCTGTTCGGGCACAGTAAATACATTTTCGAATCCCCACATTTTCAATGCACGAGGAATCAACATCATACCTGTACCATGAATCGGAGTATAGACAATCTTCATATCTTTGTGACGGGCGATAGCTGCCGGATCGATAGAAACGGTTTTCACCATGTCCAGATAAACCTTATCAATGTCTTCACCGATAATCTGAATCAAATCCGGATTTCCCTGGAATTTGATATCGGCAGCAGAAGCAATTGCATTTACTTCATCGATAATGCCTTTATCGTGTGGAGCCAATACTTGTGCACCATCGTCCCAGTATGCCTTATAACCGTTATATTCCTTCGGATTATGAGAAGCAGTCAGAATGATACCGCTCTGGCAACCGAGGTGACGGATGGCGAAAGACATTTCCGGTGTCGGACGCATGTCGTCAAACAGATATACTTTAATACCATTAGCGGAGAAAATATTAGCAGAAGTCTCCGCAAACAAACGGCTGTTGTTACGGCAGTCATGACCTACTACTACAGAAATCTGCGGCAGGTCTTTGAAGTTCTTCTTCAGATAGTTGGAAAGCCCTTGAGTAGCTGCACCTACCGTATAGATATTCATACGATTGCTACCTACACCCATAATACCACGCAGACCACCAGTACCAAACTCAAGGTCTTTGTAGAAAGCTTCAATTAGTTCGGTTTTATCATCGTTTTCCAACATACGCTTCACTTCAGCCTGGGTTTCAGCATCATAAGCCGGGGTTAGCCATTTTTCGGCTTTTTCAGTGACCTGTTTAATAAGTTCCTGATTTTCCATTTCGATTGTTATTTATTGGTTAATGAATTATTTATTATCAATTTCTTGAGCACACAAATGTAAAATAATAAGTTTATAATTCCTATTCTTTTAATTGAAATTTGAGAATTAAGAATTAAAAAGTGATATACTTAATACCTTATATCTCATACTTCATATCTATTCTTGTGGCACTTTATATCTGTCACCAGTCTGCTTGACATATTCCTGCAAGAATTCTTTCGGATATCCGGGACGCATCACTCCGGCAGGTTGTCCGATAGAATTACGCTCAAACTTACCGTCTTTAACGCGTTTCACCACTCCATCATTATACTTCACAATCAAGAATGTTCCCAATTGTTTCCAAGTATCGAAAGTGCTCTGTGCGGTCATATTTGTATAGTTTGTCAGAAAGTCAACTGCTGCATTCTTATCTTTTGCCAGCAGTTTGGCAGCCATTTCTTCAATACCTTCCTGCGCATTGTTGAAAGTAGTTTCCATTTCTTTCTGCGCTTCCCGTACATCACCAATCATTAAATCATAACGCGGATAGACCATATTAGACACCCAGTTGAAAATCCAGAAAGCAGAATTCCAAGAGAAAGTAATGTAATCGGCTCCGTCCACACGGGTATAACACACCGGCACCTTAGTAGCACAACAATAAACCGGGGTAAATACTGTCATATTCGCATCATCCACACCAAACCAAAGTACTCCGCCTATCGGGTCCGGCTTATGAGCGCGCATTTGTGCAACAAATACGAACCCACTTTGTTGAGTGGAAATCGGACGTTCGTTGAAATATTCCTGGCCGTCTACCTTGAAGTTCAGAGGAGAAAGACGGTAAGGTGTCTTATAAGGTCCGGCTCCGAAATCATTGGAGATGTCAAGAGGCGTTCCTTCGTAATGGTCGCGCATCATATCTTTCACATCTTGCACGGATAACTTATGTTTCGGTTTCACAAAAAGAGGCATCGGCGTATTGGTCTTTCCCTCAATATAAGGAAGATAATCTTTTCCGTTATCTGTGAACTTATTAAAATAACTCCACACACGAGCCTCACAGAAACGACGCGCACCAAAATCAAGAGGAGCATAGGCTAATGAAAAGCTAAAGTCTTTGTTTACTCCATTAAAATATCCCTTCTCACGGGCAAAAGAAACGACATCCGGAGAGTACATGCAGTTTTCCTTGTCGTTCATATCAAACTGGTGGATACGTGACTGGTTAGCATGTGCCGAGATACAATCATCGGGCACACGTACAGCTACCCAAACCGCTCCACGGATGCCAGGACCTTTACCAATCATTTCCATAATCCATATCTCGTTCGGATCGGCAATAGTAAAGGATTCTCCTTCGCTATAGTAGCCGTATTGCTGCACCAAATCGGTCATGATCTTAATAGCTTCACGGGCAGTGCGCGAACGTTGCAAACCGATATAAATCAGACTTCCGTAATCGATAATCCCTGTAGAATCGGCCAATTCCGGACGTCCGCCGAAAGTTGTCTCACCAATGGTAACCTGATATTCATTCATATTACCGACTACATTGTAAGTTTGGCGTGCCTGCTCTATTTCTCCCAGATACTTACCGGTATCCCATTCATAAACTTTCAACATCGTACCTTTTGGATAGGTAGCAGCCGGATAATGATAAAGTTCTCCGAATAAACCATACGAGTCGGCAGAATAGGAAACAATCGTCGAACCATCGGCAGACGCATTCTTTCCGACAATCAGATTGGTGCAGGCGAAGGTGTTCGCCACAGCCGCCATCAATACAGCGGCACAAAGAATAATTCTTCTCTTCATAATAAATATATGATTCACTTTTAATAATTTACCAAACAAAGCTTTCACGGGCCACTGTTTCATTTCCACAATAATCGGTCACTGTAAATTCAACAGTGTGCTTGCCTCCCTTCTTTACATGTTTCGGGTCCAATGTACATTCCCAGTACGATTTCACAATATTGGGACGTCCGAAAAGCGCATACTTTCCGTCAATCGTTCCGCGATAGGAAGCTATTCCCGTGCCCTGATCTTTCAGCCGATAGACAATCTTTCCGTTTCTTCCCCACTGATTCTTGTTGACAGGGATAATCTCCGGCGGGATGGTATCGATGGCAACAGTGTAAGTTCCCAACTCCCGGATAGATGCTTTCATGTATCCGTCTTCATACTTTCCGCCTACGCTGTACTTTCCTCCCTTCGGAGTTACGCAGGCCACATAATATTTCGTCGTATCAGCAATTGGTTTTCTACGTAACCCGATACACAGCTCACAAGCTGCATGTAGCGGAATCGCTTTATCATTCAGCTGATAAGTAAAAGCAACGGCACCACTATCCGCTTTCACCTGATAATTGAGGGGAACATCATCATACAACATGCCTTTCGGAACAACCAGGTTCAATCCCGGTTCTTGTAGATAATTAGTCTTATTCCAGGTAAAATAATATTTCTCCCGATGACTCAACGGTTCAATCGGTTGCTTCCGGCCCCGTACGGTGAAACTATATTTGGAAGTGTTTCCGAAAGCATCTTTTAGTGTATATAAAAACTGATAATCCCGTTCTTCGTCAATCGTCACCAACCCACGGTTGTCATTCGATGCTTTTAGCAGACGCAAAGTGTTCCCCGGATCAATGAATGATTTCATATATTGTCCGTAAGTCCATGAATTAATCATCCGGTTCTCTTCCTGTGAAAAACGATCTACGGTGCTGCGAAATATTTCATTTCCATCTACCGTAAGCACAACCGAATAAACACCATAATGGTTACTTACTCCATCCATGTAATCGTATGCTTTGATCCCCACACCTATCATTCCCCATGCTTCCACCGGACATTCACTATTGGGAAAGATGGTTTTATTCTCTTGCTTTCCATCCACTACTCCTTTACCTCGTTGTGGGAAAAACATAATGCCATCCGCTTTCGGAGCACGCGTATCTTTTATTTTCGACTGAAAGAAAGGCATAGGATCAATATAATCTCCCGATTCCGTTTCAAATACATCCAGGTGAAGATGCGGGCCGAACGAATATCCGGTGTTTCCGCTCCATGCGATCTGCTGACCTTCTTTCACCGGATATTCTCCCGGTTCGGGAACGATCTCTACTTCCCAATTTTCTTCTTCATACTGCAGTTTCTCCACCCTTTCGGCAATGGGAGAAACAAAACCACTCAAATGACGGTTGATAGTTGAATAGCCATTGTGATAACAGACATCAAGTACATATCCCGAACCATTCGTGACGCGAATACGCGAAATATAGCCATCAGCGAGAGCTCGGACGGGTTTACCGATAACTCCGCCTGTCTTAAAATCCAGTCCGCCGTGGAAGTGATTAGAGCGGATTTCTCCAAAGTTTCCACTCAATGTAAGAGGAAAGTCAAAAGGGGGCACAAAGGTTGCTTGCTTCTTCTCTTGTCCATACCCTCCGATGCAGCAAGCCAGCATCAGAGCAGTAATATATCGTCTCATCATTCCGTTCACTTTTTTACTCCCGCAAATGTACACTATTCCCACTAAACTATGAAATATCCGAGGAGAATGATGACCATAGATACTAGTTAATAATTCTTTTTAATGTTATATTCATTGCAAATTAGTATTCATTATGTTATTTATATTAGTACTTTTGTAGCCGTTTTTTAATTATAATTAAAAGTTAGAAACTCAATGAGAATGTATGTCAAAGTAATGGCAGCGGTCATTGCATGTATATTGCTGAGTGGAGAAACGCTCTCGGCATTTGCAACTACCCCCGCTACAGAAAATCTGAGTTGGTTTAAAAAGAAAAAGAAAAAACCAGAAGAGAAAGAAGAGGAGAGCAAAAGCGACTACGAGAAATTAGTGGAAGGCAGTAAAACGACCAAAGGGATGTTTGCTGTACATCAAAAGAAGAATGATTATTATTTTGAGATTCCCACCTCACTTTTGGGACGTGATTTATTAGTTGTCAATAAGCTGCAACGAGTTCCTGCCGAACTTAACGATGCGGGCGTAAACCGCGGAGTAAACTATGAGAATCAGATGGTTTGCATGGAATGGGACAAAGCAACGGGCAAACTAATGTTACGACAACAACGTCCATTACCTCTGGCCCCCCAAACGGATGCTATCTTCCGTTCGGTAAAGGATAATTTTATCTCACCATTGATTGCCGCATTCAAGATCGAAGCGGTCAATGCAGATTCTACGGCATTAGTAATCAAGGTGAATGATATTTATGATGGTACGGAAACCAGTATCAATAACGTATTTACCAATATCAATCTGGGTACTTCAGCCATCAAGAATTTATCACGTATTCTATCCATCAAATCCTTTTCAAACAATGTCGTGGCAACTTCCGAGTTGACTACCCGGGTAACAGAAGGCACTACTACTGTTTATGTAACGGTGGAAGTTAGTTCTTCTATTCTCTTACTGCCCGAAAAGCCGATGATGGGACGATTCGACAATCAGAAGGTCGGTTATTTCACGAATCCGTTATTAAGTTTCAGTGATGCACAGCAGCGTACGGATAAGACACAGTATATCACCCGCTGGCGCATGGAACCCAAACCGGAAGACCGGGAGGCTTATCTGAATGGTCAGATGGTGGAACCTGCCAAACCAATTGTCTTCTACATTGACAATTCAACTCCTTACCAATGGCGTTCGTACATAAAGAGAGGTATCGAGGACTGGCAGATTGCTTTTGAAAAGGCTGGTTTCAAGAATGCGATTATCGCCAAAGAAATCACGGACAGTATGCATGTAGACATGGATGATGTCAATTACTCCGTACTGACTTACGCTGCTTCGGAAAAGAAAAATGCAATGGGACCTTCTCTGTTAGATCCCCGTTCCGGAGAAATCCTGGAAGCCGATATTATGTGGTGGCACAATGTGCTTTCTATGGTACGTGAATGGATTACTGTCCAGACCGGAACAGTGTGTCCGGAAGCACGTAATGTGCAATTGCCTGATGCTTTGATGGGAGATGCCATTCGATTTGTAGCCTGTCATGAGGTAGGCCACTCTTTGGGCCTCCGCCACAATATGATGGGTTCATGGGCTTTCCCGACAGACTCATTACGTTCTGAGGCATTCACTTCCAGAATGAATTCTACCGCTTCATCCATCATGGATTATGCACGATTCAATTATATCGCACAGCCTGGAGATGGCGTGAAAGTTCTTTCTCCGCATATCGGTCCTTATGACATGTTCGCCATCGAATATGGGTATCGTTGGTACGGAAAGAATACTCCGGAAGAAGAAAAGGATATTTTATTCGATTTCTTGAGCAAACATACTGATCGGCTTTATAAATATAGTGAAGCACAGGATGTCCGCGATGCAGTAGATCCACGTGCACAGAACGAAGATTTAGGTGATGATCCGGTTCGTTCTTCTTTACTTGGCATTGAGAATCTGAAACGTATCGTTCCACAAATTCTTCAATGGACCACTACCGGTGAGAAGGGACAAACTTATGAAGAAGCATCTCGCCTCTACTATGCCGTAATCAACCAATGGAACAACTATTTATATCATGTCCTTGCCAATATTGGCGGTATCTACATTGAAAATACAATTGTAGGAGACGGCGTTAAAACTTATACATTCGTAGAGAAAGAGAAACAACAAGCTTCACTGAAATTTCTGATGGATGAAGTATTGACATACCCTAAATGGCTGTTTGACACGGAAGTAGGACAATATACTTATCTGCTTCGCAATACTCCCATCGGAAAACAGGAAAATGCTCCGACACAAATCTTAAAGAACGCCCAAGCCTATATCCTTTGGGATTTACTTGGCAATACTCGTTTGATGCGTATGATAGAGAATGAATCTGTCAACGGAAAGAAAGCCTTTACAGTAGTGGAACTTATGGACGGACTTCATAAGAACATTTTCGGTGTTACCGAACGTGGTGGTATCCCTAACGTAATGGAACGTTCTTTGCAGAAAAACTTCCTCGATGCATTACTTACAGCCGCTGCAGAACCTGAAGCCGTTAAAATCAACAAGAAGATTGCCAACGAACATTTCTTGCTTGACCACGCTACTCCTTTCTGTAGCTGTTACGCTGCCGAACAACGTGCACTTCGTCAGGAAGACCGGATGGGTGCTCCACGTGTACTCAATTTCTATGGCAGTCAACTCAACCGTATTTCAGATGCTATTTCTGTGAAACGCGGTGAATTATTACGTATCAAGAAGTTGTTGCAGAACCGTCTCGGAACTTCCGATACTGCTGCACGCTATCATTATGAGGACATGATTCTGCGTATTAATACGGCTTTAGGAATCAAATAAAACAATATCAATCATTTTAATAATCTATATTGATGAGAAAAAAATACTTATACGTTCTTATATGTTTTCTGGTGAGCACGTTGGCTACAGCCAACGCTGCTAATCGTATAATCACCGGAGTCGTTATATCCGGCGAAGATAATGAACCTCTGATCGGTGCTTCCGTATATGTTAACGCAGATGACTTGAAAAAGGCTGGAGCATCACAGACTTCTCTAGGTACTATCACTGATATGGATGGTAAATTCTCCATTTCCATTCCGGAAAAGGTGACCAGACTACATTGCAGTTATATAGGTTTTGAAGAACAAAATATCGTGTTGCAAGCTGGAAAAGATACTTATCGTATTGTACTTCAAGCTTCATCACACACATTAGGAGACGTAGTAGTAACTGGTTATCAAGAACTGGAACGTCGTAAACTGACTGCTGCTATCGCTAAAGTAGACGTTACAGACGGAATGGTAGGCGCAGCAAAAAGCATCGACCAGGCATTAGCGGGACAAATCGCTGGTGTAGCCGTTACGACAACTTCCGGTGCACCGGGAGCTCCTGCACGTATTCGTATTCGTGGTACGGCTTCACTGAATGGAACACAAGACCCGTTGTGGGTATTGGATGGAATACCTTTAGAGGGGACAGATATTGCGAAACTGGACACTGACACGGACAATGACATTGTTAATATGAAACAATCATCCATTGCCGGACTAAGCCCGAATGACATAGAAAGTATCACTATTTTAAAAGATGCTGCTGCCACTGCTATTTATGGAGCACGTGCCGCTAATGGAGTAATCGTCGTTACAACCAAAAGGGGACGCACAGGTAAACCTGTAATCAATTTTAATACAAGATTGACATATACCCCTAATCTGGATACTTCGCGATTGAATCTACTAAATTCCGAACAGAAAATAGATCTGGAACTAGAATTAATGAAAGAGCCTGATGACGTATTCAGTGCACATCCCTATTTACATAAAGGAGGAGTAGCTTCTATACTTAGACAACATAATCTATTTGCAACCTATCAACAACAAGGATGGAATGGTTTAACCACAGAAGCTCAAAATGCAATTAATCGATTAAAAACGCTCAACACTGATTGGAATGACATTTTATTCAGAGATGCTTTTACTCAAGAATATAATTTCAGCATATCAGGAGGAAGTGAAAAAGTGACTTATTATAATTCCCTCGGATATTCACAAGAAAATGGGAATGTACCAGGAGTAAGCATGAGCCGTTTTAATTTGACAAATAAAACTTTTTATCAAGTAAACCGAATACTGAAAATAGGTACTTCACTTTTTGCTAACCGACGGAAAAATAAAGACTTTATTACCGATAAATATGGTTATTCAAATCCTATTTATTACTCTCGCGTAGCAAATCCATATCAAGAAATTTATGATGCGGAAGGAAACTATGTATATGATTATGACATTGTATCTAACAGCGATAATGAACCTGATCCTGAACGAGGATTCAATCTCCTTGAAGATCGTGCCAACACCAGTAAAGAAACGGTAACGACAGCTATTAATGCTATTTTTAATGCTGACTTACGTTTCAATGACCACTGGAAACTAACGTCACAAGTTGGCTTGCAATGGGAACAATCCGGAGTAGAACAATATATTGGTGCAAATACGTTCTCCATGCGTGATATGCGTAAAGACAGTAAATCCGGTGATACATACCGTATACCGGAAGGGGGTATGCACAAGGTAAGTAATGCCACTACATCACAAATCACATGGAAAGTACAAGGAGAATGGACTCAAACCTTTAAAAACATCCATGAAGTACAAATAATGGGCGGATCAGAAATAAGAAAAAATTGGTATGAAACACTCGCGTCCAATGCTTACGGATATGATCCTAAGACACTTACCACTAAGCCTTTAATTCTCATAGAGAATGATGACGCTAAAAAATATCCATTACATACAGAAACCTATGCCGAAAATGCTTTTGCCTCTTTTTATGCAAATGGTTCTTATACTCTTATGCAACGCTACACACTAGGAGCAAGCGTGCGTATTGACGGGTCAGATCTATTCGGTGTAGACAAAAAATATCGTTTTCTACCTATTTATTCGGCTAGCGGACTATGGCGACTTTCCAACGAATCGTTTCTACAGCCTGCTAAACAATGGATGGATAACTTGGCCCTACGATTATCATACGGACTTCAAGGAAATATTGACAAAAACACCTCACCTTATTTAGTAGGAAATTACGGAAATCAAACCATATTGCCTAACAACCCAGATGAAACGAGTATTTCTATAGGTTCAGCTCCTAATGATAAGCTACGTTGGGAAAAGACAGCATCATATAATATTGGAGTTGATTTTTCCGCACTCAAATCTGCCATTAATTTAAGCGTAGATTACTATTATAGAAAAGGAACAGATCTTATCGGTTATAAAAATCTACCTTTGGAAAATGGATTCCTCACGCAAACAATTAACTGGGCTAGCCTGGAAAACAAAGGTTTAGAAATAAACTTGCAAACACGTAATATCACAACCAAGAATTTCTCCTGGTATACCACATTCAATTTTGCTTATAACAATAACAAAGTATTAAAAGACTATGTGAAAGAGAATAGCCCGACACCCGGTCTGGAAGGATATCCTGTCGGAGCTATTTTTGCCATCAAGAGCAAAGTAGATCCGGAAACAGGTCGCATACTCATCTATCCCAAAGGTAGTAATGAGGCTATCACCGTAGAAGAATTGTTCAAGATGGAAGACTTGACCGGAGGAATGGGTGGTTTCTATGATTATAATGCAGATGCCGACTTTCAACAAAGTCTATATGAATACGCTGGTACAAATGATGCACCATACACAGGAGGATTACTTAACACACTTTCTTATCGCAACTGGGAACTTAACTTTAATTTTTCATTTTATTTTGGAGCTCATGTACGTACAAATCCTTCATATAATATAGTGGATTTCGACCCCGGACATAATGTAAATCAAGACATCCTCAATCGCTGGACACCAGAAAACCACAATAACCAGCTTCCGGCTCTTCTCAGCCGAAACAACTATCCTGCCGATTACGCGCTCTTTGGTGGAATACCTGCTATTTATAGAAATCTGGACATGTGGGTAAAGAAACTCAATTATGTACGTCTTCAGAATATACGATTAGCTTATACATTGCCACAAGAATGGTTACGCAAAATCAACATCGGCGGAGCAACTGTTGCTGTAGAAGGCCGTAACCTGCTTGTCTTCGGTTCCAGTTATAAAAACTATATGGACCCGGAGTCAATGAGTAATCTCTATTCTACTCCGGTAGCAAAATCTGTGACATTCAACCTTAGTCTTAACTTTTAAGCAATCAAGAAATATGAAAAGAATAAAAAAGTTATATCTATTTTCTATACTAGCAGGATGTCTCACGATGACCTCATGTAGCAATTTTTTAGAAATACAGCCTGTCGGAAAAGTGATTCCAAGCACATTGGAAGAATATAGAGCATTGATGACTAATGTTTATGCCCAAGATTTGACTGACAGAAGCATCTGTGATATGCGGACAAAAGAAATCACCGTCAGAAATGACAGTTATGACCAAAGTGATTACGGTGATATAGAAAAATGGATAGTCAATAGTACAACTGCTAAAGAATTCGGTTGGTTAGATTATTATGAAAACATTTACTATGCCAACGCTATCATTAACAAAAAGAATGATATAACAGAAGGAAATGAAAAGGATATCAATCAATTAGTGGGAGAAGCCTACTTCATGAGAGGATATATGCATTTCCTTCTAGTCAATCTGTACGGTCAGCCCTATACCAAAGAAGGTGCAAAAGAGACAAAAGCCATACCTTTGAAACTAACTCTTGATTTAGAAGAGATTCCAACACGGAATACAGTAGAAGAAGTGTATAACTCTATTCTTTCTGATATAGAAAACGCCCGTCAACTTATAACCAAAAAAGAGTGGGAATCCGGTTACAATTATCGTTTCAGTGCACTTGCTGTCGATGCCTTTGAATCACGGGTACGCCTTTATATGGGAAATTGGCAACCCGCCTATGATGCTGCCGAACGCACGTTGGAACAAAAAGCAACACTTGGAGATTACAATAGTACTAATGTACAATTATTACCTAATCACTACACTTCTGTAGAGTCGATTACTGCTTATGAGAAAATCTACAATGCAACAACAACATTAGATGCCTCACAAGCCACACAATCATTTGTCAATATGTTCAATGAAGAAGACTTACGACCTGCAACTTACTTTGGTGAGAAGAATAAAGACGGTAATTATCCCATAAAAAAAATAGATGGAACGTTTACCTATAAATGTAGCTTTCGCGTTAGCGAACTTTATCTGAATTCTGCGGAAGCAGCTGCACACCTGAACAACCTCCCTGCAGCTCGCAACCGCCTATTACAACTAATGGAAAAAAGATATACTGCAGCAGGATATGAACAGAAAAAAAACGAAGTAAACAGTATGAATCAAGAAGAATTAATTGCAGAAATATTAAATGAACGAGCTCGTGAATTGGCATTTGAAGGACACCGCTGGTTCGACTTACGCCGGACTACCAGACCGAGAATTGAAAAGGTATTAAGTGGGGGACAAACAATTGTTCTTGAACAAGATGATAATCGCTATACATTGCGTATTCCTGTGAGTGCCACTAATGCCAACCCTAATTTACTAGACTAAAATTCGCCTAGTTTTACCTCGCAATAACAAAAACTCCTTTTGCATTTTCATCTGCAAAAGGAGTTTTTATTTAAATATCCCCTTCCACTTCCTTTCCTTACAGATATTACTCATCGCTAAATCTTTATCCCCCAAAAACATTGCCAATTAGCAGAAAACCCGTATCTTTGTCCGCACTTATTACGGAAAATAACGTAGAAGCGTTTAGAATATTATCCCTATTCAGAATCTGGAAAATTCATCAACAGTGGGGTAATGGCAACTAAGCGTTCACGTCTTTGTTGTATACAAGGGCGTGGGTTCTGTTGTTTATTCACTGTTGGGCTAACCAGAGCCTTGAATAGAATGAACTAACGACGTCCACGCTTCTTTTGTATATATATATGGATCCGGACGCTTACCACGCAAACAATAAAGAAAATGACAGCACTATTACAAAGTTCTTCGCTTCTTTTTTAGCTTATGGGGTAGCTAATAAGAAAAAGCGTTTCTCGGCTATTGGCCGTTTCTCTGAAGGATTGGCACCGGTTAAAGGAAAAATCCAATGGGAATACATTAATAAAGAATATGACGTTGTCATTCCTCTAATTTTAAGTACGATATTGCAGAACCCTTTTATAACAACATAGCTCGAGTGGGTCTCTATGGAAAAAACATGAAAATCAACAAGCAGGGCAGTGAATGTCTATAAAACAACCACTCTACGCATTTATTCATCTCAACACGCGAAGACATTCTGTTCTAAAACATCCCCTTACGAATAACAACGTAAGGGGATTTTTCGTACTTTCGAACACGTTAAATCTTTAATACGCAACATTATGATTATCGGAGTACCAAAGGAAATCAAAAACAATGAGAACCGTGTAGGCATGACACCTTCGGGAGTGGCTGAAGTGGTAAAACAAGGGCATCGGGTATTTATCCAACATACAGCGGGAATAAATAGCGGTTTTCCGGATGAAGCATATCAAGCTGTCGGCGCACATATCCTGCCAACAATAGAAGACATTTACGCCACTGCCGAAATGATTGTAAAGGTGAAAGAGCCGATAATCACTGAATATAACTTAATAAGAAAAGGACAGTTACTATTCACTTATTTCCATTTTGCTTCCGACAGGGAGTTAACCCTTGCCATGCTCTCCAACAAATCAATATGCCTGGCTTACGAAACTGTAGAAGAAGCAGACCACACATTACCTTTATTAATTCCGATGAGCGAAGTTGCCGGACGTATGTCTATTCAGGAAGGTGCCCGTTTCCTGGAAAAGCCGCAAGGTGGAAAAGGTATTCTTTTGGGAGGTGTGCCAGGTGTTAAACCGGCTAAAGTATTAATTTTAGGTGGCGGAATCGTAGGTAGCAATGCTGCGCAAATGGCTGCGGGAATGGGGGCAGACGTCACTATCACAGATATAAATCTGGCACGTTTGCGCTATTTGAGTGAAACACTTCCCAAGAATGTAAAGACATTGTATGCATCCGAACTAAGAATCAGAAAAGAATTGCCGGATGTTGATTTAGTTATCGGTTCCGTATTGATTCCCGGCGATAAAGCACCGCATCTGATTACTAAAGAGATGCTTTCGATGATGCAACCCGGCACAGTATTAGTAGATGTAGCGATTGACCAGGGAGGATGTTTCGAGACTTCTCACCCAACCACCCACAGTGCACCGACCTATATTGTAGACGGAATCGTTCATTATGCAGTAGCTAATATTCCGGGAGCCGTACCTTATACTTCCACTCTTGCACTGACTAATGCTACCCTCCCCTACGTGATCGCTTTAGCAAATAAGGGATGGAAAAAAGCCTGCAAAGATAATCCGGCATTGGCTCTCGGACTGAATATTGTAGAAGGAAAAATCGTTTATAAAGCTGTAGCCGATGTATTTGGTTTGAAATACGAACCTGTCAGCCTATCATAAATGGGAATTTATATTTCTCCACAGCTTGCCGATAAGATTCAACCAATTCATTCATCACCTCTGCCACCGACTGTCGACGGGATATAATTGCCGAGACTTGTCCTATTTCCAGTTCACCTTCTTCCAAGTCACCTTCGAAGATACCTTTCTTGGCACGTCCGCGTCCGAGCAAAGTTCTTAATTCTTCGGAAGTAGCACCACTATCTTCAGCCTTCTCCACCGCTTCACGAAAAGCATTCTTTACCAATCGTGTCGGAGCCAGTTTTTTCAATAACAACTTAGTATCCCCTTCACCAAGACTCAAACAATAATCTTTAAATACCGGACTCGCAGAACTCTCTTCAGTCAGCGCAAAACGTGTTCCTATTTGTACGCCTTCCGCCCCCAACACCATAGCAGCCAATATTCCTTCTCCTGTACCAATACCTCCCGCGGCTATCAAAGGTAATGTTGTAGCCTCACGTACAGCCGGAATCAAACAGAAAGTCGTTGTTTCTTCCCGTCCATTATGCCCTCCGGCTTCAAAGCCTTCGGCCACTACTGCGTCCACCCCGGCTTCCTCACATTTCACAGCAAAACGAGAAGAAGAAACGACATGAACAACTGTTATTCCACGTTCCTTCAACCATCCCGTCCATGTTTTCGGATTTCCGGCAGAGGTAAAAACAATCTTCACTCCCTCTTCCACCACAATATTCATAATCTCTTCTATCTGGGGATACATCAAAGGGATATTCACGCCAAAGGGAAACTTTGTGGCCGCATTACATTTACGGATATGTTCACGTAAAGTGTCCGGATGCATAGAACCGGCACCGATCAATCCCAATCCGCCGGCATTGCTCACGGCAGAAGCAAGACGCCAGCCGCTACACCACACCATGCCACCTTGAATAATAGGATATTGAATACCCAGAAGGGAAGTAATTCTATTCATAATTAATAATTTATCTATGTGTTAATATGTTGATGTACATTACACATTGTTACATCAACACATCATTATAACGTCTTCAGCGAGCAATCTGTTCGATGGGTTTATTTATCAACACAGTTGTAGAATCTCCATAAGTTCTCAAAACTTCCAATGTGCGGGCGCGGTTATCTCTGCCTTTCTTATTCCAGAACTCTTTGGTAAAGACAGCCATCAAGTCAAGTCCGCCGACCGTTCCGCCATTGATATACACTCCGCTCCCACCAAACAAGGGAATAGGTGCGTCCATCACTACCGAATTCACCATCATTCCATTGGCACGTTCACTCAACTGTCGGAAACGTACTCCGCTCGCCTGTATCTCATCCAAAGATTTACGCACCCCTTTCGCCATCGGATTACGTGCCCAGTTCGAGTAGGATCTTTGATGGCGTATCTCATAGAAAGGATCTCCCCGCCAAGTGTTTTTATCAATCTTTATCTTCTTCTGATAGATAGGATCCCAGTTATAACGGGTATTCGCCTTATATGGCATCAAACTCAACACCACTTTCGGTTTAGGCAAAGCTTCAGGAAGCGATTCATCAGGCATCATCCAGCTTTTCTCCTCCGACATTCGGGGAGTACCGACTGCAGTCCCGAAATCAATCGACTTTACAGCATCCATATTCAAATGCAATTCCTGGTCACTCTCCAGCAATTTCTTCAAATGCAAAGAGTCTTGCGCCGTCCATACTTGCGAATATGCAAATAAAGCCGTCAGGCACAGTACCATCGTTGCAATAAACCGTTTCAATCTATCCATCCTCTATCCTCTTTCATTACCTATTATTCGGGAGCGCTTCATATGCAATACACATATGTTTCTCACTTACGTTATCACTCATATTCTTCAATGAGAAGCGGTCTTTTGAGTGTAGCAATCCCCTGTCAGCAGCATAAGACTACTGATACAAACAAACGTTCCCACATGAATGTTTCCTATTTTTTACTTTCCGAAGGCTCCTCCTCTGTTACCACCAACGATAACCTGATCCACAAAGCGGCTCATCGTAGCACGGATCGATCGTCCATCTTGTTTTCGGATATTGGCGTTCTTCCCACCAATTACGATAACAAGCGGCCGCATCGAGCACTTCCTCATCAGTCAGGAAATAGATTGCTTCATAATTTTCAGCATTCGCCAATACCATTTTGCAACCTAATGACGGAGGTGTGCCCTGACGGATAGACTCAATCACCCAAAGCATACACTCACCCAACCGAATTTTACCGTTGTTCATATTATAAACTGACGGAAAAGAAGGAATAATAGTCAGATCTTCTGCATATTTTAAAAGTTCGGGGATGTCCTCTTCCGTGAAATGAGGAACCTCCACCACCCCTTTTTCATTCTTCATCTTGTACGTACCCGACTTCAATTGTTTCACAAAAAGGGCAACATCCGGATTGTTATAATCCATTTCTTCGCTGGTGCATCCTGTAAAAGATACGATGAGGCAAACAGCCATCCACAGCATTAGTAGTGTTTTTTTCATTTTCATAAGGATTAATACGTCATGCGAAGTCCGCAAAGTAAATTAAAATTAGTCGGCCGTTTCGTTCGTACCGTAGCCAGTTTCGAATCTGTCTTGAAATGACGCGAAACTCCGGGTTCGGCAAAAACAGCAAGTCGGTCATTAATCTTATAATTGATTCCAATGCCGGCAGTCACTGCCAGTTGGATAGATTCTTCTTTAAAACTGTTGTCCGGCGCACCGGCGATACATTTATCGACTATTCCTCCTACGGTAGCGTAAAGGTCTATTTTCTTCGTATCTACCAGTGTCACATTTACTTTAACGGGGATACCCAGATAGTGCAAATGCTGTCCTGCCGAACGAAGGTTTGAATAAAGTAATCCGGTTTCTATTGCGAGAGATTCGTTTAACTTACGTTCTACCGTTACTCCTGCGGAAACCGGCATTTTATACGTACCATTATCAGCCGGAAGCGCCGTGCCTACCTGAACTTTCATCGCCCAGCGATGCTTTTTCATAGCTTTAGGTTGAGCCACATTCACATTCGATTGTTCTTCCGGAGCAACAGATGATTCCGTATCACCGTTTATTGCCTGCCAATAGCCGTTATTCCCTTGATTACCATATCGGTTGCCATTTCCAGTAGAAGTAGTGGCAGAAAAAGAAAACGACATGGAGAAAGTGATAGAAAGCGAATCTTCTTCCTCTGTGTATTGTGACAGCATACCGTAAGACTTTGGAGCCGGTTTCGGCAACACCGGTTCTACCGGCAACGGTAACTGATTGACGCGTATTCCATCTCCATCCATCTGCCCTCCATTTGTCACGGCTATCTTTGTAAATGCTTCTTCCATTTCTTCTTGGGGAGAGAAATATAAGAAAGTAGCCGACGAGGCTGCCAAAACGAGCAATACAGATGCCGCAGCCGCCACACGGAAGAACAGAATCCGACGACGATGCTGGCAAGCCACAGGTATTTCCTGCGAGAGCTCTTCCCAAAAGCCATCCCGTACACTCATCCCGGCATCAGCGAGACGCGTGCGAAACAGATCGGTTATTTCATCATTTTCTTTCTTCATGATTCCTATACTCTTTAATTCTTTTTGCTAACAAATACTTGGCCCGGTGCAACTGCGAAGTAGACGAATGCTCTTTAATGTGAAGCATCTTGGCTATCTCCTTGTGCGATTTCTCTTCAAACACATAAAGGTTGAAAACGGTTCGGCAACCATCCGGCAATTCGGCAATAAAAGCCATCAATTGCTCTTCGGAGATTCCAGCCCCTCCTCCCGAATCCGATATATCCGGTATATCGGGAAGCTGCTCTTCATGCACCACCAACTGGCTGACTCGTTTCTCCCGCCGCAGGAAATCGAGTGATTGAGTAACCATCACCCGGGTAATCCATGTGCAGAGCGAAGACTCGCCCCGAAACGAGAAGTTGGTAAAAATCTTGATGAAACCGTCATGCAGTACATCGTGCGCCGCATCCATATCGCCCGTATAGCGGAAACATACCGCCAGCATCTGCTTGGAATAGAGGGTGTAAAGTTCCTTCCGGGCTGAATCCTTTCCTGCCCGACAGCCCTTTATCAGTTCTATCTCGTTTTCCAAAGTCAATTACTTTTTTTTAAAATCGAACGTATGTCTGCGTCGTTTACTCATTAGACGCAAATGTTTGAGGAATGCTGCAAGGAATATTGCTAAAAGAAGTTAAACAGAAAGAAAATCACCACAGAAGACGCAGAGTACACAGAGGTTTTAAACTTACTTCATAGGAAGAATTTCCTATCATTGTTCCTCTGTGTACTCTGCGTCCTCTATGGCGAAAAAAAATCAGCACGCTTTGAAACTCATATCCAGTCCTTTCACTGAATGAGTCAAAGCTCCTACCGAGATGAAGTCTACGCCACATTCGGCATAGTCACGGAGGGTGTCAAAGGTAATGCCGCCCGAAGATTCGGTTTCGTATTTGCCTGCTACCATCTCCACTGCTTTCTTAGTCATTTCGGGAGTGAAGTTATCAAACATGATACGATCCACTCCGCCGAGGTCAAGAACTTGTTGCAGTTCGTCGAAGCTGCGGACTTCTATTTCTATTTTCAGGTCTTTGCCTTTTTCCTTGCAATATTCTTTAGCGCGAGTGATGGCTTTGTCGATACCTCCGGCAAAGTCTACGTGGTTGTCTTTCAGAAGAATCATATCGAACAAACCAATACGATGGTTTACTCCACCACCGATTTTCACTGCCATTTTTTCGAGGATGCGCATCCCGGGAGTTGTCTTACGGGTGTCGAGCACACGGGTATTTGTTCCTTCCAATACCTTTGCATATTTGCGGGTCATGGTTGCGATGCCGCTCATACGCTGCATCACGTTCAACATCAGGCGTTCGGTTTGAAGCAAAGATTGCACTTTTCCTTCCACTACCATTGCTACGTCGCCCGGTTTCACTTCTGTTCCGTCGTTGATGAACACTTCCACTTTCATGGTGGGGTCGAAGCGGTTGAAGATTTCTTTGGCTACTTCGATACCTGCCAATACGCCGGCTTCTTTGATAAGCAATTTTGATTTTCCCATTGCCGTAGCGGGAATACATGAAAGGGTGGTATGATCGCCATCACCTATATCTTCTGCAAAAGCAAGATCGATCAACTTGTCGATCAGTTCTTTTTCCTTATTCATTGATCTTGTCAATTCTTATTTGATGTATTAAATATTGATTCTGCACTTTCTTAAGGAAGCAATTCACACGAAAGTTTCCATTAGTAGTAGCCAACGTACCGATAACGAAACTTGATTCGTCTCGTTTTCCCTGATGGTTCACGTTAAATCCGCTGACTTTATTCTTCGTAAAGAATTCCTGCATCATAGCTGTTGCTTTCTGTTTGTCAACGTTTGTCGAGCGACCTTGGAGCACCAGGTTTACCTTGTCCCCCATATACTTACTTAGCTCTTGCGAGCTTCCTCTTTTAAATGCCGTAATCACTCCTGCCGGTATCTCTTGCGCCATTAGCAACGAGAGGGAAAGAAGCAATGCGGTCATTCCTACGAGCACTCGTTTGTTCATAATTACATGCTTTTAAGTTGAAGTTTAAAGGCTTAAACTTTCAACTAATGATAGGCAAAGGTAAGCATTAATTGCAGAATAACATAAAAAATGCCTATTTTTGTGCAATAATCAGAATTGTAGACGTATGAAAACAACCCTGCTCGTCGTAGGACGAACCGTAGAACAACACTATATCACTGCCATCAACGACTATATCCAGCGTACCAAACGCTATATCACTTTTGATATGGAAGTGATTCCCGAACTGAAAAACACGAAGAGTCTTTCAATGGAAGTACAGAAAGAAAAGGAAGGAGAACTGATACTGAAAGCTCTTCAACCGGGTGACGTCGTGGTGCTGCTCGATGAGCACGGGAAAGAAATGCGTTCTCTTGAGTTTGCCGAATATATGAAGCGGAAAATGAATACGGTGAATAAACGATTGGTGTTCATTATCGGAGGCCCTTATGGCTTTTCAGAAAAAGTGTATCAGGCAGCACACGAAAAGATTTCAATGTCGAAGATGACTTTTTCTCATCAAATGATTCGACTGATATTCGTGGAGCAGATTTATCGGGCAATGACAATATTAAATGGAGGACCATATCATCACGAATAAAGTATTCCCAATATAGTGTCAAAAGGAGTAGCCAGTAGCCTATTTGGCTACTCTGAATTAAACAGTTTCTTTGTAAGCTACAACCCGACAATATAGAAATAAAAAAATATCAGAATAGTCTATCCCAATTCATCAGAATATAACTTATCAAATACCTTAATCAGTTTCCCCTCATTAGCAATCAAATTACGAAGTTCCGCCAACCGACCTGCGTTATCCGATTGAGGTATCCATAGTTTCAGATACCCTCCTTCTGCATATTTATCAGTAAGATGTTTCCGGAAGCGGGCATATTGCCCCTCTTTATCCATTTCCGGATAATGGGATAGCCCATATTGAACGGTACGACGCAAGGTGATTTCGGGATCTATAATTCGGTCGGCCTCGGCAACAATCATTCCATAAATTGTTCTGGGAACTTGTTTATTAGAGGCCCGATGATCTTCTATCGCTTCTTTCATTTGCAACAGTTGTTCTTCGGTAAACCAACGACGTAAAGTTTCATCAGCTAACAAAACTTTACCGGAGGCTATATGATGAAACTCACGCCCTTCATACAATCCCAAATCGTGATAAGCTGCAATGACGTAAACCATCGAATAATCGACTTCATAATGCGTCGCTAATTTCAGACTTTCCTCAATCACCTTTTCTACATGATCGACTTGATGCGCTTTATCAAAGTGGGCATATTGAGGGATAATATGTTTGCGAACATAGCTTTGTAATTCAGCGGGCACATGATGAGTCATATTCGATATTTTAGTTAGTGAGTTTTTATATTTGTACTATTATTCCCGATTCATCTATTCACGATTCATCAAACGGTGTTCCGCCATCTGCTCGAATTTTGTTCCCGGACGACCGTAGTTGGCGTACGGATAGATAGAAATACCACCACGGGGAGTAAAGATACCTGTTACTTCAATATATTTGGGATTCATCAATTGGATAAGATCCTTCATAATGATATTCACACAATCTTCGTGGAAAGCTCCATGATTGCGAAAGCTGAAAAGATACAATTTCAGACTTTTGCTTTCTACCATTTTTATATCAGGAATATAGCTGATACGTATTTCAGCAAAATCCGGTTGCCCAGTGATAGGACATAAACTGGTGAACTCCGGGCAGTTAAAACGTACCCAATAGTCATTTTCAGGATGCTTATTATCAAAAGCTTCCAATACTTCAGGAGCATAATCTTGCTTATACTCGGTCTTTCTTCCTAATAAAGAAAGTTGGTCTTTTAATTCTGTCATTTTACTCGTTAACTACAATCCCTTCCCTAAACAAAAAAATGCATTTCCTCTTTCACCTATCACCGTCCTGCTTCAAACGCCTTATTCATCGATGTTTCAGTGGTGAATGATTCATTTTACAACCTATCACCACATCTATTACCTATCACCGTCCACTCTTTCCCCCGTCGTTTGCTTTATCCCCATCTTACTTGTTACGGCGTGTTTCATGACGTGAAACAAACGGTTTCATTAAACGGAACAAACGGTTTCAAGCCTTGGAACTAATAGTTTCAAGCGTTAGAAACTTTAGTTTCCTACCGTTGAAACTTTAGTTTCTCACTGATGAAACAACAGTTTCATACTATTGAAACTAATCTAAGCCAATACATTCCGGATATAAGCTACTATCATTTATTAATTAGCACTTACCGGTGACAATAGATGTGACGGCAAAATATCAAGTTTAGCTGCTGTCACCACTTGCTGTCACATACTAAATATCTTACAGCTAAACATTTATCTATAATAATGTGACAGATGACAGCAAAAAAATGCATTTTAATCTCTATGTAGAGATATTATTGATTCTTACTTTTTAAATACTTCTCCAATCCTTCCCGACGCAATGTACAAGCCGGGCAATGTCCGCAGCCATCTCCTTGAACACCATTATAGCATGTCAAAGTCTCGGTACGAATCAGTTCCAACACTCCCAGTTTGTCGGCTAACGCCCATGTCTCTGCTTTATCAATCCACATCAAAGGGGTGTGAATCACAAACTGTTCATCCATGGCCAGATTGAGAGTCACATTAAGAGACTTGATAAACGCATCCCTACAATCGGGATAACCGCTGAAATCCGTTTGGGAAACTCCCGTTACCAAATGATTAATACCACGTTCACGGGCATATACAGCCGCAATACTCAAAAAGAACAGGTTACGTCCCGGAACAAATGTATTAGGAACACTATCTGCCGGCTTTTCCTGATCCATCACCATGGTAGTATCGGTCAATGAATTATGGCCTAACTGTCCGATAAAGGAAACATCCATCACATCAAATTCCACTTCCGCTTTCCGGGCTATCTCCCGCGCAAGTTCCACTTCTTTTTGATGCTTCTGACCGTACAGAAAGCTCAAGGCATATACTTTTTTAAAGTTGCGTTTTGCCCAAAACAGGCAAGTGGTAGAATCCTGTCCACCACTAAACACAACCAACGCTGCTTCTCTATTCATGTTTTTTATTAAATATCTTTAACTTTCAATACGTTATAAGAGATGTCCGTGTCGTAAACATCGCTACCGTCTATTTTCTTGATTGCTTTCACCACACGGATCGTCACCGGGAGGATTATAACCTCATACAGAGATTTCAGTACAATCTGAATCCCCATCATGATAAGCAGTTCTTTCCAGGCAATGACACCTCCAAAAGCTATCGGGAAGAAAATCAATGAATCGGCAGTCTCACCCACCACAGTCGACCAAATGGCACGGGCTGAAAAGTTACGTCCCTGACTGGCTACTTTCATTCTACTCATCACATACGCATTGAGAAACGAGCCTACCAAAAAGGCCATCAGACTGGCAGCCACAATACGGGGAGCCATACCGAACACAAAATCAAAATGTTCTTCGCCTTCCCAAAAAGGAGCAGCCGGAATGGCAACAGCTATCAATCCAAGAGCAACCACGAAGAAGTTCATGGCAAAACCACTCCAAATGATAAGGCGCGCTTTCTTGAATCCCCAAACCTCGGCGATACAGTCATTTATAATATAAGAAATAGGAAAAACCAATAATCCGGCTGTCACGGTCAAACTACCGATCTGGATTACTTTCGTTTCAAGAAGATTAGCTGCAATGAGGCAAACATTAAAGAGGATACCCAGCAGCATAAAGGGTACAGATACTTTTTCTTTCATAATTCCTGTTTTTTACGTGGTGTTCTAGAATACACGGCCGCTATTCACGGCATCATACGTCTTTTATTCTTTCGGGGTGCAAAGGTAAAAAATAAAACTGGAATTATCACATTCATCTTATCAGAATCTATATTTCCTCAAACAGAAGATAAAAAAAGCCTCCCCATCAGCGTCGTATTCTGACAGGGAGACTCATCACTTTGACCTTAAAACACATTACTCTATTAGAAAGGCGGCGCATCAGGAGGAGAAATCTTTCAGTTCCTCTTTCAACCGCTTACGGATGAAAAACAAACGGCTCTTCACCGTCCCCATCGGCAATCCTAATTTCTCAGCAATTTCTCTATATTTAAATCCGGCTACAAACATCTGAAAAGGCACTTTCATCTCTTCCGGTATGGAATGTATCACCCGGTACAACTGTTTCATATCATATGTAAATTCGAATCTGTCAGCATCCTCATCTTCTATCAGATGTTGTTGATTGATGGAATAGCTATCATCAATCAGGTTCATTTCGCGAACCGTGCGACGGTAGTTGTTCACGAAAATATTACGCATTAGCGTATACATCCACCCTTTCAGATTTTTGCTATACGTAAACTTCTCCTGATTATCTAATGCCTGCAACAAACAATCCTGAACCAAATCATTGGCAGATTCGCGATCTGCCGTCAATTTATATGCGAAGCGATGCAAATCCGGTTGTATCGCTAATATTCCTTTCGTAAAGTCTACTTTTTCCATCATCGTATTCCTTTTATCTAATTAGTACGATACAAAGATCCGCTTTTTTAGAATCATTATAAATAGCAATTCTTCCGATTAGTTTGGCTATTTTTCCTTTGCCCCTCTCAACCATTTCTTTTTTTAGTTGTTGATTGGGCATTCACCTAAAACTTAACTCATAATGAAAACAAGCTTTAAAATGGTAGCTATGCTACTGGGGATAGGAATTTTCCCCCTCTGTGCCCATGCACAAAAGAAGGTAATCATCGAAGATGAAGAGCCCAATTCGATCATGTTTGTTTCGAAGAACAAAGCAGGAGATGAGATCATCCGAATCATGAACGACCGTTCACAGATGCGCTTTCACGACCCGAATGCTCCCCGCTTCCTGCTCACTGACCAGAAAGGGAAATTCGCCCTCGGTATTGGAGGGTATGTTCGTGCAACGGCAGAGTATGACTTTAACGGTATCGTAAATGATGTCGATTTCTATCCGGCATTGATACCACAACGCGGAAGCGACAATTTTGCAAAGAACCAATTCCAAATGGACATCACCACTTCCACCCTGTTCCTCAAACTGGTAGGACGTACCAAGCATTTGGGAGACTTCGTAGTTTACACTGCCGGAAACTTCCGTGGTGATGGAAAGACCTTCGAATTACAAAACGCTTACGCGCAATTTCTCGGTTTCACCATCGGGTACAGCTATGGTTCGTTCATGGACCTCTCCGCACTGCCTCCAACTATCGACTTTGCAGGTCCTAACGGTTCAGCCTTTTACCGCACTACGCAATTAAGCTATATGTATGATAAGTTGAAAAACTGGAAGTTTGGTGTTTCTATGGAAATGCCTTCGGTAGACGGCACAACCAACAATGATTTGTCTATCAACACCCAACGGATGCCGGACTTTGCCACTTCCGTACAGTATAACTGGAATAGCAACAGCCATATTAAATTAGGTGCTATCATCCGCAGCATGACTTATTCGAGCAATGTGCATGAAAAAGCCTATTCCGCTACCGGCTTCGGTCTGCAAGCCTCCACAACCTTCAATATTACCAAGAAATTGCAGGCATTCGGACAATTTAATTATGGAAAAGGTATCGGTTCCTATCTGAATGATTTAAGTAACCTGAACGTAGATATCGTCCCCGATCCCGACAAAGAAGGGAAAATGCAAGTTCTTCCGATGCTGGGATGGTACGCAGGATTGCAATACAATCTTTGTCCGAGCATCTTTATATCCGGAACATACAGTTTGTCCAGACTTTATTCTGAAAATGGATATCCAAGTGAAAATCCCGAATCCTATCGTAAAGGACAATATCTGGTAGCCAATGCTTTCTGGAATGTAAGCAGTAATCTGCAAGTCGGCGTTGAGTATTTGAGAGGATGGCGCACTGATTTCAGTTCCGCAACTCGTCATGCCAACCGATTGAATATGCTGGTGCAGTATTCTTTCTAAACTGACATAATAAAACAAAAAAGCCGTCTCAACACCATGTTCGAGACGGCTTTTCTATATATAAAGGACTAGAAATTTAGAACTTATAGTTCACACTCACACCAAATACTTTATTAGTACGGCTGTAAACGTCTTTATCCACTAATGATGCCATCGATGTTGCCTCTAAACCACGTGGTTTTTCTTTAGTGTAATCACTATATGTAGTCCAGAAATAAGCTACATCAAGGCTCAATGCCTGAGTAAAATTGATACGACCTCCAAAACCTACTGAATAAGAGTCACAAGAAAAACTTGTATCTGATTGGAAAGCGTCGCTCAAACCGTAGTCTGTTTTCTGATAACCTCCACTAACAGTGAATAATTTGTTAATATCCCACTCAACACCAGCCAAATACTCGTGTGTACCATGTTTCAATGTTTTCTGTTTGCCATCTGCCATACCAGCATTCTTATCATCAAAGAAGTGATATTCTACTGAAGCCCGAAGTGAAGGCAAAAACTCATAACTTGCTGCAACAGAAAGCATAGAAGGAAGATCACTTGGTGTGTTCACACCATTTTGGTAAGGTGCCACAAATGCTGCTGCGGCATCCGGAGCAACAATCTCATGAGTATCATTCTCAATATTCATATTGGCTTTAAACTCATACTTTGCAGCTAAATTCAACTTACCGAATTTTGCATCTACACCGATAATTGGCGTTAATCCCCAACCTGTCTGATCACAATCCAGTTTCAGCTTCGCATCATTCAACTGCTGCGATTTTTGCAATGCTGCTTGTTGCGCCTGCTCTAAAGTCATACCACCAGCCATAAGCTGTTTTATAATCTCACGTCCCAATTCTTCTGCCACACCTTCTTTCAAATTGATATCCAGAAAACCTTTATAGCCACCTGTAAAATAATTCATACGTGCACCAGCAAAAACTGAGAAGTGCTCATTTATTTTATAACTTGCTCCTAACTGCAAACCATAGATATACTGACGTCCCTCCATAGCGGAACTAATACTGTATTGATTAGGAGCTAGCATCCCCTGACCTATTGTATTGACCAAACTAATAGCAGCAGCATCGAACATAGGCAAACCATTATCAAAAGAAGCTTTTCCACCACCACCAACAATAGCAAAGCTACCGGAAAATGCCCAGTCACCTTTTTTATATACAGCATGTATGGAAGGAATAACGGGAGCAGAAGCTTTTCCTTCATAATTACGCACAGTGGTCTGTCCATCCATAGTCCATAAAGGACTTGTAGCAGCAATATCACGAGTTTGATATGCACTTTGAATAGTAAGCGCTACTTGAAGACCATCTTTGGGAAGAAATGCCAGTCCGGCAGGATTACTATAAACTCCATCAACATCAATGGAAGCGCCGCGGGCTATCATGCGCAAGAAAGCAGCATTCTGATTCGTATTGGTTAGATAATCTCCGGCAAAAGTTGGAATTGAAACGATCAACATTGCAAGACCAATCAACGAAATTTTTCTCATCTAAATCTTTTTTTAATTATTTCGGGCGCAAAGATACAACATTATTGCACACCGAATACACGTTTGTGCATTTATTTTCATTTACCTGCCCATTTTAATTGAAAAAACAAACTGTTTCTAATGAAACAATCTATATTTATCACTATACAGAGAGCAAACAAATCCACCTGTTTTTACGTTTTAATAGAATAATAATTTATAGAATACTATTATGGCCTATACAATTGCATTTTTCGGCACAAAGCCTTACGACGAGTCTTCTTTCAATAAGAAAAACAAAGAATTCGGATTTGAAATACGTTATTACAAAGGAAATCTGAATAAGAACAATGTACTACTGACACAAGGTGTAGATGCTATATGTATCTTTGTTAATGACGTTGCTGATGCAGAAGTTATCCGTATTATGGCAGCTAATGGAGTAAAACTGCTAGCACTGCGATGTGCCGGATTCAACAATGTAGATTTGGATGCAGCTGCAGCTGCGGGAATTACCGTTGTACGCGTACCTGCTTACTCACCCTATGCGACTGCCGAATACACGGTAGCTCTTATGCTATCGCTAAACCGAAAAATACCCCGCGCCTCCTGGCGTACCAAAGACGGTAATTTCTCCCTGCACGGTCTGATGGGATTCGATATGCACGGAAAAACAGCAGGTATCATCGGCACAGGAAAAATAGCGAAAATACTGATTCACATCTTAAAAGGGTTCGGAATGAATATATTGGCTTATGACCTCTATCCGGACTACAACTTCGCCCGTCAAGAACAAATTGTTTATACTTCACTGGACGAATTATACCACAATTCGGATATTATCTCCTTACACTGTCCGCTCACTGAAGAGACCAAATACCTGATAAACGACTACTCTATCAGCAAAATGAAAGACGGAGTAATGATTATCAATACCGGTCGCGGGCAATTGATTCATACCAATGCGCTGATTGAAGGACTGAAGAACAAGAAAATAGGTTCCGCAGGACTGGACGTATACGAGGAAGAAAGCGAATACTTTTATGAAGATCAATCCGACCGCATCATCGACGATGATGTACTCGCCCGTTTGCTCTCGTTCAACAATGTGATCGTCACTTCTCATCAAGCTTTTTTCACACATGAAGCGATGGAGAATATTGCCGCAACCACCCTGCAAAACATAAAAGACTTTATCAATCATAAGCCTTTATTAAATGAAGTGAAGAAATAAAACTTTTAAGTCGCTTTCTTTGTTTACCAAACATATAAACAAATAAGAGAAAGGACAGTTTTTTATGAAAAAAGTAATACATAAAGCAGATACAAGAGGACATTCCCAGTATGATTGGCTGGACAGTTATCACACTTTCAGTTTTGACGAGTACTTCGACTCCGATCGTATCAATTTTGGTGCCCTTCGCGTATTGAATGATGACAAAGTTGCCCCCGGACAAGGTTTTCAGACTCACCCGCATAAGAATATGGAAATCATTTCCATTCCTCTGAAAGGACATCTGCAACATGGAGACAGCAAGAAGAACAGCCGCATTATTACTGTCGGAGAAATTCAGACAATGAGTGCAGGAACAGGAATCTTCCATAGTGAAGTAAATGCAAGTCCGGTAGAACCGGTGGAATTCCTGCAGATTTGGATTATGCCGAGAGAACGGAACACCCGTCCCGTATATCAGGATTTCAGCATTGCAGAACTGGAGCGTCCGAACGAACTGGCAGTCATCGTATCTCCCGACGGTAGCACGCCTGCTTCCCTTTTGCAAGATACCTGGTTCTCCATCGGCAAAGTAGAAGCCGGAAAGAAATTAGGTTATCACATGCATCAAAGTCATGCAGGTGTCTATATTTTTCTCATTGAAGGAGAAATAGTAGTAGACGGTGAAGTTCTGAAACGTCGTGACGGCATGGGTGTTTACGATACGAACAGCGTTGAACTGGAGACATTGAAAGACTCACATATTCTATTAATAGAAGTACCTATGTGATCTCATCATTAAAAATAATAAACTAAAGCTGCCAGATAATCTTATGGCGAAATTAAACATAGCAGATATCCGACAGGAATATACGAAAGGCGGGTTGCGGGAAAGTGAACTTCCCGGCGACCCGCTTTCGCTTTTCAGTCGTTGGCTGCAAGAAGCGATTGGCGCAGAGGTGGACGAACCGACTGCGGTCATTGTAGGGACTGTATCCCCCGAAGGAAAACCGTCCACACGTACAGTATTGTTAAAAGGACTCCATGATGGAAAATTTATCTTTTATACCAATTACGAAAGCCGCAAAGGCAAACAATTGGCACAAAATCCATATATCTCCCTCTCTTTTGTCTGGCACGCCCTCGAAAGACAAATACATATAGAAGGAATAGCAACGAAAGTTTCACCGGAAGAATCGGATGAATACTTCCGGAAGCGTCCTTATAAAAGCCGGATTGGTGCACGAATTTCTCCGCAAAGTCAACCGATAACAAGTAGAATGCAGTTGATACGATCCTTCGTCAAAGAAGCCGCCCGATGGATTGGAAAAGAAGTGGAAAGACCTGATAATTGGGGCGGATATGCCGTCGCACCTACAAGGATTGAATTCTGGCAAGGACGCCCCAACCGACTGCACGACCGCTTTCTATACACCCTACAACCGGACGGAGAATGGAAAATCAGTCGTCTTGCTCCTTGATTTCGTCGATTTTTCTTGGCAACTCCAACTAGAATACGTAATATTGCAACTATAAAATAGTCAGCTTATGACACTGGATTATATTTATCACAGCGGTTTCGCCATCGAAATGGAAGGTGTAACCGTTATCATCGATTACTACAAAGATTCTTCCGAAACGGAACACAACCGGGGAATCGTGCATGATTATCTCCTGCAAAGGCCGGGTAAACTGTACGTATTGGCCACTCATTTCCATCCCGACCACTTTAACCGTGAAATATTGACTTGGAAAGAGCAACGCCCCGACATTCAATATATCTTCTCCAAAGATATTCTGAAGTCCCATCGCGCTAAAGCCGAAGATGCTTTCTATATAAAAAAAGGAGAAACATACGAAGACGACACGATCCGCATCGACGCCTTCGGATCGACGGATGTCGGCAGTTCGTTCCTTCTTCACTTACAAGATTGGAGTATCTTCCATGCCGGCGACTTGAACAACTGGCACTGGAGTGAAGAATCGACCGAAGAAGAGATACGAAAAGCCAATGGTGATTTCCTTGCAGAAGTTAAATATTTAAAAGAAAAAGTGCCAAATATCGATCTAGTGCTATTCCCGGTGGATCGGAGAATGGGAAAAGATTACATGAAAGGGGCAAAACAGTTCATCGAACAAATAAAAACTACTATATTTGTGCCCATGCACTTCAGTGAAGATTATGAAGGAGGAAATGCGCTCCGTAGTTTTGCTGAAAATGCAGGATGCCGTTTTATCAGCATCACCCGTCGGGGTGAAAGTTTTGAGATTACCAAATAAACACATTATAATTATGAATAAATTTACGATTCTGTTTCTTACCCTGTTTCTCGCATTGCCGATGGCAATGAAGGCAGATTCTGCAAAAGAGAAGAAAGATGACACCAGGTACCTTGCAGGAGCTGTTCCTGAAGTAGAAGGTAAAGTAGTATTTTCCAAAGAGTTCCAGATTCCCGGAATGAGTCAGGCACAAATCTATGACACAATGACAAAGTGGATGGATGAGCGTCTGAAAGAGAATAAAAATATCGACAGCCGCATTGTTTTCTCCGACGAAGCAAAAGGAACAATTGCCGGTATCGGAGAAGAATGGATTGTTTTCAGTTCCAGTGCCCTGTCATTAGACCGTACATTAATTAACTATCAGATTACAGTTACCTGTAAACCCGGAAATTGCCTGGTAGAGCTTGAAAAAATCCGTTTTACTTATCGTGAAACAGAAAAATATAAAGCCGAAGAATGGATTACTGATAAATATGCGCTCAATAAAGCTAAGACTAAATTAGTACGTGGCTTGGCTAAATGGCGTAGAAAAACCGTAGACTTCGCTGATGATATATTTATGGATGTAGCGGTAGCTTTCGGAGCACCCGACACCCGTCCGAAAACAGAGAAAAAGAAGAAAGAAGAAGAGCAGCAAAAACCATCAATCGTTGCAGCCGCAGGTCCTATTGTCATTGGTGGCGCAGATAAAAAGACTGACATAAAAGTGACAACTGGCGAACCTGCTCAAACCACTATTCCGGCGGCAACATTAACTCCTGCCACTCCGGCTGCCAAAGTTTCATCTGACGCATCCGGCTATACAGAAGTTGATTTGAAACAAATTCCGGGCGAAGTATATGCTTTGATGGGAAGCGGCAAATTAGTGATCAGCATTGGAAAAGATGAGTTTAACATGACTAATATGACAGCAAACGCAGGTGGTGCACTCGGCTATCAATCAGGAAAAGCAGTTGCCTATTGTACGCTTTCACCCGATCAAGCTTACGATGCAATAGAAAAGGCAGATAGCTATACATTAAAATTGTACGCTCCGAACCAAACGACACCTTCAGCTGTTATCGAATGTAAGAAAATGCCTTCACAGACAACCCCGCAAGCCGGACAACCGCGCACATATGTCGGAGAAATCGTGAAGCTCTTAATGAAAAAATAAGGAAAATCGCAACAATGGAAATAAAAAGTAAATTTGACCATTTTAATATCAACGTTACCAATCTGGAGCGGAGTATCGCTTTTTATGAAAAAGCACTCGGCTTAAAAGAACATCATCGGAAAGAAGCATCCGACGGCTCGTTCACATTAGTCTACCTGACTGATAACGAAACAGGTTTCTTGCTGGAATTGACGTGGTTGAAAGATCATACTGCCCCATATGAACTGGGAGAAAACGAAAGCCATCTCTGCTTTCGTGTAGCCGGCGATTACGATGCAATCAGAGCTTATCACAAAGAAATGAATTGTGTATGTTTTGAGAACACTGCCATGGGGCTTTATTTCATCAATGACCCGGATGATTACTGGATTGAAATACTTCCACAAAAGTAAAAGGCCGTCCGTAAAGTTCCTAAAAAGAAAAGGGATGTCTAAAAGTCTCTTTTTTACAAGTTCACCCACGTTACAGATAATTGTAGCGTGGGTGAATTTTCGTTTTTAGAACTTTTTAGACAACCCCTTTATAATATCAAGATTTTCCGAACAGCCTTTACTGTTTCTAAAAAACAAAGGATAGTCCCAAAATTGCCGCCAGTATAAAAAAACAACCAGGAACAAATTGGTTAACAAGCAGCCTCATTAGTTGCATTCTGGGCAACACAAACATATCATTCGCCTTATCTTTATCATACAATATGGTAACCTTATCATCTATATGATACTGTTTTGGATAAAGGTAAATGTTATTTTCCTCTTCACTCTTTAGATTAGAAGGAAAAAATTGGCAACACTTCTCGTCTTCTCCCTCCAATTTATATTTTATTTTTGGTATACATACATCAGTAATATTCATACCATCAGACTTTACCTGTGTCTCTATATCCACTACCTTTCCATGTGTTTTCCTGCTATACGCTTTTATTATCCTGCAATGAAGCATCCACAAGAGTCCCATTTTCAGAATTAGAAAAGCACCCCGCAACATAAGTATAACAGATACTACACAAATTATTATATTTATAACCATACTTTTATTTCTTATGACGGTTAGCTCTTTTCTTCCGGATATCTGCTTTCATCTTCGCTGCACCCGAACCATGCTGTCCGCGAATATACGTCGCTTTTTTTGCTTTCGTTTTCACCTTTTCCTCTTCTTGGGGCTTATCTTTCTTACCTTTAAAGACGATTCCACCCATGATTGCTTCTTCTATACTCATATAATCATTGATTAGTATTCAACATTTCCGACGGCAAAGATAACCCTTTTCTGCGGATTTATTTATCTTTGCAGAGTTAACAATCGTAACCACCAATGGCAACAACAACTCTTTCTGCAGAAAAGGACCCGATGGGAACCGCTATTTCTGATTATTTTAATCATCACAGAGCTGATCGTTTGCGGGTATTTTCTTCTCAATTCGAAGAAGATGAAATTCCCGTCAAAGAACTGTTTCGTAGTACACAGTCTATGCCTATACTAGAGCGTACTGCCCTACAAATGGCTACAGGGCGAATATTGGATGTAGGTGCCGGAAGCGGATGTCATGCACTGGCACTTCAGGAAATGGGAAAAGAAGTGTGTGCCATTGATATTTCTCCGCTATCCGTCGAAGTGATGCAACAACGTGGAGTGAACGATCCGCGCCTCATCAATCTTTTTGACGAAACATTTACCGAAACATTCGATACGATCCTGATGCTTATGAATGGCTCCGGAATTATCGGAAAACTGAATAATATGCCCGGATTCTTCCAACGGATGAAACGTATTCTCCGCCCCGGTGGATGTATACTCATGGATTCCAGCGATTTGCACTATCTTTTTGAAGAAGAGGACGGCAGCATAGTTATTGATCTGGCCGGAGATTATTATGGAGAGATTGACTTCCAAATGCAATATAAAAATGTAAAAGGAGACACATTCGACTGGTTATATGTAGATTTTCAGACTCTTAGCTTATACGCTTCCGAATGTGGTTTTAAGGCAGAACTGGTGAAAGAAGGAAAACATTACGATTACCTGGTCAAACTTAGCATTGCTTGAGAAGCTCATCATTATATAGTGACGGTATGCTTCCCGGATAGCGACACTATATAACCAAAATAGTGACACCATCACATCAGGATAGCGTCACTATTTTTATATACTCATAAATGTTCTGTCAGAAACATCTGATGAAGGCTTTCTTTTATTTCAGCATTTCATTAATCGCCTGTACAAGAGAAGCAAACTCTTCTTCATTATACAAACGAGTCAGTTTTACAATTTTCCCTTCCTTGTCGATTAACACATTTCTTGTTATTCCTGATTCACGTAATGCATATTTCGCAAAAATATCAGCACCCGGGTCCAGTCCTAACGGATAAGTCACTCCGGTGGCCTTAGCAAAAGCCAGTACTTTGTCAAGAGGTTCGTCACGATCAATGCCAATTAAAGCAAAGTCAGGATTATTTTTATGCTTCAGCCAAATATCCTTTTCGATAAACGGCATTTCTTTACGACAAACTCCACACCAACTGGCAGTAAACTGCAACATGACCACTTTACCACGAAGGGAAGATAAACTCACTTGCTTACCATCTGTCAAGGTAATCGTAAAATCCGGAGCCGTCTCTCCTACCCGAACAATATATCCTGTACTGTCTGCCCGAACAGATATAGTATCCGCAGCTACTTCTACACTATCTGTTGCAACCTCTACATTTGCCGTCCCCTTTTTCTGTCCGGAACAAGCCCATATACCTATGGCTAAAAGCGCCATATTACATACATTCATAATTTTCATTTTCATCTAATCATTGGTAACTTTGCAAATATAAAAAAAGTGTGCGATGTATTTGCATTTTTAAAAGAAATTCATACCTTTGCACCCGCAAAAGAAAAAAATGCCTCTTTAGCTCAGTTGGCCAGAGCACGTGATTTGTAATCTCGGGGTCGTTGGTTCGAATCCGACAAGAGGCTCTCCAGAATAAATGCTGTTTATCACATCAGATAAGCAGCATTTTTTATTAAGTCTCCTCTCAATATCTCTGTTTACAAAATGCTACCATACTCACAGCCAACAGAATTAATATCTTAAAAGTAAACTTATCCAAAGTTTGCCCCCTATTTGCGTCCCTCAAAAATGGAAAGATTTCTTCCATTTCTTCTTTTATAGTGAGCCTAAACCAGGATAGACAAATACTTCCATAAAGCAGTTGTCTCGGCTTCAACAATCAACTTCTTAAAATCTTCCGGCAACTGTTCCGTATATGACTTTTCCAAAGCCTCCTGAATCGGATATAGAAAAACCCTTCCAGAAAACATCTGAAAGGGCTTCGTGAGGTTCCTGGCGGATTCGAACCGCCGTACACGGTTTTGCAGACCGCTGACTAAGCCACTCATCCAAGGAACCATTATTTCTCGTTTGCGGTTGCAAAGGTAGTACAAATTTTGAAACTACCAACTATCCGCAGCAATTTTTCTTTGTACTTTTTTTCTTTACATCACATTCTCTGCGTTTCTTCTCCATCATATCCTTTAGTTCACAGCCACTTACGCAGCTGTCACAAGGATTCTGATTTTCTCGCGTATGACGAAAAAAAAGAAATATCCCATATATGACGCGGGCAATGCAGAGCACAACGAGTACTCCGACTACCCACTCTTGCCAATTATTCATACAAACAATCCTCCAATCTGATAAACAGCAAATGATACAAGCCAAGCTAATGCCGTTGTATAGCAGGCAGCAAAAAGTGCCCATTTCCAACTACCCGATTCCTGTTTGATAGCCGCTATCGCCGCAATACACGGGAAGTAAATTAATACAAACAGCATATAACAGAAAGCAACCAATGGAGTAATCGGAATACGTTCTGCCAAACTTACCGAATCAGCATCCGGATCATCTGCATACAAAACGCCTAACGTACTTACCACCAATTCTTTCGCCCCTACACCGGAAAGCAAGCCAATACCTAATTTCCAATCAAATCCCAATGGCTTTATTACCGGCTCTATTCCACGCCCCAACTGACCGATATAGGAATTTTCCTGCTGCTCGGCAACCGTTTCATAGGCATCGTGATTCGGATAATATCCCAAAAACCAGATAATAATAGAAGCAATCATAATAATTCCTCCCATCTTTTTCAGATACTGTGCTCCCTTTTCCCATGTATGACGGAAGATAGACTTCGCAGTCGGCATTCGGTAAGGAGGAAGTTCCATCACAAACGGTGTATCATCACCCTTTATCAGAAACTTGCTAAACAAGCGAGCCATTACCACAGCCAGTACAATACCAATCACATAAATACTTAACAACACCAAACTTGCATTGTTCGGGAAGAAAGCACCCACCAATAATAAATAAATCGGCAGACGCGCACTACAAGACATCAATGGATTCACCAACATGGTAATAAGACGACTCTTCCGGTTCTCAATAGTACGGGAAGCTATAATCGCAGGCACATTACATCCGAATCCCATAATCAGAGGAATAAACGACTTTCCGTGCAGCCCCATTTTATGCATGATCTTATCCATGATAAAAGCCGCACGAGCCATATAACCGGAATCTTCCATGATAGAAATACAGAAATACAGAATCAGGATATTCGGTAAGAAAACAATGACAGCTCCTACCCCACCGATAATTCCATCAATCAGCAGATCTTTAAATGGACCTTCCGACATATTATTGCGCAGCAATTCACCAATCTGTTCTACCACCCATTCAATCCCCATCATCGGATATTCGCCAATAACAAATGTACCTTCAAACATCAGATACATAAAAAGAAAGAAAATAGGAAATCCCCAGACACGATGAGTTACAATCGAATCCAGCACTTTTGTTGTCTGCGCCTGTTCCAGATGATTATCCGTGAACGTTTCTTTCAACGCGCCACTGATAAATCCATATTTAGCATCAGTAATAGCCGATTCACAATCCTCATTCATTGTCTCCTGAACACGCTTCGACATCTTGTCGCGGACATGGAAAATTTCATCCGCATTCGGCAGTGTGCGTACAATACGCTCAATGTCAGGATCATTCTCCAACAACTTAATGGAAAGGAAACGGGTGGAATATTTATGCCGGATAAACTCGTTCTTGGAGACTTCACTTTTTACAGCCTCAATCGCTTTTTCTATATCAGGACCGTGATTTATATGAATATGCCGGAAGACACGCCCCGTCTTTTTATGTTCACGCACATAATCTTCCAAATGCTCTTCCTCATGGTTCTTACGATCTTCCAAAGAGTCATGCCATTCAGTCAAATCTTTGAGAACTTCCGGATTCATGTTTCCCTGTTTATCAAAGAAGTCTACTCCTTCATACAGATTGATAACCACATGAAACAACGTATCCAATCCACGATTTTTCTTACTGACAGTAGGCAACATCGGTACCCCGAACAACTTGCTCAACAGATGATAATCCAATGTATTTCCACTGGCTTCCAACTCATCATAAATATTCAGAGCCACTACCATGCGGACATTCATATCGATCAATTGAGTAGTCAGATATAAGTTTCGCTCCAGATTAGAAGAATCGACGACATTAATAATCACATCAGGAGTTTCATCAATAATATGACGACGAACATAGATTTCTTCCGGTGTATAAGCAGATAAAGAATAAGTTCCCGGCAGATCGACAATACGGAAATGATAACCTTCGAAGTCAAAATAACCTTCTTTGGCATCCACGGTCACACCGCTGTAATTTCCTACATGCTCATGAGCACCGGACGCAAGATTAAACAACGAAGTCTTACCACTGTTCGGATTTCCGACCAAGGCAACATTGATGGTACGACGTTTACCTAACGCCAACCGTTTCATATCTTCTTCTTTCACAGAAAGGTCTTCGGGTAATCCTTCATGATAAACAGTCTTTTCAGCCAGTTCCTTTGCCTCCTCCTCGCTGATTACTTCGATCATTTCAGCTTCCTGACGACGAAGAGATATTTCATAACCTAAGACTTTATATTTTATGGGATCTTTTAGCGGAGCGTTCAACAGCACTTCAACCGTTTTACCTTTAATGAAGCCCATCTCCACAATACGTTTACGAAAACCACCGTGCCCCAATACCTTTACAATAACACCTTTTTCTCCTGTTTTTAATTCGGACAAACGCATAATTCTCAAAATTTTCGGCAAAGATAATTCATAACTTCGGAGCACGCAAATTATTTAGAATGTTTTTAAATAGCAGTCATTTTTCTCCTCCAAAAGATTTAGAAAAAAATAAAAAAACTTATTGATAAACTCGTATCTTTGCAAGTATGATACAACAACGGGTTACAAAATATATAGAAAAGGAACATTTGTTCTCATTGGATGCCAAAGTCTTGATTGCATTGAGTGGTGGTGCCGATTCGGTGGCACTGTTATGTATTCTACACACAGCAGGTTATCATTGCGAAGCCGCACATTGTAATTTCCACCTGCGAGGCAAAGAATCAGACCGGGATGAACTGTTTGTACGTCAACTTTGCGAAAGAACCGGAATCCATTTGCATACAATTGATTTTAACACGACACAATACGCAAAGGAAAAACATATTTCGATTGAAATGGCTGCACGGGAATTACGCTATGACTGGTTCGAGAAAACGAGAAAAGAATGCCAGGCAGAGGTGATCGCCGTAGCACATCATCAGGATGACAGCGTAGAAACCATACTACTTAACCTGATTCGAGGAACAGGAATTACCGGTTTATTAGGAATCCGCCCACGCAACGGAGCAATCGTACGTCCTCTGCTTTGCGTCAATCGGGAAGATATCATCCATTATCTGGAGAGCATCGGGCAAGATTATGTAACAGACAGCACTAATCTGGAAGACGAATATACCCGTAATAAAATCCGGCTCAATCTCCTTCCACTTATGCAGGAAATCAATCCGTCAATCAAAAACAATCTGATAGACACGAGCAACTATCTGAATGATATAGCCACAATATATAATAAATGTATAGAGGAAACCAAAAAGAATATTGTGACAACAGAAGGTATCCGAATCAGTGATTTAGTAAAGGAACCGGCACCCAAAGCTATTCTATTCGAAATTTTGCATCCTCTAGGCTTCAATTCTGCACAAATCAAAGATATAGCCCATTCACTTCACAGCCAACCGGGCAAACAATTTTGCAGTAAAAAATGGAGAGTGATAAAAGACAGAGAATTCTTATTAACAGAAGCTATCGAATCTAAAAATGAGACTCTTCCTCCTTTTCAAATCATCAAAGAAGAAAAAGAATACACTCCTGATTTTCTAATTCCACGCGAAAAAGGAATAGCCTGTTTTGATGCCGACAAACTGAATGGAGATATTCATTACCGGAAATGGCAGACAGGAGACACTTTTATTCCTTTTGGAATGAAAGGAAAGAAAAAAATAAGCGATTATCTGACCGACCGCAAATTTTCTATCAGTCAAAAAGAACGCCAGTGGGTACTCTGCTGTGGAGAACACATTGCGTGGCTGATAGGCGAACGAACAGACAACCGCTTTCGTATTGATGAAACGACTAAGCGCGTCGTGATCTACAAAATAGTTTGAGGTAATTTCTGTTTCTTGAAGCAATCTGACAACAAAGCCGCAAAAGGAGTATCATACACCCGTGCTTTCTTAACACAGGTTTTTACACAGGCACAACACTTAATACATTTAACTTCATCCGTATGCAGTTCATCCCCTTTCGTTATAGCCCCTACCGGACAATGAACTACACACAGCCCACAATGGGTACACAAATTTTCATCCTCCACCCAAGGTGTGCGGGGAAGCGGTGTTCCACTTTTACGCAACTTGATAACTTTCCTCAAAAAACGGAACAAAGGAAAGAATGGCTGACTCGGACGTTTGATAGCACGTACATCTACCGGATAAAGGGTATCCATACTATCGGCAGTCTGTATTTTTTCCATGATTTTCTTCCCAAATTCCGCAGCAAAGGCTAAATCCGACTCATCAGGACGTCCCATCGCAATCGGATGTTTATCAGTACTATACGAATGTTCTCCAATAAAAGTTGCCCCAGCAATCACTTTCAATCCATGAGGAATAGCAAAAGCATCCAATTCCATTAAAGCTTTTTCATAAGCACGGTTCCCATACACCACCACCAAAACGGTCGGAGTATCCACTCCCCGGATGTACTGCAAACGCTCCATTGCCAGAGGAGCGACATGACCTCCATACACAGGCACTACAATAACGGCCAAAGCAGATGCAGGAATTACAATTTCATCTGCAATCTGCTGCGTCACATTAATAGGAAAGATATTTTTTATGCCCGTGCCGTGAACAATCGCTTCCGCAACTTGTTTAGATGTGTGTGTAGGCGAAAAATAAATTAAATGAGCTTCATTTACTGTCATACTATTTTCTTTTATGTAGCAAAGATACACTTTTACGTGGAAAAAAATGGTTGATTGTTCATGAAACCAAAAAAAATTATTATCTTTGCCCCGTTGAAACATTCTACGATTCAACATATACATCCCTAATTCAGAATAAAAAACAAAACGTATGCTTGCATATCTGTAGCCATGAGCTGTAGTAATGCTGTCCATAATTCAGCAAAAAAGAAATATTAATAACTTACCATACTATATGTATAACATTATCCAATTAAACGACAAAAATCTGTCGGAACTTCAAGTTATTGCCAAAGAGTTAGGCATAAAAAAAGCAGACTCATACAAAAAAGAAGACCTTGTTTATAAGATACTCGATGAACAGGCTATTGTAGGAGCTACTAAGAAAGTTGCCGCAGATAAACTCAAAGAAGAACGCAAAAATGAAGAACAAAAGAAAAAGCGTTCACGGGTAGCTCCTACCAAAAAAGAAGACAAGGTAGTTTCCGCAACAAAGAGTGGAGAGGTTAGTAAAACAAAAGAAGCCACTCCTGCAAAAGCACAACAACCTTCCAAGAAAGAAGAAAGTACAAACAAAGAAAAAGAAGCTCCTGTTGTAGAAGTTAAAGCAGAAAACACAGCAGCTCCCAAGCGTAAAGTAGGCCGTCCACGTAAAGGCGCTGACACAGAAGAGAAGAAAGAAGTAGAAAATGCAAAACTAACTGTTCCCAAAGTAGTGGAAACTAAGCCTGTTGTTGCAGAGAAAACTACTGAAACGAAAGAAAAAGCTGCTCCAGTACAACAGCCGACTGCTGAAAAGAAAACAAAAAGCAAACCGGCTGCAGAAACAAATAAACCAGCCGCAGAGCCAAACAAACCTGCTGTAGAGAAAAAGGTTATAGATAAACCACAAAAGAAAGCTGCACCCGTTATCGACGAGGAAAGCAATATCTTATCCAGCGTTGACGATGATGATTTTATTCCAATCGAAGATCTGCCTTCTGAAAAAATAGAGCTTCCTACCGAACTCTTCGGCAAATTCGAAGTAACTAAAACAGAACCTGTACAAACAGCGTCTGAACAACCGTCTCATCCTCAACAACAACCATCTCAACAACAGCAGCAACGCCCGCGTATTGTCCGTCCACGCGACAATAACAACGGTAATAGCAACGCTAACAATAATAGTAATAACGCTAATAATAATTTCCAGCGTAACAATAATCAGAATCAGGTTCAGAATCCAAATCAAAATCAAAACCCGAATCAGAACCAACAGCGCTTACCGATGCCACGCGCCACTCAACAGAGTAATGCGAGCGAAAATCTTCCGGCACAGCTGCAGGAGCGCAAAGTTATTGAGCGCGAAAAGCCTTACGAATTCGACGATATTCTCAACGGAGTAGGTGTTTTGGAAATTATGCAGGATGGATACGGATTCCTCCGTTCTTCCGATTATAACTACCTTTCTTCTCCGGACGATATTTATGTATCACAGTCTCAAATCAAACTCTTTGGTTTGAAAACCGGTGATGTAGTGGAAGGCGTTATCCGTCCACCCAAAGAAGGAGAAAAATATTTCCCGTTGGTAAAAGTGTCGAAAATCAACGGACGTGACGCAGCTTTCGTTCGCGACCGTGTTCCTTTCGAACATCTGACACCTCTCTTCCCGGATGAAAAGTTCAAACTTTGCAAAGGCGGTTATTCAGACTCTATGTCTGCACGCGTTGTTGATCTTTTCGCTCCTATCGGTAAAGGACAGCGTGCTTTGATCGTCGCCCAGCCAAAGACAGGTAAGACTATCTTAATGAAAGATATCGCTAATGCTATCGCAGCCAATCACCCGGAAGTTTACATGATCATGCTGCTGATTGACGAACGTCCGGAAGAAGTAACCGATATGGCACGTAGCGTTAATGCAGAAGTTATCGCTTCTACTTTCGACGAACCGGCAGAACGTCACGTGAAAATTGCAGGTATTGTATTGGAAAAGGCAAAACGTTTGGTAGAATGTGGTCACGATGTAGTGATCTTCCTTGATTCTATCACCCGTCTGGCTCGTGCATACAATACAGTATCTCCTGCATCCGGCAAAGTTCTTTCCGGTGGTGTTGATGCAAATGCACTTCATAAACCTAAACGTTTCTTCGGTGCTGCCCGTAATATTGAAAACGGCGGCTCGTTGACCATCATCGCTACCGCATTGATCGACACCGGTTCTAAAATGGACGAAGTTATCTTCGAAGAATTTAAGGGTACCGGTAACATGGAGTTACAGCTCGACCGCAACCTGTCCAACAAACGTATCTTCCCGGCAGTCAACATTACTGCATCCAGCACTCGTCGCGACGACCTGTTGCTTGATAAGACAACTCTTGACCGCATGTGGATATTACGTAAATATCTTGCCGACATGAATCCGATCGAAGCAATGGACTTCGTTAAAGACCGTTTGGAAAAGACCAGAGATAACGATGAATTCCTGATGAGCATGAACAGCTAATTAGCAATAAATTATAAATGATGAACGGTGAGCAAACTACAATTATTATGACGCAGTTTGTTCACCGTTCTCTTTTTTAGCCGCCCGGTTAATCAATGACCACTTACCGTTTATCCTTTACAATCCAACATTCATCAGCAATAGTTTCCCCTAATAGCCCATCACATATTACATTTTTGTACAAAATACTTTCATTTGCGTCCAAAACCACTACTTCCCCCTTTTTTGCGTTTCCTTTTTTCCTACTTTTGTTTCAAAATCAAATATTACTTAATTCTAGCCAGTAATGAAAACTATTTATCCATTCATGGGATTAGCCCTGTGCGGCGTAGCAGCCCAGGCTCAAGAAAAACCCAATTTTCTGATTATCCAGTGCGACCATCTGACACAACGCGTCGTGGGAGCTTACGGGCAAACACAAGGCTGCACCCTCCCTATTGACGAAGTCGCTTCACGAGGAGTTATCTTCTCCAATGCTTATGTAGGCTGCCCTCTCAGCCAACCTTCACGCGCAGCTTTATGGAGTGGCATGATGCCTCATCAAACGAATGTGCGTTCGAACTCCAGCGAACCTATCAACCCACGTATCCCCGAAAATGTACCGACATTAGGAAGCCTTTTCTCTGAAAACGGTTACGAAGCCGTACACTTCGGAAAAACACACGACATGGGATCCCTAAGAGGATTCAAGCACAAAGAACCGGTAGCCAAACCATTCACTGATCCGGAGTTCCCGGTTAATAACGACAGCTTCCTGGACGTAGGAACATGCGAAGACGCTGTTGCTTATTTAAGCAATCCTCCCAAAGAACCATTCATCTGCATTGCCGATTTTCAGAACCCTCACAACATTTGCGGATTCGTAGGAGCAAATGAAGGAGTACATACCGACCGTCCCATCAGCGGAACTCTTCCTGAACTACCAGCCAATTTTGACGTGGAAGACTGGAACAATATCCCCAAACCGGTGCAATACATCTGTTGCAGCCATCGGCGTATGACTCAGGCATCTCATTGGAATGAAGAGAATTACCGTCATTACATTGCCGCTTTCCAACACTATACCAAAATGGTTTCCAAACAAGTAGACAGCGTATTAAAAGCTCTTTACTCCACTCCTGCCGGAAAAAATACCATCGTTGTTATCATGGCCGATCATGGCGACGGAATGGCTTCACACCGCATGGTGACCAAGCATATCAGTTTTTACGATGAAATGACAAACGTTCCGTTTATCTTTGCAGGCCCCGGCATCAAACAACAGAAAAAACCGGTAAACCAACTATTAACACAGCCCACGCTGGATCTTTTACCTACTCTTTGTGATTTGGCAGGAATTTCCGTTCCGGCCGAAAAAACGGGAATCAGTCTCGCGCCTATATTAAAAGGAGAGAAACAGAAAAAGACTCACCCTTATGTAATTTCCGAATGGCACAGCGAATATGAATATGTCGTTACCCCCGGACGTATGGTACGCGGACCGAGATACAAGTACACGCACTATTTGGAAGGCAATGGAGAAGAACTATATGATATGAAAAAAGATCCGGGAGAACGCAAGAATCTCGCCAAAGATCCGAAATACAGTAAAGTTCTAGCAGAACACCGTGCCATGCTTGATGATTACATCGCCCGCACAAAAGATGACTACCGAAGCTTGAAAGTAGATGCTGATCCACGATGCAGAAACCATACTCCCGGTTACCCCAACCACGAAGGTCCTGGAGCCCGGGAAATACTCAAAAGAAAATAAATAATAAAAAAGAGTGAAGATTTCTTTGTAATCTTCACTCTTTTTAGTTCTTTTGCAAGTAAACTTACAAGCAAGCAATTCTTATATCAAGTGAAAGAACACAGTCATCATATAATTGCAGTGGTCGTAACCGTATTTATATCGGTCACCTTATATGCAACACACACAAGTACAGACCATCTTTCTTTATTACAACCATTGCTTGAATACAATCATCCATTCAGTCCGGAAACGCCTACAGACAGTATCATTGTTTGGGAAAAACTTTTAGAACCGGAATTACAAAGACAACAGCAATACCCACTTCTGTTCCAGATAAATCTGCTGACAGTCCAGGCTTTGATAGCAGAAGGGAATATCAGTCTGGCTATTAACCAAGCCAACCAGATGTATCAAAAAGCCAGAGAAATGGATTATCCTTTGGGAACAGCACTCGCATTACACGCCATCGGAAACACTTACTTAAGTTCATCCACACCACAAGCTGCCATCAAATCGTATAAGGAAGCATTAGAAATTGTTCAGAAAATCCCTCATGCCAACCCATACGCCAAAGCGATCTTGGTCCAGCTCATTCTGTCTAAGCTCAAATATCATCAAATGACAGATATAGAGAACAATATACGGGAACTCGAATCAATTACCAACAAGGACGGAAATCCCCAGGATGGTTTTCATCTTGTTTATAGTCAGGCATTCTACTGTATCCAGACACACCATCTTCCTGAAGCATTAAACCATATACAGCAGGCCGAGCAAATTAACCGGCAACACCCATATCCATATTTTCATTTAATGATTCAATACCTGTATTCGTGCTACTACACTGAATCCAAAGAGTACACTCAAGCATTAGCCATACTTGATGAAATTCTATCGCATACGAAATCAGCCGACTCATATAAATCCTTGGAAATACAAAAAGAGCGTGCACATATACTTACACTGATGGGTAAAAATGAGGAAGCGTGCGAAACTTATGAAAGGTTTAATACGCGCAAAGATTCTTTGGACGCAATGAATTATATTCGCCAAATCAATGAATTGCACACCCTTTACCAAATAGATAAAAACGAACTGGATAACCTAAACAGGCAAAAAACAATCCTCTATTGGAGCTGGTTTACAATCCTGTTTATAGTCATGATGATTGTATTTTTCATCCTTTTGGTTAAACGGAGCAATAAGAAGCTGCGTCAATCTCAGGAAGAACTGGAAAAAGCCAAGAAACAAGAAGAAAATTCCATCCGGGCAAAGAGCCTTTTCCTTTCCAACATGAGCCATGAAATCCGTACGCCACTCAATGCGTTGGCAGGCTTCTCTTCCATTCTGACAGAAGAATCGATCGACAACGAGACACGAAAACAATGCAGTGACATTATTCAGCAAAATTCAGAGCTCTTACTCAAACTGATTAATGACGTAATCGACTTGTCCAGTCTCGAAGTTGGCAAGATGAAATTTAAATATGAGCGATGTGACGCAGTGGCAATATGCAGGAATGTTATCGACATGGTTGAAAAAATAAAGCAAACGAATGCCAATGTCCGTTTTTCATCTTCTCTCCATTCATTGGAATTAATAACAGACAATGCAAGGTTGCAACAATTATTAATCAACCTTCTCATCAACGCGACCAAATTTACTCCGCAAGGTTCTATCACCATGGAATTGGAAAAACAGACAGAAGATATAGCACTGTTTTCCGTGACCGACACCGGTTGCGGAATCTCTTCGGAGAATCAGGATAAAATATTCAATCGTTTTGAGAAATTGAACGAAAACGCTCAAGGAACGGGACTTGGTTTGTCTATCTGCCAACTCATTATCGAGCAGTTGGGCGGTAAAATATGGATTGACTCCAATTATAAAGAAGGAGCCCGCTTCCTGTTCATACACCCCATTTGTCATGAGCAACCAAGAAAGGAGGAAGCTGAATGAAACAAGTCCTGCTCCTGTTCGTCCTATTATGCTACACCGTCACCGGGAAAGCCAGTACCGAAATCGCTCTGGAGTCAGACAGTCTGATAGAGGTGTTGCAAACTTTACCACACGATACGACACGACTGAATGTTCTTAACCAAATCATCAGAATAGAACAGAACAACTATCAATGTATCCAATATTCAGATACATTAATGAAAGAAGCCATACAACTGGGCAATGACAAATATGCCGGTATGGCTGCCTATTACCATATCTTATACTATTACAATCGGAATAATCAAGACAGTGTCACCAAATGGCTCACCATCATGGAACCTTATGTCCGGAAGTCCGATTTATGGAATTACTTCTTTGATGCCAAGCGTTTCCAGATAGACTTGTACACATTCAATGAACAATACGAGCTTGCTATCAACGAATCTCAAAAAATGAAACAGCAAGCTTCCCTAATAAATAGTAACCGGGGTACCATAGCTGCCTATCAATGCTTGAGCAATGCATATATCGGCAGCCAGCGCTGGGACAAGGGAATAGAAGCACTCGAAGCTGCCTATCAAATGCTTACCCCGACAGAAAATCCGGTAGTCCGTATCTCGGTATTATCACAGTTAGTATCCGTTACCAAAGAAAAGAAAGATAATAAAAGGTTACTCAAATATTTGCGGGAGCTGGAAAACACTCTACATAACCATATCAGTGCGAACCCATCTTTAAAAGGAGGATTTGCCGACGTATATCTGTTCAATGAACTTTTCTACAGCTATTATTACCTGAATATCCATCAGCCACAACAGGCTTATGAACATCTCATAAAGTCTAAGGAATATCTGGACGAGAATACATATTTCATGTATAAGGTACTCTATTTCGACACATTTGCCAGATATTATCAGGCCACAGGAGCCTATCAGCAAGCATCGGATTATATCGATACAACCCTGACAATGTTGAAGAAAGACTTCCCCAGCGACTATGCCGAACAGCTACTCGAAAAGGCCAGAATATGGAAACAGGCAGGACAAAGCGAAAAAGCCATCCCTATGTATGAGCAGGCACTAGCCATCAAAGATTCGGCAGCTACTGAACTTGCCAACAATCAGATGGAACAGATACAGAGCAAATACAATATCGATAAAACGGAACTGGAACAAAAAAGGGAAAACAACAAAACCCAGCTCACTTATCTAATCTTTATATTCGTGATCCTGATTCTGCTTTTTATCTTTATGGCACGGCTCTTCATTGTACGAAAGGCACTAAAATACGCGGAAAACGAAATCCGGAAAACGACAGAAAACGTGCGAAAAACCAATGAAATAAAAAATCGCTTCTTGTCGAATATGAGTTATAACATCCGTACCCCGCTCAATAATGTAGTCGGCTTCTCACAGCTCATAGCCAGTGATCCTGACATAGACAAAGAAATAAGACAAGAATACTCGAACATCATCCACAAGAGTTCGGAGAAATTGATGAGACTTGTCAATGACGTTCTTGACTTATCCCGTCTGGAAGCTCAAATGATGAAGTTCCAGTTGCAGGACTATGACGCTATTGCAATATGCAAGGAGGCATGCTACATGGCGCAGATGAAAAATGAGAAAACAGGTATCAAAATTGAGTTTTCTACCGAGACGGATGCTCAAATCATCCATTCCGATATAGCGCGGCTGACACAAGCATTGCTTAGTGCACTGGTGTACCCGCAAGAACACCGGCAAGCACGAACCATCCGGTTCATATTAAGCCGGGAGGAAAATATGCTTTATTTCCGGATCAGCAATTCACCTTTGGCAGACCATGCATTCGTATCGCAGGAGACCATTATCCGGCATGATATCAACTTGTTATTATTAAAACATTTCGGAGGAAACTATCTCATTAACAATAAAACTCCCGAAGGTCCGGAAATAGTTTTCATCTACCCCATCGCTTCCGAATCGAAATAAAGCACTATCTTTGCAAAGTGTAAACTTAAACACTTAATTATGTACACCAACAAACAGATTTGGAGTGTCAGTTATCCGATACTACTAAGCTTGCTGGCACAAAATGTCATCAACGTCACCGACACAGCATTCCTCGGACACGTGAGCGAGGTAGCCCTTGGAGCATCGGCTATGGGCGGGTTATTTTATATCTGTGTATTCACCATCGCATTCGGATTCAGTACCGGTTCGCAGATTGTCATAGCACGACGCAATGGCGAAGGACGCTATTCGGATGTCGGTCCTGTCATGATTCAGGGAGTCATGTTCCTGTTCGTGATGGCACTGCTTCTATTTGGATTCACCAAGGCATTCGGTGGAAACATCATGCGTTTGCTAGTTTCTTCAGAATCCATCTACGAGGGAACAATGGAGTTTCTGGACTGGCGTATTTACGGATTCTTTTTCTCTTTTATCAATGTCATGTTCCGGGCATTGTACATCGGTATTACACGCACTAAAGTGCTAACCGTCAATGCCATTATTATGGCATTAATCAATGTCGTACTGGACTATGCATTAATCTTCGGAAAGTTCGGTTTGCCGGAAATGGGTATCAAAGGGGCTGCTATTGCTTCCGTATTGGCAGAAGCCTCCTCCATCCTCTTTTTCGTCATCTATACGTATGCCACGGTCGATTTGAAGAAATACGGTATGAACCGCCTGCGCACATTCGACCCTGCATTGCTGATGCGGATCCTCAGTATCTCCTGCTTCACCATGTTACAATATTTCCTGTCGATGGCCACCTGGTTCGTTTTCTTCGTAGCCGTAGAACGGTTGGGACAACGGGAACTGGCGATTGCCAATATCGTCCGAAGTATTTATGTCGTACTACTGATTCCGGTCAATGCACTGGCTACGACTACCAACAGCCTTGTCAGCAACGCTATCGGTGCAGGAGGTATCCAGCACGTAATGCCACTCATTAATAAAATTGCGCGTTTCTCCTTTTTCATCATGTTGGGGTTAGTAGCGGTATCGGCACTGTTTCCACAGTTCCTGCTCTCTATTTACACCAGTGAAACCGCGCTCATCACGGAGTCCGTACCTTCGGTATATGTGATTTGTTTTGCCATGCTCATCGCATCCGTAGCCAATGTAGTGTTCAATGGTATCTCCGGAACAGGAAATACACAGGCAGCCCTGTTGCTCGAAACGATTACAATCATCATCTACGGATCATACATCATTTTCATCGGAATGTGGCTGAAAGCACCGATCGAAATTTGCTTTACGATTGAGATTGTGTATTATAGCTTACTGTTGATAACAAGTTATATTTATCTCAAAAAAGCAAAATGGCAGAATAAAAAGATATAAATACAAGAGATTTTTGTACATTTGCAAGCTCAAATAAAGAGTAGACGGAAAAGTCCCTCTTTCGCCCAAGTAAATTGTAATTAGTAATTCGTAATTAAATAACTATGTTCGATAATTTAAGTGAAAGACTAGAACGGTCATTCAAGATCCTGAAAGGTGAAGGCAAAATCACCGAAATCAACGTGGCGGAGACGCTGAAAGACGTACGTAAAGCACTTCTCGACGCCGACGTAAACTACAAGGTGGCAAAAAATTTCACGGATACAGTGAAAGAAAAAGCTCTTGGCCAGAATGTGCTTACGGCTGTGAAGCCAAGCCAGTTGATGGTAAAGATCGTACATGATGAACTTACGCAGTTGATGGGTGGAGAGACAGCAGAGATCAATATCGACGCCCGTCCGGCAGTCATCCTGATGTCAGGTTTGCAGGGTTCGGGTAAGACCACCTTCTCCGGTAAGTTGGCACGGATGCTGAAAACCAAGAAAAACCGTAAGCCATTACTGGTCGCTTGTGACGTTTACCGTCCGGCAGCTATCGAACAGTTGCGCGTATTGGCAGAACAAATCGAAGTACCGATGTACTGCGAACTGGATAGCAAGAATCCGGTAGAAATCGCACAACACGCTATTCAGGAAGCTAAAGCCAAAGGATATGACCTCGTTATCGTCGATACAGCCGGACGTCTGGCAGTAGACGAACAAATGATGAACGAAATCGCTGCTATTAAAGAAGCAATCAACCCGAACGAAATTCTGTTCGTGGTAGACTCCATGACCGGTCAGGATGCTGTAAACACAGCTAAAGAATTCAACGAGCGTCTGGACTTCAACGGTGTGGTACTGACCAAACTCGATGGTGATACCCGCGGTGGTGCGGCTCTTTCTATCCGTTCGGTAGTGAACAAACCGATCAAATTTGTTGGTACAGGCGAAAAGCTGGAAGCAATCGACCAATTCCACCCTGCCCGTATGGCCGACCGTATTCTCGGTATGGGTGACATCGTTTCATTGGTAGAACGCGCACAAGAACAATACGATGAAGAAGAGGCTAAACGTTTACAGAAGAAAATAGCCAAGAACCAATTCGACTTCAACGACTTCCTTAGCCAGATTGCACAAATCAAGAAAATGGGTAATCTGAAAGATCTTGCCTCCATGATTCCGGGAGTAGGAAAGGCAATCAAAGATATTGATATTGACGACAATGCTTTCAAAAGCATCGAAGCTATCATCTATTCCATGACTCCGGCAGAACGTTCTAATCCGGAAATTCTGAACGGATCACGTCGTACACGTATTGCCAAAGGTAGCGGAACGACTATTCAGGAAGTAAACCGCCTGCTGAAACAGTTTGACCAGACTCGCAAAATGATGAAGATGGTAACTAGCAGCAAGATGGGTAAGATGATGCCTAAGATGAAAAGATAAGAAAAAAGATTCTTTCCCCCATAAAAAAAAGAGGAAGCCGTGGCTTCCTCTTTTTTTTATTCCTCCACCCAAAAGACTGTATATATAATATTGAAGCTGCAATAACAGAATTTATTTACTTGTAACGAATACAATTTTATAAAGATTTTAGCAATTTATTCGTTTTTATTTTATTACTTTGCAAAAGATTACAAACAAAAACACAAGTATGCGCTATATCTATACGACCGGATATATATTATTAGCAATTGCCATGCAACTATTTACAGGAAATTTTCCGGTTTCCTTCCTCTCCTTTCCGCTTAATATTATTTTTGCAGGAATCTGGCTCGTCATGTTATGGATATTACATAAAGAGTACAAGAAATCGTTTTTTACCCGGTTACTTTGTTCACCTCAGACCAGTGTACTATCTATCGGGTTATTCATCAGCGGCTGCTTAGTCATAGGACTTCTCCCCCAGTTATCGGACATATCTGCAAAAAACCGTGAAGGAATTCTTGCCCAATTGGGATGCTACAACTTTATGACTAGCTGGATCTTCATAGCCATTCTTTTTTTATTGTTAAGCAATCTTGGAATGATCACCATCCACGCTTTTCAACACCGCAAACGAGCCCGGTGGCGTTTCATCCTGAATCATGCAGGTTTGTGGCTGGCACTTTTTGCCGGTTTTCTTGGTAGTAGCGATACTCAAACTCTGCGCATACCCATATATAGAAGTGAACCTGCACATGAAGCATTCGACATGAACGGCACATCGCATTATCTGGATTATGAAATAGAGCTCAACTCTTTCACCGTAGAATATTACCCGAACGGACGTCCTTCCCGCTTTGCGGCAAACGTACGGCTGGGAAATAAAAAAGCAGTACTCGAAGTAAACCACCCGTATGCCTACCGGCTAGGAGAAGATGTATATCTCACCGGTTATGACGTAATGAAAGGCAGCGAAAGTGAATATTGCATCCTGCAAGTAGTAAAGCAGCCTTGGAAATATGTGATAGTGGCAGGTATCCTGATGATGCTTGCCGGAGCTGTTCTTTTATTCATTAACGGACCTGAAACATATGATAAACTGGGATAATTTCTATGTATTTGCAGCAGTATCTGCCTGTTTATGGCTGGCAGGAGCTGCATGTGCTTTTCGCTCCTCAACGAAAAGCAAGATAGCAATAGCCTTTACATCAGGCGGCATCATCACCTTAGGCATATTCATTGCCGGATTGTGGATATTCCTCCAACGTCCCCCATTACGCACTATGGGAGAAACTCGTCTGTGGTACTCTTTCTTCATGGGTATTGCAGGACTGCTAACTTATATCAGATGGCAATATCGCTGGATTCTGTCTTTCTCTACACTGCTCTCCACAGTATTTATCATCATTAACCTGATGAAGCCCGAAATACACGACCAGTCGCTGATGCCGGCCCTGCAAAGCGTATGGTTCATCCCTCATGTCACCGTATATATGTTCTCCTATTCCGTACTGGGATGTGCATTTATAATCGCTTTGACCGGATTGTTCCGACATAAGGAAGAGTACCTCCACACAGCGGATAACCTTGTTTATGCAGGGATAGCCTTCCTTTCTATCGGTATGCTGCTTGGTTCCCTCTGGGCAAAAGAAGCATGGGGAAACTACTGGAATTGGGACCCCAAAGAGACTTGGGCAGTCATCACTTGGATGGGATATTTACTTTACATACACCTCCGGCTTTTCAGAAAAGTCGGACGGAAAAGCCTATATGCATTGCTCATCATCTCCTTTCTAGCCTTACAAATGTGCTGGTATGGAGTGAACTACTTACCGGCCGCTCAGCAAAGCGTGCATTTATATAATCGTAATAACAACTAATTTAATTCAAATGTGAAATGAAGAAAAGTTCAAAACTAATTGTAGCACTGTTGGTGGTAGTGGCAGCACTGGCAGTCACCTACCGGCTCATGCACCGAGTACCTTCCAGCGACTTGGAAGCAAATCTCAGGATGCAACAAATCATTACAGATGCAGGATGTCTGCGGTGTCACACTTCAACTCCTGATCTCCCATTCTACGCAAGCGTGCCTGTTGCCGGAAAAATCGTGATGGAAGATATAAGCAATGCTTACCGTGCATTCGACATGACCCAAATAGAACAGAATTTAAAAGAGGGACGTCCTCTTAATCCGGTAGACCTGGCTAAAATAGAAAAAGTGATCCTCGACGGAAAAATGCCGCAGGCAAAGTATTATCTCGTACACTGGGGCTCTTCTTTCAACGATGCCAAAAAGGAAATGGCACTTAATTGGATAAAGAACCACCGCATGGGACTATATACCGACGTAACGGTAGCTCCGGATTTTATCAACGAACCAATCCGCCCCATCGCCGACTCCATTGCAGTGGATGTACGCAAAGTAGTTCTTGGAGATTTACTCTATCATGACACCCGTCTGTCTGCAGACAACACCGTATCATGTGCCAGTTGCCACGGATTGGACACCGGAGGCGTAGACAATAAACAATATTCCGAAGGCGTAGGCGGACAGTTTGGCGGTGTGAATGCTCCGACAGTCTACAATGCAGCTTATAATTTTGTTCAATTCTGGGACGGACGTGCCGGAACACTTGCCGAACAAGCTGCCGGTCCTCCGTTGAACCCGGTGGAAATGGCCTGTGAATCTTTCGACCAGATTATTAACAAACTGGCAGAAGATAAAAGTTTCGTTCTGGCATTCAATGAAGTATATCCCGACGGACTCAGCGAAAAGAATATCACAAACGCCATTCAGGAATTTGAAAAGACATTGCTGACTCCCAATTCACGTTTCGACCGTTATCTGAAAGGCCAGAAAGAGGCTGTCACAGCAGATGAAATAGCCGGATACGAGCTTTTCAAGAAGTACGATTGTGCCACTTGCCACGTAGGAGAAATCCTTGGCGGACAGTCATACGAACTAATCGGCGTTAAACATGATTATTTTGCCGAACGACAGGCAGAAATGACCGAAGAAGACAACGGACGATTCAAGCAAACCCAGACCGAACGTGACCGTCATCGTTTCAAAGTTCCTGGTTTGAGAAACATTGAACTTACCGCTCCTTACTTCCATGATGGTAGCATGGCTACTATGGACGATGCAGTTCGTGCCATGGCCAAATACCAGTTAGGTATTGATTTGCCACAACAGGAAGTAGATAAAATAGTCGGCTTCCTCCGTACACTGACAGGAGAATACAAAGGCAAACTACTGACCAATAAGAATATGATTTAAAAGATAAAAGACATATGTCCTATAAAAAAAGAAGATGCCGGCAGCATCTTCTTTTTTTATGCTCCAATCTTCTTGGACAGTTCAGTTATTTATTTTACTTTTGCCCATCACCAATAAATACTCTGAAAATATGACTCTGATAGACGGAAAAGCCATTTCCGAACAAGTGAAACAAGAGATTGCAGCCGAGGTAGCCGAAATAGTGGCTCGTGGTGGAAAACGCCCGCATCTGGCGGCCATCCTTGTAGGACACGATGGTGGTAGCGAAACGTATGTAGCTGCCAAAGTAAAAGCCTGTGAAGTATGTGGATTCAAGTCCTCCCTCATCCGTTATGAAAGTGACGTGACCGAAGAAGAACTGCTTGCCAAAGTACGCGAACTGAACGAAGACAACGATGTAGACGGCTTTATCGTACAACTTCCCTTACCTAAACATATCTCCGAACAGAAAGTAATCGAAACGATTGATTACCGTAAAGACGTAGACGGCTTCCACCCGATCAACGTAGGCCGTATGTCCATCGGACTTCCGTGCTATGTATCCGCTACTCCCAACGGTATCCTCGAATTGTTGAAACGTTACGAAATAGAGACTTCCGGCAAAAAATGTGTTGTACTCGGACGTAGCAATATCGTCGGCAAACCGATGGCTGCCCTGATGATGCAGAAAGCCTATCCGGGCGATGCCACAGTGACAGTATGCCACAGCCGCAGCAAAGACCTGATAAAAGAATGTCAGGAAGCTGATATTATCATTGCTGCCTTGGGACAGCCCAACTTTGTAAAAGCCGAAATGGTAAAAGAAGGTGCGGTAGTTATCGACGTAGGTACTACGCGTGTGCCGGATGCAACCAAGAAATCAGGTTTTAAACTGACCGGTGACGTGAAGTTTGACGAAGTTGCCCCAAAATGTTCCTTCATCACTCCCGTACCGGGTGGTGTTGGACCGATGACAATTGTATCGTTAATGAAAAATACACTCTTAGCTGGTAAGAAAGCCATTTATCAATGAGGCATAGCTTGTTTCTGATGATTTTACTTCTCTCTTTATCCTGCACCTCCCGGTCGCAGGCAAAGAGAGATTCTATCATCGATACCCTGTCGGACAGCCTTTCCGCAACCGACAGTATTTCCCCCACTGATACCCTACGAGTCCTTTTCGTAGGTGACCTCATGCAACATCAAGGACAAATCAACGCTGCACGAACCTCAACCGGCTATGATTATTCCACCTGTTTTACGTACGTTAAAGAAGAAATAAGGAGAGCCGATCTCGCTATCGCCAATCTGGAAGTTACGTTAGGAGGCAAACCCTACAAAGGTTATCCTGCTTTCAGCGCACCGGACGAATTTCTGACCGCAATTCACGACGCAGGTTTCAATGTTTTAGTGACTGCCAACAATCATAGTCTCGACCGTGGTAAATCCGGGCTGGAGCGTACCATTCAACTTATCGACTCCTTGAAAATCCCACACGCAGGCACGTATATCAACACCGAAGAACGCGAAAAGAAATATCCTCTTTTATTGGAAAAGAACGGCTTCCGCATCGCCTTACTCAACTATACGTATGGAACAAACGGTATCCCTGTTACTCCTCCCAATATCGTGAACTATATTGATACGACAATTATCGCCAAAGATATTGAAGAGAGCAAAGCAATGAAACCAGACGCAATCATAGCCTGTATGCATTGGGGAATCGAATACCAGTCACTCCCGGACAAAGAACAGAAATTCCTTGCTGAATGGCTGATTCAAAAAGGAGTAAATCATGTCATCGGCTCCCATCCTCACGTAGTTCAGCCCATTGAAGTTCGCACAGACAGCCTGACGAATGATAAACATCTCGTAGTCTATTCGCTGGGAAATTATATTTCCAATATGTCCGCCCGCCGCACCGATGGTGGACTGATGGTAAGAATGGAATTAGTAAAAGACAGCACAGTCCGTCTCAATAATTGCGAGTATAGTTTAGTATGGACAGCCCGCCCCATTCAATCCGGGAAAAAAAATCATCAATTACTCCCAGTCAATCTCCCGATTGATTCAATTCCTTTACAAGCACGTAACTCACTGAAAATCTTCACGAATGACGCGCGAACCCTTTTCAGCAAGCATAATCAGGGAATAAAAGAATATACTTTTTTCGAAAAAAAATAGCAAAATCTTTTGGAGATTAGAAGATAATATCTATCTTTGCACCGCGTTAGAGAAACGCAGACATGGTGGATGTAGTTCAGTTGGTTAGAGCGTCAGATTGTGGTTCTGAATGTCGCCGGTTCGAGTCCGGTCTTCCACCCAACAAAAACCCTTATAAGTTAAGCACTTATGAGGGTTTTCTTGTTATTGGTGGTAACCACTCAGATACTGAAATCAGGGCTCAATATTCCCCTTCAAAGTATAGTTGTTGATCTATAGTTGCTCCCAAAACGGGGATCGCTTTAAAAAGACTATTTGTTGGCTAATTGTTGATAGAAAATGTTTCTCTCCAGCTCCATCCAAGTGAAATGAATCAATCAGAATCCAGAGGAATAGAGGATAGAGCTAGGTATAGTCCAACGTCAAGGTGCGCAAGGAACCATCCGGAGTATTTATTTCAGAGCCCCGGATGGTAATCTGATAGAAGTAAGTACATTAGTATAGTTCCAGTCCGAACTCATCTTTCAGTTGCATCAATGCCTGATTCTTTTGAGCCATCATTTGGAATTTCTCGACACGTCCCACAGGACGTATTGTTTCCGTTGCCTCACTTACCCGCACTGTCATCACCACTTTGCTGTTCTTCAGTCTGCCACGAAGATAATCCTGCAATTCTGGAATCAACGCTGTAAAATCCTTTGCAGCAAACTCATTATCAACCACCACTTCAAAAGTCGTAGAGTTATTAAGTAGCACCGGGCGGAGCATCTGCATACGCTTAGTAAGAGCATCCTGTTCTTTCGGCAACTGACCGGCATATTCCTGCCAGTAATAATTCAAATCCCGTTCATTGAAGATAAAATCTTCTTCCGGTTGCTGTACTCTGGGAATATGAGTTGTAGTCGTATTACGCGTTACCTGATCGCGCTGCGGATTCTTGATAGACACGCCTAAACTAGACATCTTCATCACCGGAATTTTCCGCTCTTCCTTAACAGTCGGGGCAGCTCCCGCTCCTTGCGATGGAGCAGACGAAGCCGAACCAGAAGAAGCCGATGCTCCCGGTTGCGCTGCCGCAGATGCTTGCGGATGCTGGGCAGTAGTGCCATTAGCAGCCTGTGTTGTTACTGAAGACGGAGACGAATGAACTGGAGCCTGCTGAACCTGGGTTGCAGAAGCGACCTGCGGCTGCTGAGCTGCGGCAGGCTGAGTAAATATGGGTTTTATGGTCTTCGTAGGGCCACGCCCACCACTCACGTCATCCCCCTCGGTGGTAAGCTGTGCAACCTGTATCAAGGTCAATTCTACCAGCAAACGCTTATTTTTGCTGATGCGGTAATTCAAATCGCACTCATTACAAAGCTTCATGGCCCGGTATAAGAAAGGTAACGGACATTTCTGCGCCTGTTCCTGATAGCGCTGGCGTATGCTCGCTCCCACTTCCAGTAAAGGCAATGTCACCGGGTCTTTCCCAACCAACAGGTCACGGAAATGAGATGATAATCCGGTAATAAAATGACTTCCGTCAAAGCCTTTATTCAATATATCATTGAAAAGCAACAAAGCATCACTTACCCTATTTTCGAGAAAACAATCTGTCAGGCGGAAATAATATTCATAATCAAGAACGTTCAGATTATCAATCACACTCTTATAGGTGATATTTCCTCCGGTGAAACTAACAACCTGGTCGAAGATAGACAAAGCATCACGCATACCACCGTCTGCCTTCATAGCTATCACGTTCAGTGCTTCCGGCTCTGCCGTGATTCCTTCTTTCGAAGCAACATACGCCAAATGATTCACCGTATCTTCCACGCTAATCCGGTTAAAATCATAAATCTGACAACGGGAAAGAATAGTAGGGAGAATCTTATGTTTCTCCGTCGTAGCCAGGATAAAGATAGCATGCCGGGGAGGTTCTTCCAGCGTTTTCAGGAACGCATTGAAAGCAGATGCCGAAAGCATGTGCACCTCGTCAATGATATATACCTTATATTTACCAATCTGCGGCGGGATGCGTACTTGCTCCACCAATTGGCGAATATCATCTACCGAGTTGTTAGAAGCAGCATCAAGCTCGTGAATATTGTATGATCGCTGTTCGTTGAAAGCTACACATGACTCACACTGATTGCAAGCCTCTCCGTCGGCAGTAGGCGTCATACAATTGATAGTTTTGGCAAAGATACGCGCGCAAGTAGTCTTTCCTACCCCACGCGGTCCGCAAAACAAATAAGCATGAGCCAGTTTCTGGGTAGCGATTGCATTTTTCAGCGTAGTAGTCAACGCCCGCTGTCCTACCACCGATTCGAACGTGGACGGACGGTACTTGCGGGCTGAAACAATATAGTTTTCCATATCCGGGATTCTCTCTGTTTTTTTGAATTTTCGCTTATTCTGCAAATGTACACAAAAAAAGTGAGATGTAATAAGGGATAAAGAGAGAAGTTTTGAAGCCGAAGCGATAAGTTTTTAAGTTATTAGTTTTATCTTTGCGGATATTAAAAGGAGAAATTATGGGTAAACTAATCAATATCTGGAGTTTCATATGCAGACGGAAGTATCTCATTACGGTCGTTGCGTTTGCTGTTATCATTGGTTTCCTGGACGAGAACAGCCTGGTTCGTCGTTTCGGATATGAACGGGAGATCAGCCAGTTGAAAGAAGAGATAGAAAAATATCGGGCAGATTACGAAGAGAACACCAAGCGCCTCAACGAAATAAGCACCAATCCGGACGCCATCGAGCAGATCGCCCGTGAAAAGTACCTGATGAAGAAACCCAACGAAGATATTTACGTTTTTGAAGATTAAAGAATGAAACAATTAGTACCCGCCCTTTTTGTCGTAGGCGCCATCATGGCTCTCACCGGAGCAGCTGTATTTATCACCGGATGGATTTATGCTCCTTACATATATACTATCGGAGCCGGACTTTTTGCATTGGCACAAGTGAACACGCCTGTCAAAGGAAAAGGCAAAACACTGAAACGCCTGCGCGTTCAGCAGATATTCGGAGCACTGGCGCTGGTCCTGACCGGAGCTTTTATGTTTACCACCCGAGGCAATGAATGGATTGCCTGCCTCACGATTGCCGCTATCCTCGAACTTTACACCGCTTTCCGTATTCCGCAGGAAGAAGAAAAAGAAAAGTTATAAAAAAGCCTGTTCATAGCTTCGCAGTCTTGAACAGGCAGAAATCGAAAAATTATTAAGTTACGTTCCGTCCTTTTATCAGGAAACGGAACGTTTATTTTTTATCATTCACTATTATTTCTTTACAGGTGAATATCTTGCATTCAACCCGTCAACAATTTCTTTTGTGATATTAAAAGCGCTGTCAGCATAAAGCAGGTTATCAAAACCAGTGTTGCTGAAAATCAGACTATATCCGTGAGTCTTATTATATTCTTTCAGGAAAGCGTTGATAGAATCGCGGAACTGCAAGCTGTTCTTGTTGTTCTCTTCCATCAAACCATTCTGAAGTTTGTTGCTCAACTCTTGCAAATCCTGTTCCAACTTCACCAGACGATTGTATTCTTGCTGTGCTCTATCTTGTGACAGGAAAGCATTGTTTTCTACTTTCTTCTGGAAATCTTGTTTTTCCTTGTTCAAAGAGGTGGCCTTCTGATTCAATGTCATACGAACGTTTTCGCTCTTCTTTACCATCGCCTCATTCAAGTCAATACAGAAATTGTATTTGGCAAGCAGCGTATCTATTTCGACATAGGCAATTTTCATTCCTGACAGTTCGGCATTAGCCTGAGCCGGAGTACTTGTAGTTTGATTGTCAGTTTTGCCAGCACATTGTGAAAATAAAACGATAAACGCAAGAGCAGCCAAACCGTTCATGAGGTAGTTCATTCTATTCATAATTTAATAAGTATTGTTTTTAATAAATTTAATTCATACTATCGTTCAAGGCTTTTTCCAACTCATCAATAGAAAAACGCGGTTTCTTTTGTGCTTCGCGATCCTGCGACTGTGCGCATCCGATTCCTTTCTGACGCAACGCTTTATTCCCGCTCACATGACCATTCGGAAATTTCCCACCCTTCGTAAAGAATACTTTCACCCCTAATAATACCAGGGAAATAGCAACTATTAACAAAGTTATCAGTATAGTCTCAACCATTTCTATTAATTTTGTGAGTGCAAAGATAGGCTTTAATGAGATATGAGTTCAGATAAGTCAATCAAATTAACCATATTTAGCAATAGAAGAAGTGAAAACAGCCCTTCTATTCCTATTATAAAATAGAAACAGCATGGAAAAAAAAGAATTAAAGCCGGCTGGCGTATTCAAGTATTTCGAAGAAATCTGCCAAGTGCCACGTCCTTCGAAGAAGGAAGAGAAAATGATTGCCTACCTGAAGGCATTCGGTGCAAAACATAACCTGGAAACTAAGGTGGACGAAGCCGGTAACGTATTGATTAAAAAGCCCGCTACTCCGGGAAAAGAAAATCTTCAAACCGTCGTATTGCAATCACATATCGACATGGTGTGCGAAAAGAACAATGACGTTCAACATGACTTCCTCACCGACCCCATCGAAACAGAAATCGACGGCGAATGGCTGAAGGCCAAAGGTACTACTCTCGGAGCCGACAACGGTATCGGTGTAGCCACCGAATTGGCCATCCTGGCTGACGACAGCATCGAACATGGTCCGTTGGAATGTCTGTTTACCGTAGACGAAGAAACGGGGCTTACCGGAGCTTTCGCCCTGCAGGAAGGCTTTATGAGCGGTGATATTCTTCTGAACCTCGATTCGGAAGATGAAGGGGAAATCTTTATCGGCTGTGCCGGAGGTATTGACTCCGTTGCAGAATTTACGTATAAAGAAGTGGAAGTTCCTGCCGGATATTTCTTCTTCAAGGTGGAAGTGAAAGGTCTGAAAGGTGGTCACTCCGGTGGTGACATTCATTTGGGACGGGGCAATGCCAACAAAATACTGAACCGTTTTCTTTCACGCATGGCTGGCAGACAGGATCTGTATCTTTGTGAAATCAACGGAGGTAATCTGCGTAACGCTATTCCCCGCGAGGCTTATGCGGTCTGCGCAGTTCCCGAAGATGCCAAGCATGATGTCCGCACCGAACTGAATATCTTCACCAGCGAAATGGAAGACGAATTATCCGTTGTAGAACCTGACTTAAAGTTGGTTCTCGAATCGGAAGCTCCCCGCAAGACGGCTATCGATCAGGATACCACTGCCCGTTTATTAAAAGCCCTCTATGCAGCTCCTCACGGTGTATACGCCATGAGCCAGGATATTCCCGGGCTGGTGGAAACTTCTACCAATCTGGCATCTGTCAAGATGAAACCGAATCATATCATCCGCATTGAAACCAGTCAGCGCAGCTCGATACTATCCGCACGCAACGATATGGCGAACACGGTTCGTGCCGTATTCCAACTGGCGGGAGCCAATGTTACGTTTGGCGAAGGCTATCCGGGATGGAAACCGAATCCGCACTCGGCTATCCTCGAAGTGGCAGTTGAATCTTACAAGCGTTTATTTGGTGTAGACGCGAAAGTTAAAGCCATCCATGCAGGATTGGAATGTGGCCTGTTCCTTGATAAATATCCAACACTGGATATGATCTCTTTCGGACCGACACTGACAGGTGTTCACTCTCCTGACGAACGAATGCTTATTCCTACTGTAGAAAAGTTCTGGAAACATCTGTTGGACATCCTGGCACATGTACCTGCCAAGAAGTAACAGACAGATAAGTCAACATAAAGAAGAGTATGGTAACAGTCGAAAAAAAGTAGCTGTTACTGTGCTCTTTTTTACTATGATTTTATCAGGTGTAGTAAGCTTCTTCGCTCTTTCCGATGTCATAGCACAAGAGGTTCACGGCAGACAAGCCCCCTTTCAACAAGAAAGAATCCCTTTCCGCGTTGCAAGTTGGAACATAGAAAACCTGTTCGACACACGCCACGACAGTCTGAAGAACGATCATGAATTTCTTCCCGACGCGATGCGTCATTGGAATGATAGCAGATATAAGAAAAAGCTGGCTGATGTCGCCCGTGTAATTACCGCTATTGGTGAATGGAGTCCGCCTGCATTGGTCGGACTATGTGAAGTAGAAAATGATACAGTGCTTCGTGACCTTACCCGCCGCTCTCCTTTAAAAGAGCTTAGTTATCGTTATGTAATGACCGACTCCCCAGATTTAAGAGGAATTGACGTAGCCTTGCTTTATCAACGGGATTTATTCAAACTATTATCTTTCCGTTCTATTTCCATCCCTCCATTTAAGCAATACCGCCCGACAAGAGATTTACTACACGTCAGCGGACTTCTACTGACGGGAGATACACTCGACGTATTTGTCTGCCATCTCCCCAGCCGTTCGGGTGGAGCCAAAGAATCAGAACCCTATCGTTTATATGCAGCTCACATTCTGCGTATGGAAGTCGATAGCATTATGAACATTCGTTCTCTTCCGCAAGTCATTATCATGGGGGATTTCAACGATTACCCGACCAATCAATCTATTCAGAAAATACTGGAAGCCGAAGCGCCTCCCGTTACTACCAATGACCTAGCCCCAACAACCGGCTCCACCAACTTCTCAACAGTTGTCCCCTCCTCCCTACAACTATATCATCTACTTGCCCGAAAAGTTAAGTCAAAAGACTTCGGTTCTTACAAATATCGTGGTGAATGGGGATTACTTGACCACTTGATTGTATCAGGCACTCTATTAAATCAATCAAGCCACTTTTTCACCAGCGAAGAAAAGGCAAATGTCTGCCTTCTCCCTTTTTTACTGAAAGATGACGAAAAATATGGCGATAAAGAACCTTTCCGCACTTATAAGGGAATGAAATATCAAGGAGGCATCAGTGACCATCTTCCTATCTATACAGATTTTGAACTGATTCTATATTAATTTAGACGGTAATAGCCCAATTAGCAGGTTTTTACAAAAAGGACAGTCAACCATTATCAGGCTATTACAAACGCTGTTACAGCATGCTCTGACAAGGGACAATTCTCACCGCAATGAGAAAATATTCTCATAACTATGAGAAACTTTTCTCATTACTATGAGTATTTTTTCTCATTGCGATAAGTATAGTTGAGAAAATGTAACGCCTCATCATAGTTTATAAATTAATCCGAATACTGATAAACCTTCAAATCGAACTTCGGAACCATTGCCAGCAAATGGTCGAAGATATCCGACTGAATACGCTCATATTCTTTCCATACCTTATTGCGAGAGAAAAAATAAACCTGAATAGGTACTCCATACATCGTAGCTTCTTTCTGACTGATAATCAAATCCAACTCTTGATTGACCACAGGCAGACTACACAAATAGCGTTCAATATATGCCCTGTACACTTGAGAATTGGTAGGAACGACTCCTTCTTCCGGCTGATAATCCGCCATTAGTGGAATCTCTTTTCGATAACGGTCCAGCATTTCCGGTGTACAGAATTGAAGTGTAGTCAAGTCTAAAGTTATATTCTTCATCACCCGTCGTCCTCCCGACTGTGTCATTCCCCGCCAATTCTGAAAAGGACTGCTCACTAATGTATAAGGGGGAACGGTGGAAATGGTATTATCAAAATTTTGAATCTTGACTGTATTCAACGTTATTTCCTGTACAATACCGTTTGCGTCACCGGAAGGAAGCGTCACCCAATCCCCCGGACGAACCATATCGTTAGCAGAAAGCTGGATACCCGCCACAAAACCTAGGATGGAATCTTTGAATACTAACATTAAAATAGCAGCCGAAGCACCCAAGCCCGCAAATAAAGTGGCCGGAGACTTATTCACAATAATAGCGACGATTACAATTCCGCCTACAAAGAAAAGAAGCACCTGCAACACTTGGATAAATCCTTTCATCGGGCGGTCTTTCATCGACTCTCTTCCGTCATAGATATCCATTATCATCAACAGAATTCCATTAATAGCCAATAGTAAGGAGAAAATAATATAAATGACGCACGCTTTCTGGGAAATCAGTAACAACTCTTTTCCACGGATAAAAGCCATTGGCAACAACGAATAAACTAGAAAAGCCGGGATAGTATGAATCAAATGATGAAATACCTTGCGCTTCATCAACAACGTGTTCCATTGATGGGGTTTCCGTCTCGTATACTGTTTCATACCTCCGATAAGAATCGCCTGGCAGAGGTAATTCAGAACGATAGCAATCACTATCATCAGTAAAGCCATAATAGTCTCATCAAAACGATCGGCAACTGCCGGGTCTATCCCCCAACCTATGAGGGTTTTATTCATCCATTTTCCTAAATCTACTACTAACATAACTTCTGTCTTTTTTAATAAATAACAGTAAAAGATTCATTTGGTTTAGAAAAAAAGAGACCGGCATCCGATTCATCAAGAAACAAGACGCCAGTGCATACCTTTCAATGAAGTGACTCATCAGGGAGTCACTATCACTTCTATTTCATTCATGTTTACTTCTGCAATAGTATCATCAGGGATAGTTGCCTCCAGTTTAATGAAACGTGACTGCACCTTCTGCCTGAAAAGTACTGCTGATAGGATTAACAAAGTTCGTTTCTTAAAGCTAATGTTCATAAGCATGTCATCATAATTAGTTTATACAAGATTGTTTTACAATATGTATGTTCTATTTTTACTATAATTCTTCCATTTTTGTCTAAAATCGTCCAATTCATCAACAAATTACGGCACTATAGACATCATTGAAAATCTTACAAATCAAAAAAAGAAAGCGGAAGTATTCACTCCTGAATATTCCCGCCTCTTTTATATTTTATCCTAATATAACTACAACAATTTTCCTACGAAGATATATTATAGGTTTTCTATATCAGAAGATTGAAGACCCGTGTATTTGATAATTATATCAACAGATATTCCGTCCTCTCTCATCTTTCGAGCAATTTCAATTTGCTTCTTTTGCTCTCCTTTCTCCATTCCTTCCTTTCTTCCTTCTTTTATTCCCTCTAGCCTTCCTTTTTTCACTCCTTTTTCCAACCCGGCCTTCATCCCTTCCTTCATTCCTTCCTTCATCCCTTCCTTCATCCCTTCCTTCATCCCTTCTTCGGCCGCTTTTCTCCGCATCTCTTCATTTTTACGTCGTTCATCCTCCTCTACAATTTGGTTGACCCTATACCGATCTAACGCCTTATCATAAGCGATACGGTTTTCTTCCGAAAGATCGGCAACAGCTGCCAATCTCGCCAAATGTTCAAACACTTGTTCTTTCAAAGCATCCGGCATTCTATTCCAATTGCTCATATTCTTCAGTGCATAAATTAATTTATCATATAATGTATGGCAGTCCGACAAATCCTTTGTAAAATAAGGAAATTGCAAATAAATCTGCCGGAGATGCGGATTGACAATCTTCCCTGTATCACGATCGGAAAGAACCGTATCCGTACGGAATTTAGCCTCTAAGTTTTCCTCTTTGAAATTCATCAAGAAAATTCCATATATAGTAGGTAGTCTATACTGCTTTCCATAAGAGACAAGTGATTCTCTTGCAGTCATCGGATCTTCAGGGACAGGGACTTCTTTTGAAGAAGGAGATTCTATCTGCCGACTCACAGCACGACAGACATAATAAAGTGTACGATCTAAAAAATTACTGTGCCAACGGTTCTGCATCTCCACAATTATATACTCACCACTTGCTGTACGGCAATAAAGATCATAAATGATACCTTTATCACTCACATTGTCTGCATGATCTTCCTTATCGAGAAAAGTAAGTTCTGTAATATGATGTTCACCTGCAAGTAGTTCGTTCAACAAAGTGATGAGTAAATCCTTGCTGGCCCGTTGACCAAAAATTATTTTAAATCCTATATCAGTAAAAGGATTGACGTATTTGGACATGATATTCTATTTTTGTAGCAAAGGTAACTATTTAAATCCATAAATATGAGGAACAAGCCTAATCTTTACAGATTTACAGTCCTTTATAGTAAGTTGTCTCCCTTTCAATTCCTCCAAATAAACAAAAGAAATGTTCTATTTTTTAGATTAAGAAAGAAAACAAAACTATTGAAGATGGTAGTCTGAAATTAAAAGCATCCATATTATCACATATATATGCATATTACTGCCACAATACAGCATATATTTTCAGAGGATATGCGTTTTCTTTAAAGAAATAAATGATTTTCCTCGGTGAGCAACAAGCCATTCCTCGATAAGGAACACATCCTTTCTCACCGAGAAAGCTTTCCATACTCACCGACCAAGTTATTAAAGCTCTCGGAAAAGCCCGTTTATATGCCAGTTCATCATCACATGCGAACAAGAAAAGAATGACAAAGCGAACTACATACAGGCAAATAACAAGCATATAGACATTAATACAAAGATATTATTTGTTTTTAGACAAGAACTATCTAGAATAACAAACACTCCTGCATTCTTTCATTTAAAATGCAGAGCGTTTTTTCCTTCACCACAAGCAAGTGACTGATATATTAAAAACAGAAAGAATAGAATATACCTTTTTTTAGATCAGCACATTTTTAATTCCATCCTTTCAACAACCATACTCTTTTAGAGTCTGCATCAACTTCGCGCCATTGATCAGCTTCACCAGATAATCATCACAACCGGCTTTCAACGCAGCTACCCGGTCGGCATCAAAGGCATGAGCAGTCAGAGCGATAATTGGAATTTCCGCATTAAACTTCCGGATCTCTGAGGTTGCAGTACGCCCGTCCATCACAGGCATCTTCATATCCATCAATACCAAATCCACCGGTTGGGTACGGACAATCTCAACTGCCTCCAGTCCATTCGATGCGTGTAACAACTGGCATTTGTTTTTCAAGATAGCATTAGTTACAAAGTTAGTGAGAATCTGCGCTAACCGGTTTTTATCCAAACGAACGGTACAGGTCTCATAAGGATTCACGGGAACCAAACAAACCTGCGGATTTACTATAAAAAGTCTTCTGCTTTCGCTAAAGTTTCCGGTTTGCCTATATCAATCAGATGTAACTTTTCTGTCAAATAACCACCATAGTTTACTTGCTGACAAGTGGCAAGATAGAAATCCATAATAGAGAATTTACCCTCCCAACAGGGAGAAGCCATCCATTGGAAAATGGCAGGCGAAAGTACATGGATGCCACTGAATGCATATTCGTGATAAAGGGAAGGATCATACTGGAAACCTTCCGGTTTCACTTGTTCCGTATCCTTGTTTATCCATCCGCAAAGTCTCTTGCCTGCATCAAAAAGAAGATAGCGGGAGGTTTTACGTTGGCTGGCCAGTAAAGTGGCAACAGCACCGCTTTGTAGATGGTAGTCATATAAATCTTTCAAATTCACGTCTGAAAGAATATCTACATTGTGTATCAGGAAAGGCTCATCGGAGTTTTCAAAGAAAGAACGGGCTTTCTTAACTCCCCCACCCGTGTCGAGTAACAGGTCACGTTCGTCAGAAATATGTATGATAAGTCCAAAATTCTCATTGGCTTTCAAGAAGTCAAGTATCTGTTCGCCAAAATGGTGAATGTTAATCACTATTTCTGTGAAGCCGGCAGCTTTCAGTTTTAAGATCACATGTTCCAACATCGGACGTCCGGCTATGGGGACCAAAGCCTTAGGCATGGTATCGGTGAGTGGCTTCAGCCGGCTACCCAAACCGGCTGCAAATATCATTGCTTTCATTCTTTCAGTTACTTTCTTCTTTATATTTACTCTTCTTAGATTCTTGCCTCAAACGTATGTTCGATATTCTGTTCCCGATGTACCAGTTCGACTTTCACACCAAATTTCTGATTCAGGTGCTCTGCCAGGTGCTGGGCGGAATAAACAGAACGGTGCTGTCCACCGGTGCAACCGAAGCAGACGGACAAATTGCTGAATCCACGTTCCATATAACGTTGCACGGAGGCATCTACCAAAGCATAGACATGATCGAGGAAACGGAGTATTTCTCCATCTTCTTCCAAGAAAGTGATAACAGGTTCATCCAGTCCGGTGAAAGGTTTGTAACGCTCATACTTGCCAGGATTATTCACGGCGCGGCAGTCGAATACATAACCTCCTCCATTGCCGGTAGAGTCATCAGGAATTCCTTTCTTATAGGCAAAGCTCATTACTTTAACGGTTAGCTGTCGCTTTTTCAGGTCGTCCGTAAATTGTTTCAGTCCGGTAAGCTCCCGCAAAACGTTACAGAGATATGGATACTCCGGATATTCTTCTTTCAACAATTCACGCAGGTTTTCGATAGCATAAGGGACGCTTTGGATAAAATGCGGTTTCTTTTCAAAATAACCACGGAAGCCATAGGCTCCCAGCACTTGCAGCGTACGGAAAAGAACGAAGTGACGAAGTTGGCTATAAAAATAGGATTCGTCAATCGGTTGGTATTTGCGAAGAGCTTCCATATACTCTTGCAGCAGTTCTTTACGGAGGCTATCGGGATATTTCGCTTTCGCCTGCCACAGGAAAGAGGCTATGTCATAATAAAACGGGCCTTTGCGTCCGCCCTGAAAGTCGATAAACCACGGTTCCCCGTCTTTTATCATCACATTGCGGCTTTGAAAATCACGATACATAAAAGTAGCGGAAGAACTGCGAAGCAAGACATCGCTCATTTTTTGGAAATCATCTTCCAGTTTATCTTCCTGAAACTCCATACCGGTAGCTTTCAGAAAGCAATATTTGAAGTAATTCAAATCCCACAGAATGGAACGTTGATTAAACTCCGGTTGAGGATAACAACGGGAAAAATCAAATCCATCCGCCCCGGCAAACTGAATAGCAGGAAGCAGACGAATCGTTTTGCGAAGCAACTCTTTCTCCTCTTCTGAAAAGACACTGGTAACACGCCCTTTCTCTATGGCATGGAACAACAGAGTATCGCCCAAATCTTCCTGCAAATAATAAGTCTTATCTTCCGAGGCGATACGCACTTCGGGAACAGGCAGTCCACACTTGCGGAAGTGTCCTGCCATATAAAGAAATGCTTCATTTTCATCGTTAGAAGCTCCGTAGACTCCAATCAATGTTTCTATACCCGTCAGCCGAAAATAACGACGGTTGGAACCGGAAGACGGTAATTCTGTTATGTTTTCAGCGGGAACGCCCGTATATGACTGATAAAGTTTCTGTAGTTCTTCGGTAATCATAGTCGTATATTTTCGAGCAAAGATAGAGAATCTAGTTAAATAATACTATCTTCCCGCTGATAAAAACCGGCTACTTTACCAAATCTGCTGTATACAGGCCTTTACTTCCGAATACATGATACATTGCTCATTTAACCGTTAGTCCTATCCTTCTCAACCATGCTTCTACCCCACTGGCATGACCAGGCATATCGATTCCGTCATCATCGGGACGTCCGGGAGTCGTAATATCATCCGGATCAAGATCCTCCGGAAGAGTTTCCGGGATATGTTTCGAATTGGGAGTCAGTTTATAAATTTTCTGCATTGATTCGTTCAGATAAGTGGTTGCGCCGTAAGTGATAAACGGAATAATCGTTTTACCGCTCAAATCATAATTTTCCAGGAATGTGCAGACAACCATAGCAGGTTGATGCCACCAGCAAGGCGAACCGACGAAAATCGTATCATACTGTGCTATCGTTTCGGCAGAAGGCAGATTGGCTACCCCCGGGCGTAGATCGTTGTAGGCTTCTTTCTGAACACGGTCGCTGTCGTCATAAGGATTCGACGCATAGGGAACAGATGCCCTGATGCGGTATACATCAGCTCCTGTCAATTCTATAATACGTTCTGCAACCGCTTGTGTATTACCTGTTGCAGAGAAATAAGCAACCAAAATCTTACTGTCACCTGATAATCGGTCGGGAGTGTCCGGTTGTTCAGTATCATCACTCCCGGAACAAGCAGCCGCTATTGTCAGGGAAAAAAATAAAAAAGGGACTAAAAGTAACTTTCTCATACGTTGTAGTTTTTATATTATTTATCCAATTTATTATTATGCAACCACTCGGTCAGAAAAATCAGCAGTTTTCATATCGTGACGACTGATGTCGGAGGTCATTTGGCGAAAGAAATGTCAAACCAGAATTGCTCACCCACATAAGAAGGATGAATAAATTTATAGATAATCGTTTCATACACATTGTTTTTTAGGTGATTACACATCTTTTTATTGTCTGTTAGCTCTCTTTATATCCACCAGTGAGATATGCTCATTCCGGTAGCGGGCATTCGGATTTCGTTCGCCATTTGCCAATAAAGGGTCCTCATCATTTTTCTTGAACTGAATGGCTTTCTGCGGACAATTCTGGATACAGGCAAAACAGAAATCACAATCCCCCTGCATTTTAATACCGTTTGAAGTAAACTCATAATTGCCACGCGGACAGACATCTGTACAAGCTCCACAATCAATGCAATTTTTGGTGACAACAAAATAGTTTTCGCTCCTTTTGAGAAAACCGACTTCCGGATCAAGCCCTGAACGGGCCATGAACCCAGCATGCATCTGTCGTTCTTCTTCACTTACCGGTTCGTGCCAATGTCGTCTTTGTGATAAGTCTTCGGTAATCTTCCGCAAGTTCTCCGGAATATGTTTGTCTATTTTTATCTGTTCATTCATATCGAAGTTCGGCAACCAGTTATCTACCATAACGAGCGTGTTGATATAGTCAAATTTGTTACCGGCCTTACTCGATATATCGTTCCATATCTCTACCGAATCGCATTTCCTCGCTCCATAAGTAAGCACTGCAAATTTATATGCTGCTTTCAACTTTGCTTTCTTTATGAAATTCCGTACCATATTAGGCGGCATATGACCGTATATCGGATAAACAAGCCCTATCTCATCAGCCTCAAACTCATACTGGTTTTGCTTAACCATTTGCGGAATACTCAACAATTGTTCTTCCGACTCTGCTAATTGACGGGCAACATGCAAACAGTTTCCCGTGGCAGTGAAATACAAAATGATGCGTTTCTTTTGAGGCTTTTCAGCACAGGAAGTTAAAGCCGGCAGTCCTATGGATGAGGCGGCTGCCCCGGCAACAATCATCCCCATTCGTGTCAAAGCTTCCCTACGACTGATTCTTTTATCTGTTTCCATATCGTTATTTTTTTTATTATCAGTTACCACTACTCCTGCATTCTTAAAACGGAAATACTCATTTTACTTATTTTCAGTCGATTCTAATTCATTATACTCTTTATCCGTTACCGGTTCGAACCATTTGACCGGACCTTTCGCCACCTGCGTACCAATGGCAATATGCATAAACTCGCTGTCGGGAGCCGCACCGTGCCAATGTACTATATCGGGAGCGATTCTCACAACATCACCGGGATGAAGCACTTGTATGCTCTTCCCTTTTTCCTGATAATATCCCTTACCGGAAGTACAAAGCAAAATCTGACCGCCCGGATGCGAATGCCAGCTATTGCGTACACTTGGCGCGAAAGTCACATTACTGACAGTGCAGTCCATTGAATCAGCTGCCGTGACAAATCTATCAAGCCATGCTTCCCCTGTAAAGTTCGGATGATCTACTATCAAAGAGCCTTTAGAGAACACATCTTTTTGAACAGCAGTTCCCATCTCTTTTTCATTTTGATTACAGCAGGCACTCATCAACGCCGCAACAGCAATTATAAATATTTGTTTCATATCGAATTGTTATTTTAGGTATTGTTTGAAGTAATTATCCAACTTGGGAAGCGTTATTCTCAGATACTCCGGACGGTCGTAAAGATCGACATGAGTAGCACCCGGTACAACGAACAGTTCCTTGGGTTCGGCAGCTTTTGCATAGGCATCTTCCGAAAAATAGGCAGAAACGGCATTCTCTCCTACGATGAAAAGTAACGGGCGCGGTGAGATCGTTTCAATCTGCGCGAACGGGAAGAAGTTCATCATCGGCGCAAGGCTCGTATAAGAATAATAAGCCGTAGAGTTAGGATGCTGTCCACGTGCAGGATTATCATAATAATCGAGGAAATCGAGTGCGTATTTCGGCGTCGAAGCATCTACCTTCTCCGGCAGGGCACGGATATCTTTACGGTCTGCTCCACCAAACTCTGCCGTGCGTTGACGGCCTACTGCCTCGAGTGTCGCCATCCGCTGTTCGTAAGTCATCGAATCACCTACTCCCTGGCGGCGGGCACGTCCCATATCGTACATACTGATTGTTGCCACAGCTTTGATACGATGGTCTATTTGTGCAGCACTCACCGAATAGCATCCACCACCACAAATACCAATCACTCCGATTTTATCCGCATCAACTGCCGGATGATTCGACAGAAAATCGACCGCTGCGCTGAAATCCTCCACCCGTACTTCGGGAGATTCGATACGTCGCGGATAACCGCCGCTTTCACCGTAATAAGAAGCATCGAATGCCAGTGTAACATACCCCTGTTCTGCCAAACGGCGTGCATAGAGTCCCGAAGTCTGTTCCTTCACACCACCGAAAGGATGACCGACAACCAGCGTCGGGTATTTCCTTGCCGGATCATAGTTGGCAGGAAGATAAAGATCACCGACCACATCAATCAAAAAACGGTTGTGAAATGTAACTTTCTGCTTCTTCACCCCATTTTCCACAGATATAACCGGTGTGTCGGGATTGGCTATTAATCCTTTACTTTGTAATACTTCATTCAACACTATGCGTCCGGCATCAGCCTCGCGATGACCAATCTGCTTCTCAACAATAATAAACAGATGGCGCAACTCGTCGGGTGTAACGCCTACATTCAGCGCAATACCCATATGACCTTTCATCATCGGTTCTACCCCACCAATGGCCGCTAACACTGCTACGGTAGCAATTTCACGTTCGGCATGGGTCAGTACGTCACGTTCGAAAATATCGGCAAAAAGATGTTCTTTAAGAAACACTTCTATTTCGGGAGCCAATACAGCATAATCCGCTTTCGGAGCATCAACCGGCGCACCCGAAATTTTGGAAAGGATATCCCGTCCGCGCTCGTACTTGCTGCGGGTATTGGTAATCGGTGAAGCTTCACGCCCTCTTTTATCCTCAATACCGTTTGCCTTACGCTCATCAAGTACAGCGACAAAAGTCTGTAATCCGCGAAGAGCTCGTGGAAAACCACAATAAGCATAAGAATGAACCATTACTTCTTTCAATTCATTGACGGTCATTCCGTCCTCCAATCCTGCAACGAGGACCGGTTTCAGTTTTGCAAGATCTCCTTTACCCACAAGGGCGGCAATCTCTACAATGTATTGCTGTTTCTTATTCATAACTTGTTCTGCTTTCGGAGTTTGTGCCATGCCTAAAGAAGCAAGACAAACCATCCATATTACTAAAATATACTTTTTCATTATCTCCCTTTTTCCTGGCGGACTAAGCAGCACGGAACCGACATCCAGTCCGATAGCGGACATTTGTGATTTCTTGTTTCCTAATTTTCTGTACCTCATATTCTCGTTATTTAGATGATTCAAATAATCTACTTTCGATGATGCAAAATTATGCGATAAATAGAAGCACGTCCATAGACGAATTACGGTTTCAACTACCAATTTTACTGATTGGATATTGCTTGCTTTCAATAGAATAACACAAATTACATATTCACTAACCGATATTACGGATTCTTCCGGAGAAAGGTTGCTTGTATATAAAAATCTGCTATCTTTGCCATAGAAAAAAAAGAATAGAGTATGGGAACAATCATAAAGTTAGATTCGGTGCAAGACTACAACGAACTGTTGGGAGTAGAGACTGTTCATCCATTGGTAAGCGTAGTCGATTTTTCGGAATTGGAGAGTGTCCGCCACTGCCTCAAGAATTTTGGTTTTTACTGCATTTTCCTCAAACATATCGATTGTGGTCCGCTACTTTACGGACGTAACCAATACGATTATCAAGAAGGAACATTAGTCTTTATTGCACCGGGGCAGGTTGCCGGCGTTGATGATGGCAAAGTATCGTACCGATACAAAGGATGGTGTCTGATGTTCCACCCCGATTTGTTGCGTGGCACTTCTCTCGGACGTCGCATGGCAGATTACTCATTCTTTTCCTACTCGTCAAACGAAGCATTGCATATGTCCGAACGCGAACAGCAAATTATCATTAACTGTTTCCACGAAATCAAGGAAGAACTGCAACACGTCATAGACAAACACTCGAAACAAATTATTGCAGCCAATATTGAAGTGTTGCTCAACCATTGCGTCCGTTTTTACGACCGCCAGTTCGTAACACGTGAAACGGTGAACAAAGACTCACTAACTCGTTTTGAAGAACTATTACGTGGTTACTTTGCTTCGGATAAACCCCAGCAACTCGGTTTGCCCTCGGTGGCATGGTGTGCCGACCAACTGCATTTATCCGCCAATTATTTCGGTGATCTTATTAAGAAAGAAACCGGAAAATCAGCACAAGAATATATCCAGCTGACCACCATCGACCGTGCTAAAGAATTGCTGATTGAAGGTAACAAATCGGTTAGCGAAATCGCCTACGAATTAGGATTTAAATATCCACATCATTTAAGCCGGTTATTTAAAAAAGTGGTAGGGTTGGCTCCGAATGAATATAAGATGGCTAATTAGTCAATAATAAACTTTCATTTTATTATTGTATTTAAGATCTTCCAGAGCAAAGAATAAAGAATTTCAGTGCAAAAACTTATAATAGTTTATGCACTCGGGTAGTCGTCACCTTATAATAGGACAATAGTCACCTTATAAAAAGATAAATGTCACTTTATAATAGCGCAACAGGAAATTAGTATCAACCTGGCACACAAAATGCAGCACTTTAAAGGGCTTGCCTAATCTTATCAATGATTTAACAGAAAATATATTCATTGCGCAAAAACAAATCTGAAATAACGTTGTTCATATCGAATTCTATTTTGATTTTCTGTTTAAATCTTGACTATTATGAATGTACGGTTCATGCATTCTTTATATTTGGCAGCTTTATTGGGATTTACCAATTCCTGCATCTCCGATGATCTTTCCAATTGTCCCAATCCTCAATATATAGTGCAGGTATCTGTAAAAGATAAGAATTACAAGAATATTGTAGACTTCCCACAACTTGGATCTAAAGAAGAGAATGCACCGTTCCAACGTTTTGAAGGTACGATCTATTATACTTTAAGCGAATCGACTACCCGTGCCCGGGTGAAAGAGTCTTCCGTGATGACTGTTTATGGCGAAGACCGGACATACTCTATTATTCTTACCGATATTCCGGAGGGAGAATATATTCTGACCGTATGGGGAAACATGACATCGGAATACCCGGCAGGTATCTTGCACCAGAATACCAAAGAGCATACGGACATTTATATGACTACCCGTACACTCCGGCTTGACCGTTCCTATCAGACAACCGAACTTTCATTGGAACGAACTAAAGGTCTGTTCCTGTTACTTTGCTCCAACTTCCCGGCTACAGTGACAAGTGTAGGTCAAAGTATCAACCATCTCTATCAGTCAGTAGATGCAAATTTCAATTATACAGGTAATACGAATATAGAAAAACGTGTACCAATGCAACCAACCATATCTACATGGCTTGCCCCCACTTCAGAAGGCCCTTCAAAGGTAAAACTCATTTTTTATACAGATGATACAAGGGCAACCGCTCCCTTTCCGGAACTGCCGGAGATGGACCTTACCATGAAGCGCAACGAAATATCAGCTATCGCTGTAGATTATAAAAAAACAGATGGCGTATGTGAAGTCTGGATGTTCATCCAAGAACAATGGGTCATGATTCATCGTCTGGATATACAATGATTATTCCCTTATTTTTTACTAAAACCTTTACAATTATGAAGAAATGGATGTTTTTTGTAGCAGCAAGCCTGTCCGTATTTGCTGCATGCTCTAATGAAGATGATCTGACTGTTCAGCCCCAACCGGAGGACGGTAGCGTTATTTTTGAACTTTCGGCCGTAAATAAACTTAGTGACGGCATTTCCACGCGCACTCCGGTGTATAGCCAGGAAGCTTCCCAACATGTCACCCGAGTTAGCATTTATGCTTTCCAGTTTGCTTCTGCCAGTTCCAGCTATCTGTATTATAAGACTTATACGGTGACAGACTGGAGTGATGGAACCACTTTTAAGCACTTTGCTGTGCCTGATGGAAACAAACTTCCTGGGGGAACCTATAAGTTTTTGGCAGTAGGACGTGATGCATCAGACTTGTTCAATATAACTACGCCAACATCTACTACGACTTATGGTGATATGCTGGCTACGATTGCGAGTACGGGACAGGAATCTGAAATCTTTTCCGGTTCGGCAGAAGCTATGGTCACCGATCAAGGTGCCCGTGTAAGCATTGAAATGACCCGTAAAGTTGCCGGTGTGCTCGGATATTTTAAAAATGTACCACAACAGTTGAATAACAGTACAGTGCGATACTTACGCCTGGCGGTGAGCAACTCTAATCAACAAGTGAATCTGACCACCGGAACAGGTATTAATACAACTCCCGTCTCCTATAATATCATAGATCTTGATTTGTCCGGACAGGCAGTGTCCAATGGTGTATTTGCAGGGAATGATCTGTCATCGCAGGGAGTCGTAAAAGTTGCTAACTCACAGTTGGGCGGTGCTTTCTATATGCCGGTTAGCGGAGTAACCATGACTCTTGGACTTTATGACACTTCGGGTACGGCCATTAAGGAATGGACTGTAAAAGATAATACCAGTAATGCCACCACTTTTGATATTCTGGCTAATCACTTCTATTCTTTGGGAACGAAAGGAGCTGCCGGCAGCACGAATGGTGGCACTCCGGGTGACCCGGGTGATGATGACAATCCGATCGATTTATTAATTGATCAGAATATAGTAATCACGATCAGTCCGGCATGGTCACTGATTCATAACCTCATCATCCAGTAAAAAACTTGAATCGTAGATTTTGAGAACAACAGGTATGAAATTGACAAATCATATAATAGCCTTGTTTACGGGAATAGGAATGATTCTCTTGGGTGGATGTTCCACGGAAGAGAACCGGGACCTGTTCCCAGATGAAAGCATCGTTCCTGTGCATTTGGCTATAAGCGGAAACAGCAATTATACTCGTGCCCCAGGTGATGCTGCCCTTTCAGTGAACAGGATACTGATTTTACCTTTCCGTAAAACGAATGAAGCATTGACGGATGATCCTGCCAATTTCGTACCTGAATATAGTTCGGCACGCCAACTGAATGTCAGTTCGTTTCCAGCAGTCGCTACCATGCTGAACTTATCCGCCGCATCCACTTATCAGCTGGTTATAATCGGTTATAACCAAAACGATTATGATTTTGCCAATCAGAATAGTGCTACACGGAAGTTCAGTATTCTTTCTACCGTTACACCTGCCACACTGGCAAACTTGTATCTGCAACCAACCAACACACCGGTTGTGCCGGAATTATTTTCCTGTACCGGGACCGGTTATTTGAAAAACGCTCTGGTAGGACAAAAATTCAAACCTTCGCAGGTGGACAATGTGAAAGGAACGCTTACACGGTTAGTAAGCGCCCTAAGCCTGCAAGTAAATAACGTTCCGGGCTACGTAAACGCTATGACTCTAGCAGCCGAACAACTGGTAACGGGTACTAGGATTACGGATGCCGCCCCCTTGACATGGCAGACAGCAGGCGATAGTGGAATAAAGACATTAGGAACGAAAATGCCTGTTTCGGGCAGTGTGAGTTTTAATCTTTATATGCTGCCAACTACCACAACCAGAAACACACTGCTCTATCTGGATGTAGCGTATGGCACCGGTTTCAAGGAACGATATACAGTAAAAATTCCCGATCAGACAGGAGTCGTGTCAGGAAACCGTATTACGTTCGATTCTAATCATTGGGTAAAGATTACTGGAGATTATTCTTCTATTAATCTGGGATTTACCTTATCTGGCAACATCAATCTGGATGATAATGCATGGGATGGTATTCAATAATAATGATAAAAGCCATGAAAACAGCTTGTTTGGTAATAGTAGCTTTATTTTTTTCTTTTCTCTTTGCCGGCTGTGACAAGGAGGAGGACAATCTATCGGAACCGTCTTCCGGGAATCAATCTTCGGAGGAAGTTACATCGGATATACCTGACGGATATTTTGAGGTTATGTTTTCGCCAAAGAAATCCCCCGATACTCGTGCCGCAGTTTCCGGTTCAGATCTCCGGGTGCGTAGTATTCGTTACGTCATCTATAAGACTACCGGCGAGTTTGTGAAAGAAAAAGTAGTATTAAAACCTACTGATTCCGCTCCGGTATGGCCTTTAGCCGCCATGAGAGATACGCTTCCCAAAGGACAATATACTGCTGTATTCCTTGCGAATATGGATAAAACACAATTTCCGATATCAGGAACAGGAGGAAGCACTTATTCGGATCTATTGACCGATTATCAGACTATGCGTGCCAATGCGCGTATCAATCTGCCCGGTTCGGAGTTCTCCGACACTTCTGAATTTTATTTTGCCAACGTGAGTTTTTCGAATACGACATCACAACCTTCTGTTTTGTTACAGCGTATCATTACGATGCTCAATCTCCGCCGCGTGTTTGTAGATTCGCAAACGGCATTGAACTCGCTAAGCAATAATATCGTAACTCAAATCGGTTATAAGAATATAATAAAGACTACAGTACAAGGAGTTCTTCCGGGTTTGTTGAAAACAGCTATGGATCTGGGGGCACTGGGGAATGCAGTATATGCCGTGGTGGGAGGATTGGATGCTGCTGTCAACTTGGTGGTCGGTGTACTGGTTCAACCAGTTACTGATGCATTATATAATCAGTTGTTGCAACAGTTAGTGAATGAAATGGGCCGGACCCTTTCCGGTAACGCCACACAGGATGGCGCTCTGGGAGCTTTGGGAAATTTGTTGAATCCCTGGCGTGGCAGTGATGCCGCCTATGCTTTGGTTACCATTAATAACTTTCCGAAAGCTATGGATTTAGATTTGAACGTAACGGACACTTATTCCGGCAATCATCGCTTCCGTTACAGCTTCACCCCTACTCCCGGAACCACTAATAGTGAAAAAGATATTCTTATCAGAGGATTCCATGGTGTGTTTAACGTACGGGAGATTCATGTAGCCAAACCCGGGCTTATCTCCGGCTTACTGATTGATGAAGTTATAGACGGTAGTCTGTTGCTGAATGGCGCACTGGTAAATATAACCGATCCTATTCAGGCTACAGTAGAGACTAACTATCGCTATCGGTCGGATTACTCTTTCGTCAGCCTGGGATTGAAATCATATACCCAACAAACGGATGGCAATCACTCGTTGACTCTTTCTGTGAAATTGTCCAATATAGCTAATTTGAACGGTATCTTGGAGGGGATTCCACTCCTGGGTCCTGTATTGAATATTACGATTAAAGGGTTAATAGGTAATATTACGGTCAGCGTGCCTATCAATCTGCCTTTATTGGGAGCCGATAATTTAAGCTTGTCCGGTAGCTGGAAAACACCACCAGTGAAATATTAGACTGTTATATGCTCTCTTACTCATAAGGGAAGCATATACACATTCGCAGTCAGGAAGTATTGGAACTAACCATTCTCCCTCCCTGGTATCAGACATGGTGGTTTATTCTCTGTTGTGTAATTTTCATTGCCGCTATCATTATTGAAGCTTTCCGAAGAACCCTGAAACGTAAGGAAGAGAAGCTGAAATGGGTTATGAAGGAACATGAGCAACAGGTATATGAAGAAAAAGTACGTTTCCTTATTAATATCAGTCACGAGTTGCGCACACCTTTAACGCTCATACATGCGCCACTTAGAGCTTTCAAACAATATACAGGAGAAACACCGACTCAATATAAAGAAAAGCAGAAGCAGGAAAGGAAAAAAGAGTAATAAGAGCTACCCGGGAAATAACTATTTTTAAGGCACAGATTACGCAGATTTCACAGTTGTTTTATGATAACTATCATTCTAAAAACCGTGAAATCCGTGCAACCCGTGCCTGAAAATTTTAATATATTGCAGGTCTCATTGCATACTCAACCATTGACTTTTTTATAGTCTTCCAGGAACTTCTTCAATCCCGAATCAGTCAGCGGATGATTGAGCAATCCTTTGATAGCATTCAACGGGCAAGTAGCAACGTCGGCTCCTACTTCTACACATTCGATAATATGCTTCGTATTACGGATAGAAGCAGCCAATACCTGTGTTTTATAGTCATACGTACGATACATACGTACAATATCCCCCACAAGCCTTACTCCATCTTCACAAATGTCGTCCAAACGACCGACAAACGGTGAAACATAAGTAGCTCCGGCTTTAGCTGCCAGCAACGCCTGTCCTACTGAAAAGACTAATGTACAGTTCGTGCGAATTCCCTTTTCCGTGAAATGTTTGATGGCTTTAATGCCATCGGCAATACAGGGAACTTTTACTACGATGTGCGGATTGAGCGCGGCAAGTTCTTCGCCTTCACGAATCATTCCCTCATAATCGGTTGCTATCACTTCGGCACTTACATCTCCGTTGACAATCTCGCATATCTTGATATAATGTTCACGCTGATTCTGCGTTCCTTTGATACCTTCTTTCGCCATCAGCGAAGGGTTGGTAGTCACTCCGTCAAGTACTCCGAGGTCATAAGCCTCTTGGATTTGCTCCAAATTGGCTGTGTCAATAAAAAACTTCATACTCTTAATTTTTAATGGTTAACGATCTAATAGTCAAAGATAAGAATTTATTTCTATTCATCTCTGATTAAGCAATCGTAATTGACGAATCAAGATATACATCCTGAATGGCATTCAATAATTCCACCCCTTCGTTCATTGGTTTCTGGAACGCTTTACGTCCGCTAATCAATCCCATACCACCGGCACGTTTGTTGACAACGGCTGTAATGACAGCATCACGCAAATCGGAAGAACCGTGAGATTCTCCACCGGAGTTAATCAAACCAACGCGTCCCATATAACCATTGGCAACTTGGTAACGACAAAGGTCAATCGGGTGTTCGGAAGCCAGTTCGGTATACATACGTTCGTCTACCTTGCCGAAGCCGATGGCTTTAAAACCACCATTATTAGTAGGAAGTTTCTGTTTTACGATATCAGCTTTAATAGTCACTCCCAAACGGTCGGCTTGTCCTGTTAAATCGGCAGCCGCATGATAATCGACAGCACCTTTCTTGAAATCATTATTGCGCAGGTAACACCAAAGAATGGTTGCCATCCCCAGTTCGTGAGCATATTCAAAAGCTTCGGCAATCTCCACGAGCTGACGGCGGCTCTGTTCAGAACCGAAATAGATGGTGGCTCCTACCGCTACTGCTCCCATATTCCAAGCTTCTTTGACTGTACCAAACAGTACTTGGTCGAAACTGTTGGGATAAGAAAGTAATTCATTGTGATTCAACTTGACGATGAAAGGTATTTTATGGGCATATTTACGTGCTACGGAACCAAGGATACCAAAGGTAGAAGCTACCCCATTACAGCCTCCTTCAATGGCCAGTTTCACGATATTCTCCGGATCGAAATAGATCGGATTGGGAGCAAATGATGCTCCGGCAGTATGTTCGATGTCCTGATCGACAGGAAGTATGGACACATAACCGGTATTTGCCAGGCGGCCATGTCCCAACAACGTTTGCAGACTGTTTAATACTCTGATGTTCCGGTCCGAATCAATCCATACTTTATCTATTGTATCGGGAGACGGAACGTGAATCAGTGATTTATCAATGGTTTCGCAAGTGTGGTCCAAATAATAACAGGCCTTATCTCTTAATAATTCTACTACTTTACTCATAACTTCATTTTTTAATGTGTAACTTTTCTATTTTTTCTTTCCCTGATTGGCTACTGCTTCCATCAGTTTTTTGATTTCTTCCGGATTTCCCAGGAAATAGTCGTTGCCCACATTCAGGTTTTCATCAAACTCAAAAACGTAAGGCACGGCAGTAGGCAGATTCAGTTTTATTATATCTTCATCGGAGATATTTTTCAAATGTTTTATGATACCCCGCAGACTATTACCATGAGCCACAACCAATAAAGTATGGGCTGTTTTCAGGCTGGGGAATATATCACTTTCCCAGTAAGGCATGATACGTTCAATGGTATCTTTCAATGATTCGGTACGAGGTAACTCCGCGTCGGACACTTCATGATAACGGTAATCAAAACGCGGGTTTCGCAAATCACTCTCCGAAAGTGGATTAGGGGCTATATCATAACTACGACGCCACACGAGCACTTGTTTTTCTCCATATTTCTCGGCAGTCTCAGCTTTATTCAATCCCTGCAATTCACCATAATGCTTTTCATTCAGGCGCCAGTTTTTCTCTACAGGTATCCAGTCCAGATTCATCTTATCGAGAACACAGTTCAAGGTTTTCACTGCACGTTTCAAATAGGAAGTATAAGCCTTATCAAAATTGAAACCATATTCTTTCAATGTCTCTCCGGCTTTTTCAGCTTCGGCAACTCCCTTTTCTGTCAGATCTACATCTGTCCAGCCCGTGAAGCGGTTTTCTTTATTCCATGCACTCTCTCCGTGACGAAGTAATACTATCTTTTTCATTTCTAAAATTCTCCTTTCTTCTTTTTATATATACAACAGATTGTTTCTTCACAAAGTTCACTAGAAAACAAATAGTTATCAATACCCAGAAATAATGATTCTTTCTGCAAAGAAGGTATGCGGATCTACAATACGCAACCCGTAGGCATTCTCTGTTTCCGAAGGCAGATAACGCAATACGCTATAACGTGCCATCATCTAAGCTCATTGTGGGATCGTCCGGCCACTCTTTGGCAATAATGGCATTTTTAAATCCTGCTGCTTCAAAAGCAACATTCCAGTCGTTCACACCAGCTTTAAGATAAGGGATCCATTTCTTGGGTATCGCCGGGTCTATATAGTATACAATGGAGCGTTTCGGTTCGGTGAGTTGTTCCCGACGATAACGTTCCGGGCCTTTCGGTTCCAATCGGTAACGCTGAATGATAACTCCACGCGATGTGACTTGCTGTTCATCAGAGAATTCTATCACCGGATTCTGAAAAAAGCCAATCCTTTCATCTGCCAGTCGCGGCCGCATCGGTTCCTTAGGCAACATCACCATACTAGTGTTCAGTTTCACAGTCACTGATCCTGTTGCCGCAGCCGGCAGTTTACCGGAAGTTATGTTATAAGTACGCAAAGTTACTACTTCCACATTAATAGGATAGGTCTTTATGGTATCCATAAATGTACGATCCTGCACCAAAGAACCAATACCAAGAATAGAACGGTCACTTGACGTAAAGCCACATGTCTTGTTATCACTTAAAAGAAACTTGGAGACGTGTACTATGATTTACCAATGAAATCACAATGTTAGAGTGTAAGATGTATTGATAACAGTTTGCATACAGATTATTATCACTTAATTCTTTACAATCGGAATCCTCATTAAAAGTCATATTGATCCCATCAAAGGTAAGATATTCCCTGCCGATAATATTCGATTCTTTTGACATTGATTACCGGATTAATGGGAATGAAGTACGATTCTCCGTCAAGGATACAGAAATAGGCATCGCTCCGGAAAAACAAGAAGCTATCTTCACCCGGTTTGTGAAACTGAACAGTTTCACAAACCGGCACTAGACTGGGACTTCCTATCTGCGAAAGCATTATCACACAATTGGGAGGTAAGATCGGAGTGGAATCGGAACCAGGAAAAGGCTCTTGTTTTTGGTTTACACATCCGCTTCATTAGAAGCGAGATGCCCACTACATATAATCAACCCCAAAATAGTTATCGATTTCTCTTTAAGAAAATACGGTCTGTTATAGTGTTCGGAAGTTCCGATTCATAATGCGTCACCATAATCATCGTTTTATCCCTACGCTGGCAGAAAGCTTCGATAACTTTCTTTACCCGGCGACGATTATAGGTATCCAATCCATGAAGCGGCTCATCCAGAATGAGCAGTTCGGGGTCTTTGACGAAAGCTCTTGCCAGCAAAGCCAAACGCTGCTCTCCGCTGGAAAGTTGCAGGAAAGGTTTATCTTTCAAGTCTGCAATGCCGAATATATCCATCCACCATTCACAGATAGCCATTTGCTCCGGTTGAGGACGTTTGTACAGACCGATACTGTCATGCAGACCGCTGGCTACGATTTCAATAGCCGGCAAGTTTTTGAGATAAGCACGATGCATCTCCGGACTTACATAACCGATGTGTTTCTTGATTTCCCAAATACTTTCTCCTGTTCCTCGCTTACGTCCGAAAAGACTGATGTCGCAAGCATACGATTGCGGATTATCCGCACAGACAAGGCTCAACAATGTTGATTTTCCTGCACCGTTCTCGCCACTCAATGCCCATTTTTCACCACGAGACACGGTCCAGTCCAGTTCTTTCAGAATGGTTCGGTCACCATAACGGATGCTGACTTTATTCAGTTTTACTACTTCATCCGAGTCGTAATTATTGCCATTATAAGGCAAGTTTATAATCCGCTGCTGCAAGTCATCGAAAGAGGCAGTCACATCTCTACTGCGAAAAGCGTCCAAATAGGCTTCATGCTCCATTTTAGGAAAGACTTCCATCTTATCCACAGGAATGACATGAGTGATAAATGAAGGTATATCATCCAACATGGAAAGTACCAGAATAATCTGCACGGACGACATTTTCGTCAGGCGTTCAAGTAAAGAGAATAACAATTCGCGTGTAGGAGCATCCAGTCCGATGAACGGATTATCCATTATTAAGACACGGGGAGCTGTTAATAAAGTTTTGGTAAGTTGGAATTTGCGTAATTCACCACTGGAAAGAAGAATGATTTTCTTATCAAGTAACGGTTCGATACGGAAGAGTTCAAACAGTTCATGTTGCAGATGTTCGTCTTTGATTTCTCCCAGCATTTCACGAACATCGGGAGCCTCATCCTGATCATGAGCGTTCCAACGTTGCTGATAGTAGTAATTGGCATCAGCTGCTCCGTAAGTATCGCGAAAGGCAATGTATTTCACATTATCATAAAGAGTTTGGGTGGCAGAAGGGGAAAAATCATATTGCACAGTTCCTTCACGCAATGGATATTTTCCGATGAGGGTGTCTACAAAAAGACTTTTTCCACCACCATTGGGACCTACAATGGCTATGTGTTCGTTCGCTCCGATAGTTGCCGTGACAGGTTTGGCTAAACGCACAAGCGGGTTGCGTGCTACGCCCCCCGCCATGCAGAATGTATTTTGACTCATATTCTTTTATTCTGTTTCGTTATTGCCCGCAAAGGTAACAATTTTATCATAAAAGACGTCTATATGCAAACATATTCTTATCATTTCTATTGATTGGATAGCTTTAGTTCATAGAAAAACAAAGCTTCCTTTATTTAGTAAATCCATAAGGAGGACATTCAAAATTGGTCATATCAAGTTGATATTCCATCATGTCTTTCAACTCGTGTACCGGACGTTCTAGTTCGTAAGGTATCGGTTGCTTACTGAATTGCCCGAAGTAAAGCAAACAGGCATCCCGCCACCAGACTGCATCACGTGCCTGAATCTTCAAGCGATGTTGCACTTCCTGAAAACGTTCGGAATCAATATACGGCTGCATACTATCCCACACTTTCTGAAAGTTTCTCACTTCTTTTACGCCACGGTCATACGCATAACACATTTCTGTCCAAAGCGTACGTCCATTCTTCATCTGATGGTTCCAAGAAACATGGTGAAACCAAAGAAGCATATTTTCCGGGCAAGTATCCACATTGTCCAGTCGCTCACACAGTGGGGAATGATATTGTCCGGTAGCATTACTTCCCGTACTGCTACGGTCGAAACCGATTCCTAAACTGTCAGCACGGTGATAATAGGAAGGCATCCAATCGGGACGGGCATTGGGAATATCGCACCAGGGTTCCGGTCCGTAATGATGTCCCCAAGCAAAAATATGATGCAAGCCAAGCGGCATCATGTAGTTTACCACTGCTTCTCTTGACTTCTGAAGAACTTGGGAATTGAGTAGAGAGAGTTGAGAGAATAGTTGTTCTTTCTCTTTTTGCGCAACTTTTCCTGTTAAAAGATTGGACTGTGTATCAACGACCGGAAGAAAAGTCTGCCTCAACCACTCTTCACCGATTTGTTCGGAAGAAAGTGAATGTTTCCACGCCAGACGGCCGAAAGCATACCAGTTGGCTTGGGCAAAAGGATGTCCGCACCAATTAGTGTCATCACCGATATTGGTGACACCGGCAATAGCAGTCAATGAATGAGGGAACAAAGAGCCGTCCGTCACACGGGCAATAGTAGAACCTTCACCCTGCATGTATGTATCGCTATCCAGACACTCTTTCCACATAGGAGCAAGAAAAGCAAGATGGTTAGAAAAGCCGAGATATTCCTGTGTTATCTGGAATTCGGGCATAACCGCTGTTTTCTTCATCGCTCCGAACAACGGACTGAATGGTTCGCGAGGTTGGAAATCAATCGGGCCGTTCTTTATCTGCACAATGACGTTATCCCGGAATTTTCCGTCCAAAGGTTCAAATTCAAGATAAGCTTGTTTGGCACGGTCGCTGTCGGTAGGCGAGTAAACGAAAGCGCGCCACATCACGATGCCGTGATAAGGTTTCAATACATCGGCAAGCATATTAGCTCCTTCGGCATGAGTACGCCCGTAGTCACACGGTCCGGGTTGTCCTTCGGAGTTTGCTTTCACCAAAAAGCCTCCGAAATCGGGTATCAGCGAATAGATATCTTTGGCTTTCTTCTTCCACCAGGCAATCACCTCTTTATCTAACGGATCGGAGGTGGATAAACCACCTAAAGCAGCCGGAGAAGAGAAGTTGATTGAAAGATATATTTTCAAGCCATAAGGACGGAAGATGTCTGCCAGAACCTTGACTTTCCGCAAATAATCATCAGATAATATCTTAGGACTTGCATTGACGTTGTTTATCACAGTAGCATTGATACCGATGGAAGCATTGGCACGTGCGTAGGCTTCATAGCGGTGAGAAACAACAGAAGGAAGTTCGTCCCATTTCCAAAGCGAATGTCCGGCGTAACCACGTTCGATTGTACCGTCCAGATTATCCCAATGATTCAAGATACGAATTCGGTAATCCGGTTTCTCGGAGACATTTAAAGACTTCAATGTTGATTCGGATAATTGTCCGGTAGCTTGCAGACGAAGCAGATGATAAGTTCCGTAAAGTATTCCTTGCTCACCGGAAGAGGTAATTGTCAGATGGTTGCCGTCTTTAGAAGCGCGGATGATGTATCCGTCATTTCCTAATGCACGCAGTTCCTTATTTTTCTGTATTTCCAACGTTATGGGGATTCCTCCCTGCCAAAAGTTCTGTAATTCGGAAACGGCGATATTTAATGTAGGAGATTGTTTCTTATTCATTATTATTGCTTTTGCTCCCGTTGGATAACGAAGCCACAAAGCGCTCCCATCTTCTGCATAAACAGAAGGAAAACAGAATAAAAAAACTAATATCAATATAGATATAATCCTCATAAGTAAATGAATCAAATTATCAGTTAATGACTATTCATCCAGTCCTTCAATCGTGATGATTTTTCCATCAGCATCGTATTGCAGTTCACAGACTTTCAGGCTACGAAGCCAGGTTTTCCCTTCGGAAGGTACGCAATCGTGATGGAACAGATACCATTTACCTTTGAACTCAACAATAGCATGATGAGTAGTCCATCCCACTACCGGAGTCAGGATAACTCCCTGATAAGTAAATGGTCCATAAGGATTGTCACCTATCGCATAACAAAGTAGATGGGTATCGCCTGTAGAATAAGAGAAATAATATTTCCCATTATATTTATGTACCCAGGAAGCTTCGAAGAAACGACGTTCTGTATCTCCTGCTGTCAGAGGTTTACCGTTTTCATCCAGAATGACTAACGGACGCGGTTCTTCCGCAAACTCCATCATGTCATCACTCAAACGAACAACACGGGATGGTAAGGCTTCCTCCTTTCCTTCGGGTAAAATGGCTGATTCTAATGCTTTATTATTCCGGTAACGTTGAAGCTGTCCCCCCCACAGTCCGCCGAAATACATATAATAATTACCATCCCCATCATTCCAGACAGCCGGATCGATGCTGTAACTTCCTTTCATCGGGTTTGCTTCCGGAATAAAAGGTCCGTATGGTTTATCGCTCACAGCTACTCCGATACGGAATATGTCGTTTTGGTCTTTCAATGGAAAATACATATAATATTTACCGTCTTTAAAAGCAACATCACAGTCCCAAAGCTGACGGCCTGCCCAAGGAATATCTTCCGTAGAAAGTACAACCCCGTGGTCAGTAATCTCTCCATTCATTACATCATCCATAGAATACACATGGTAATCTTTCATATTGAAATGATCTCCGTTGTCATTTTCGGAAATACCGCTTTCCCAGTCATGAGAAGGATAAATGTAAAGCTTACCATCAAATACGTGTACGGCAGGATCGGCCATATAGTCGCCGGGCACTAAATATCTTTTTTCTGTTTTCATGGTTTTATTCTTTTTACAAAGTTATAGTTCTAAATTAGCTTTATAAATGGGTATTTAATGAGTTCAAATTTGCAGAGGTCGTGTACAGCTCTATACAGAGGTCGTGTACAGCTCTATGCAGAGATCGTGTATAACCCTATGCAGAGGTCATGCAAATTTGAGTCCATTTCGTTAAATTATCATTTCTGCATTGCCTCATTGATAATCAAACTGACTACGGGTTTCGGCTGATAACTGCGGTCGAAAAGTAGCGGATAATCCGTACGCCCTCTCATCGGCCAGTCATTACGCCAAGTATCCAGATCGGTTACCCCCCAAAGGGTAACTCGTGTGATGATATCCTGATGTTTCAAAAACAGGCGGAAGAAATCATTCATCCGTTCGGTCCATGCTTTCGATACATCCTCCGGTAATCCATTGGGATAAGGATTCATATCCTTTTTATATTCGAACGAAGCGGAAACTTCTGCACCTATGTTTTGCTTCGGTGTGGGCAATACCGTCAGATCGAGTTCTGTAACCATCACTTTCACCCCTGCCTCTGCAAATGCAAGCATACTCTTTTCAAACTCGCCGACCTGCGGATAGTCCATACCGATGTGTCCCTGCATACCTACCGCATCAATACGGATGCCACGCTTTTTCAATGCTTTCACCAGTTTTACGACTCCTGCCCTCTTTCCGGGATTAGCCATAGAAAAGTCGTTGTAGTAAAGTTCTGCGTTCGGATCAGCCTCATGTGCATATTGGAAAGCCAACGGAATATACTCTTCTCCCAAAATCTCATAAAACTTGCTTTTGCGATAAGACCCGTCATCTTCTATCGCCTCATTCACTACATCCCAGCCTATGATACGGCCTTTATATCGTTTCACAATAGTAGTGATATGATCTTTCATCCGTTTCTTCAAAACTTCCGGAGAAACATTCTTTCCTTCCCCATCCACACAGAACCAAGGAGAAAGTTGTGAATGCCATATCAAAGTATGTCCCGTGATGACCATCCCGTTCTTCTCCCCAAAAGCAACAAATTCATCCGCTTGCGTAAAGTTATAACGATTTTCCTCCGGGTGCATCTCCTGACTCTTCATACAATTCTCCGCTACAATAGCATTAAATTGTTCCTGAATTACGCGCACTCCTGCTTTATCCTGACCGGACGCTTGTCGTGTATTCACCGCTGTTCCTATCAGGAACTTACCCTTCAAAGCTTCTTTCAAAGTCTTTTTTTCTTGTGCAAAAGCTACCGAAGTACTAGTTATCAGGGCCACAACAGCCAACAAAAAAACTGCGGTTGTTCTTGTCGAAGTCTTCATATAGTCTATCTATTAGTTATAGTTATTAATCAATTGTTTTCCAGACGGCGTTTTGCCAAATCGTCCTGAATATGCTCATTCAACTTCTTAGAAATAGGATAAAAAAACAAAGCAATTACTCCTACAAAGAAAGTGATGGCAGGAATCACGCTAGATGTCAAACGAATGCCGAAAATAGCGCTTTCCGTCTGCACTGTATTAGAAACAAAACCGAACGAATCGACAATTGCACCGCAAATAGCTCCCCCTATACCCAGTCCGGCTTTCAGGGCAAAGACTACACCTGCAAATACAAATCCTGTCGCACGACGATGGTTCACCCATTCGGAATGATCGGCAACATCTCCCATCATTGCCCAAAGCAATGGAATAGTAGGTGCGTATGCCAAACTCTTCAAACAGTTAATAATAAAAATCGTACTGATGTTTGTCGAATCTACCACAAAAAACAGGGCTGTAAAAAGAGCTGTCAATGTCAGGCAGATCAGAAATACATTTCGCTTGCCAAAGATATTGGAAAGAAATCCGGAAAGCAATATTACACCCGCCAAAGTGATAACCTGACCAATCATATTGAACAAACTGAAACCTACAGCAAACACATTACTATGATCGGGTTGCGCAATCAGTCCGAAAGCATCAAGAAAGGTGTGCCACATTCCATAAGTTTCTCCTTCTACCCGTACTAATCCGAAGTTCTGCAAGAAATCAAAAAGGGCTGTTTTATCTACGAAGTAATTAAAGTAGTAAGACATACTGCTTCCCCACATAGCCAATGTCGTAAACAAAAAGAGGGTTAGGATAAACATCGCTTTCCATGGACGGCTGCTTACGATATCTTTGAAATCTTGTTTCACGGAAGTTTTCTGCCCCACGGGAGGCGTGATACGCTCTTTGGCGGAAAAAAATGTGATTACTAAAAGAACAACTCCGATGATGGCAAACAGGGTAATCGTCAGGAACCATCCACGTTGGTCATCGCCTTGCCCGAACTTGGAGACTAACGGCAAAGTAAGTCCCTGCACTATAAAAGTGGCGATTGTAGCAGTCACAAAACGGACGGACGAAATACTGGTGCGCTCCTTTATGTCACTTGTCATCACACCGCCCAAAGAAGCATACGGAGTATTATTGAAGGAGTAAATAGACATTAATAAGGTATAAGTGATACCTGCATAAATAATCTTCCCACGCTCACTCAAATCGGGTGTCGTAAATGCCAGAATGAAGAATACGGCAAAAGGAATAGCTGTCCACAACAACCAGGGGCGATATTTACCCCAGCGGGTGTTGGTCCTGTCGGACAAGATACCTACCACCGGGTCGACAAATGCATCGAAAATACGTGCGACCAACAATATCATACCTGCTGCTGTTGCTTTGATTCCAAAAACATCTGTATAGAAGAAGAGTTGGAACATCATCATCATCTGGAAAATCAGGTTCGCCGAACCATCACCCAAGCTATAACCGATTTTCTCGGCCATCGACACTTTTTGAGTCTGTGTTTTCATGGTACTACTATCTTTTTTAATTTATTTGACTCTTTGTTGAAAGACTGCCTGGGAAACGCGTTGTCCCAACGTCTTTTTATCCAATGGATGAATATCATTCCATTCTCCTAAATCACCGTTTTTAATTAGAGTGACATTTTTATTTGTATTGGCTACTTCTGCCTGCACTTTCCGGAATTCCGCCCAGGCAGCACGTCCTCCTTTATCTTCAGGTGAGAGGAAATCCGCCAGTTCAATCACATAGAAAGGCATATCAGGTCGATTCCAACGCTGTCTCCAATCTGCAATCATCGCCGTCAACAAGTCTTTATATTCATTTCTGCGAGACACATTCGATTCACCCTGATACCAGATAACACCGGATACCGTATAATTCAATAAAGGAGCAATCATGGCGTTATAAAGTCCCACGGGTTTATAATGAAAAGCTGTCTGTCCCGGAGCAGCAGGCATGGGAGCACCAAGACGATATCTCCAGTTACCTTCGAGACTAATCTCCGATTCTCCTTTTTCCGGCTGACCTTTTCCGAAAAGTATCTTATAAGGCTTCTCCTTTACAAAGTGAGGGAAGCCGCCATAGCTGAAAAGGCGTATGGTTATCGTATTTTTTCCAGCTTTCAACAATCCGGCGGGAATGGTATAAATACGTGGTGGATATTGATAAGAAACTGTTCCCACAAACGTACCGTTCACATAGACGGAGTCTGCATCTACAATACATCCCAGACGGAGAGTTGCCTTTTCTCCCGCTTGTTGCCCGGACACTTGAAAATCTTTTCGGAACCAGTGGGAACCATTGATTGTATTCAATCCGTTAGTAGCCCAGCCGGAAGCAAACAAGTCAGTCGGTGTCCAATCACTGTCATCATAGTCGGCAGCATACCAAGGGGTGGCTTCATGCATTCCTTTATCTCCCTGATACAGTGTTACATTCCAGGCACGGCTTTTCTTGCTCTCTTCTTTTTTCATTGACTCTACCAAGTCATCTGATTCGTAGATACGTTTTTCGTTCAGATAATAAGGAAAAGGCTTCAAACCTTCCTCACTGATCCACGCTTCTACCGGTGAACCTCCGACACTAGAGTTTATGATTCCTACCGGAATTTTTGTTTTCTGAAAGTAATCTTTAGCAAAGAAATAAACCAAAGCAGAAAATGACATTACATTTTCAGGAGTCATAGCCTTCCAGGAGATTCCCGGAATATCTGTCTGCGGAGCATGAAAGTTATACAATAGAGGAGTTTTTATATAACGTACCATCGGATAATTACTGTCTGTAGATATTTCATCCCGAAAACGGTCTGTAACCCGTGAAACGGGTAATTCCATATTCGACTGACCGGAACATACCCAAACGTCCCCCACAAGAATATCCTTCAATTCTATATCATTAATAATCATCGTGTAAGGTCCACCAGCTTTCAATGCAGGTAAGGTTACTTTCCAGTTGCCTCGTGCATCAGCAACGGTCTTATATTTCTCTTTTTGGAAAGTGATACCAACAGTTTCATCAGGATCAGCCGTCCCCCAAATATTGACAGGCTCCCCACGTTGAAGCACCATTCCGTCGGAAACAAAAGCGGAAAGTTTAACCTTTGCTTCGCCCAACACAGCGAAGCAAAGGAACACAACTACTAACCCAACCTTATAAAACCAATACTTATTCATTATCCATTCTTTTATGTCTTTATTTCATAGTAATCCGGAAAGAGAAACAATCCGTCCTGAATTCCACTTTGCAAACTTAGGAAGTTTCTCTCCGCTTACCCAGAATTTTTGATTCAAATCATTAGTCGCTTGTTACATCATCGTTTACGTATGTTACAAATACTTGTCGTAATGTTACACCCAAATTGAGATTGCCGATGAATAGGAGGAAAATGAAGGATTTAGAAAGAGCGGATCACAGTAGTTATTGTTATTCATTCTATCTATTTTAAGATGATACCAGCTACTGTAATCCTTACTTTCTCCCTCTTTTATGTTATAAAATCATTTATTGCAAATCTCCGGTAAAGTCCTCGCTGACGTCTTTGCCAGCCAAACCGTCGGCTACTCCTTTGTAAGCATGCTTGCGGGCATAGTTTGCATCCCAAAGGTTAGGAGCATCATTCGGTATCCAATTCACATGTTCTTTTTCATTATCTGATACTCCCCAAATGGTGATACCATATTGCTTATCCACTGGAATATACTTTTTATACATATCAATTACATACTGATACATTTCTGCCTGCTGTGCCAGATTTTCAGTAGTGGGCGACGATGTATTAACCTTGATATCCAACTCGGATACTTTTATCAGCTTACCGGTAGCACCCAGTTTCTGGAACATTTGAGCGATATTGTCTTTATTGGAATCAATAGCAATATGCATTTGTGTACCAATACCATCTACTTTGGCCCCTTTGCTTTCAATGTATTCTACATATTTAATCAGACCATCGCATTTATTGAGGTTATACTCCAGATTATAATCATTAATGAATAGTTTGTCATCCGGGTTTCCATACTGACGCGCAAGTTTAAAGGCTTCTACCGCATAATCTTTCGGAGTTAAGAAGTAATCCTGCCAATAGAATTCATCAGATGCCAAATCAGTTTTGTCTTTACCACTCTTAATATCTGATGTTTTTCCGTCATCCATCGGTTCATTAACTACATCCCATGCATGAACGTGGGATTTGCAATGAGTGACCATCTTAGAAATCCAGTCTTCCATCGCATCTCTAATGATTTCAGCTTTTTGTTCATCGGTCTTTTCGATAATAGTAGGACCGGAAGCGCGGGTAATAGAACGTGTCTCCATCACTTTTTCCGATAATACAATATTATCAAAATAATAATCACCTGCACTAACTCCGAAATTGATGCATAGACGATTCATATCCTCTTTAGACACTGTAAATTCTTTCTTAAACTCTGTCCAAGTCGCACTCACACTTCCATCTACATAACATTCACCTGCATAACTGGTTGAATTCTGAATTTGAATCTGGAAAACTGTTGAAACACTTGCTTTAATCATCGCAGAGAATTCATAAGTCTTGCCCACTTCCAAAGGAGTATCAAGACCATATCCGGCCTGTGCCTTATATGCATTGCCAGCTCCCCCATCAACAGAGCTAGTCAGTTTCATCGAGTATGAACTTCCATACCCTTCACCTTCTTCCGAAATAACAGCCTTTCCACTACTCCAGGCTCCCCATGGACTAATGGTCTTACTTTCAAAGTCACCATTACTAATGAGATTTACAACCGTAGGCTCCGCATCTTTATCTGTCACTACAATATTGTCTACATAATAAGTCACATTTGGTAAATAGCCAAATTCAAATGCAAATTGAAATGTAGTACTCGTAAAATCATTCACAGTAATTTTAACCTGTTGCCATTGAGATGTCGTTTCAAAAGCTTCCGTCCAATTACCACCTGTGGCATACCAGTCTTTATATGGATAGTTATTCTCCAATCCACTAAAGGTCAACCTAGCTTTCCCTGATTCATCCGAACGGACAAAAAATGAAATTTCATAATTATGTCCGCTTACTGCAGATATGTCTGGAGTATATAATTGTACAGAATGAGATGCTGTTACAGATGATCCTACCGCAAACTTCAGCGCTTTGGAAGTTGGCGTCAATCCTTCTCCTTCCACAACAGACATGGCATCACTTCCATTCTTACGATTCCAACCATCAAAAGTGCCATCTTCGATGCCGGATAAGTCTAATAAATTACTTCCAGCCGGTCCCGGAATAACCTCCGGCGCTATCAAGCTATTCAGATAATTCGCATTCTGGTTAGAATGCCAAACCAGACAGTGACCATAAATGCTGATACCGGCTTCTGCCGTCTTGGTAAACAACTGGTCGACCTTATCAAACTTCAAATTGCCTTTAGAATCGACCATAGGTCCATGTTTCATAGCATAGCCAATCGTCAAGTCATTAAAGTTTTCATTTACGATATTGGTCGTTGTCTCGTCACCAAGATATTCATCCATCCCTACTCCAATACCCAACTTAAAGTTGGGATCGGATAAGTATTCTTTCAATGGTTTGTAGCGAGAAATTTTTTCAGCCAACTGCAAAGGTAGTTCGGAAGAAGTAATCGCTCCATGTGCCGGGTCTTTATACCACTCCATTTTATTATCGTCGCACGATGTCAATATGAGAACTGACAAAGCAACAAACGGAAGCATATTTCTGTATTTCATAATCGTTTCAATTTAAAGTCATTATTATTCTGCGTCTTCTCCGTTATCTGGGAAATCTGTATAGTCCGGCTTCGTCAAAGGCACGACACGCCAGTTATCAATATAAATTTTCACAGAAGTAGCTTTGGACAGAAATTCTGTTTCTTTATCCGAGCTTGCACCCGTAATCTTATCCAGTGTGATATCTGAATTTTCAAAATAGAAACCGAAGTTAGCATAAGAAGCAGACGCACGAGTAGCAGCCACATCGGCAAAAGTAACCCAAGCTCCACTAGATGCTTTCGATTTATAGAATTCACTGAACGGAACAGTTACAGTCTGCCAACCGGTTGTCTGGAATGGAACGATTTTTCCATCTACAATCCATGGAACATAATTGTAACAATCTCTCTCCCATTCTCCGCCATTGAATCCGTTCTGACCACATATCTTTAAGAATCCGGATTCAGACCAAGGTTCAGGCACATAAATTTCAAACTGAATAGCACATTCGGCAACAGGAGTTTCAGCAGGAACACCTAGCGTCAGCCAGTCAGGATCAGTGCCATTACCGGCTGTCCAAACTTCAGCACAACGATTTTTCGCCGCAGCTATCGGCAACTGTCTTTCCAACGGTAAGCGGCAATAAGCACCTTGCGACACATTTCCTTCGCCAATCGAAGCTGATTCTAATTCAGTTGTTTGAATCATACTTTCAGCATCGCCCCATGCTCCTTGCGCACCCACTCCATCAAAGTTCAACAACAAGCCTTTCTTATAATTGAAATAAGCAGGAGAATAAGCACCACCATTAGAACCTTCCACGAAAATAGCACCTCCTTCATCAGAAACTCCGGCAGGCATGTCTACCATAAAATATTCACCGTCAGGATCAGAGATTATATCATCTGTTACCACCACACCTCCGGGAAAGACAACTTTTGCTATTTCCGTCAATCCAGTTCCATAGACAATAACAGGCTCACCCACATTCGGCATACAGTTGGATATTTTTGTTATAGACGGTGCAGCAGCACGAATCTGGAAATCATAAACATATTCACCCCCATCTTTCACCAGACGAATCGTATTACGTACATTCTCGTCTGCCTCTGTTGTAGGAACTTTACTGTTTACACTAACCAGAAAAGATTTATTCGAAACAAACACCGGATTAAAATAGCAGTTATATCCATTAATATACACCTTCTTCAATCCGTTGAATCCTTCACCTTCAATTCGTATCAGTTGCCCCAAACGGGCAAAATCAACCAAACGGTCAGGAACATCAGACTTTGCATCTTCCAAATAAACTCCCGTAATACTCATTACAGAACTTCCTCCGTTATTATCATCGTCGTCATCACACGAAACAAATGAACAAGAGCAGATGAGCAGACTCACCAATAAGCCAAAGGCCTTTATGCTGTTTTTATATATCAAACTTTTCATTCGTATTCTCGTTTTTAGTTAAACAAATCGGTTATTCTGTCTTCCTTAAATACGTAAGGAACAGGATCTGCTTTCAGCAAAGGATTTTGTACCGTCTCCGATTCCGGATATGGAAGGAGGAATATACTGGAATCAACATCTCCAATAGCACGCTTGGTCTCATCCGAATCTTCATCCCTCTTCAACGTTTGTGTCTCCGAGTCCCAGATAACAGGAATAGCAGTACCTCTATCCTGTCCTGTGATATAATTTAGTACTTCCTGCTGTTTATAGTAAGCTCTACGCACCAAATCGTACCAATATTGTCCTTCCAGACAGAGTTCCAGTCTACGTTCACGACGAATATCTTCATAAGAAATAGAACTTTTAGGTTCCAGCCCGGCACGTTTACGTACCTTATTAAAATACTCCATTGCATCAACATCATCCGTTGAAGGGTTATTTCCTAATACAGCCTCTGCATAAATCAGATATACTTCTGCCAGGCGCAACATATAAGTATTGATAGGAGTACTACCGGAAGTGATCTTCGCATTATCTTTACTGGAACCACAAACGTATTTCTTACAATAGATTCCGGAAACAGTACCCGATGCTTTCTTCTCACAGGTATATCCTCCGGTTGCCTTTTGTATTTCAGGATAGTAGTCGCCATAAGCCATCCAAGTCGGCTGACGTCGTTTATCCCCTTTTTCATACTCCCAAATCACGTCTGGTTGTGCAAAAACATAACCACCCCATGCACGGTCATTACCAGTGATAGCCGATTCGCAAGCGAAATAATCCTGTATCGTGTTACATTCTCCATACGTTCCGTTACTAACCCATTGCAAGGCAAACAATGTTTCTGAATTGTTATTATTGTCAATCATAAACAGATCGGCATAATCAGTCATCAATTCAAAATTTCTATTTTCTATCACCTTTAAAGCTGCTTTCTTTGCCAAATCCAAATAATTCTGGTTACGGGTCGCACTATTAGGGTTACTACTGTAGCCAGCATACGTCAGATAAACACGTGATAATATTCCAAATGCACTGTATTTATTTACACGTCCGGCAGCGGAAGAAACTTCCGGCAAATATTTAGCGGCAAACTCTAAATCACGTATTGCAAACTCATAAACATCACTAACCGGACTGGTATTCACAATCGGATTGGCTACCAGTTCATCCGTGTTCTCATTAATAATAACATTCCCCCATAACATCGCCAAATAGGAATAAGCAACTCCACGCATAAATCGTGCTTCAGCTATATATGGATTCTTCACTTCTTCACTATTGGATGAATTCCCTTTAATTCCATTAATAATCTTATTGGTTTGCTGCACAACATTATATAATGCCCCCCAAGCTGAAACCAATGGTCCCGTCAATCCGGTTTCTGTCAAGTCGGCAAAAGGATAGACATAATTAGAGGTAGTTGCACAAAGATTGAATCCGCGTCCGTCACCCAGTCCATAATAGAACTTATCGTTAAAGTCGAACCACACTTTATTATACAAAGGTGCCGTTGCTGCCCGGAAGTCATCTTCCGTTTGATAAAAGTTGTCTCCTGCAATATTGGAGTTATCTTCAGAATCGAGGAAGTCACTGCATCCTGTGAACGCTAAAGCCACAGCCAACATGAAAGAGTATATGTATTTACTTGTTTTCATATTTAGTCACTTTAAATGATTAAAAAGTTAAATTCAGACCGAATGTATAAATTCGCGGAGAAGGATAACGATAGTTATCGAAGCCTGTCAGCAATGCATCCTGATTAGCAGAACCGATTTCCGGATCCATACCTTTATATTTCGTGAAGGTATATACATTTTGCAGATTGCAATAAAGTTTCAGATTCTGAATACCAATCGGTGCCAGCCATTTACGTGGAAATGTATATCCGAAAGAAATAGACTGAATACGCAGGAAAGAACCATCCTCTACAAATCTGTCGCTAAAACGGTAATTAGAATCATCCGTGCCTTTAGCAATAGCCATACGGCAAGCATAAGGGTCGCCTCCCACAATCTGTATATTCCGGTAATCATCCGGACCATTCGGGTCAATCAAAGCCAACTGTGCATAGTCTAAAGCCGATTTCAGAATATTATTGTTACCACGTGGATTTTCCAGTTCACGACGTCCCCAGTTTACGACTTCATTACCTACTGATCCTGTCAGGTTAATGCTCAAATCAAAACCTTTATAAGAGAAAGTATTTCCAAAGCCAAAAGTAAAGTCCGGTTCAGGATTACCTATATAAGTACGGTCTTGTTCATTGATAACTCCGTCTTTATTTACATCTTCAAAGATATAATCACCAATCCATACACTATTTTTAGAGATAGACATACCTTCGGGCAACGCTACCGGCTTGACAGCTCCAGAAGCATCTTTATAATAAAAATCTGTTGCCTTTTCAAAGCGCCCAATCACTTTATAACCATAAAACTGCCCGATAGGGTTTCCTACTGATGTACGAGTCAGTACTGTTATCGTTTCACCAGTCTGATTACTTTTATCTATCAAACTGGTCGCTGTATCCAGTGATTTCACTTTATTACGATTCATTGAGAATACTACATTACTCCTCCATTGGAATCCGCCTTTGTCGATATTCACAGTATTTAAAGTCAATTCAATTCCTTTATTTTCCAAAGAGCCTACATTCTTCCAAGGCGCGGAAGTGGATCCCTGACCGGAAGTTCCGACATAAGCAGGCAGAGGCACTTGTAACAACAAGTCATTAGTCTTCTTGTAATAAATATCAGCGATCAATTCTATTCTGTTCTGGAAAAGATTAATATCAAGTCCGAGATTACTTGAATAAGTTGACTCCCACTTCAATTCAGGATTAGGAGTATTACCAGCCAGTAATCCAGTTCCCCAAACAGTAGCTACGGATGAATAAATAGCTTTGTAAGCATTATTGGGCACATTCTGATTACCTACAACACCCCATCCTAAACGGAGTTTTAGATTATTAATAATATTGTTGTCCTTCAAAAAAGATTCATTGGAGACTTTCCATGCCAACGCTGCTGACGGAAACCATCCCCAACGATTATCTTTGTAAAATTTGGAAGAACCATCACGACGAAGAGTAAAGGTAAGCAGATATTTGTCATCATACGAATAGAACAAACGACCGAAGTAAGACAAAATTGAACTTTCTCCGCTATTACCGTTATTCTTAGCCGTTGCAGCATCACCTAATGTCAAGTCAGTTGCTGCATTAGATAAATATCCCATACGACTTCCCATCAGATATTCCCATTTACTTTCCTGCATTTCCTGACCAATCATCGCATTCACATTGTGTACGCCAAAAGTCTTCATATAATTTACAATATTTCTCCAACTCCAGAATTTATTATATGACTTGGAGAAAGTACCCTGACGATCTGTATTTTCAATCGCGCCAAAAGTATATGAAGGATCAAATTTATACGTATTAGTCACACCATAATCAAAAGACAATTCTGTTTTAAATGTCAGTCCGTCAATGATAGTAGCTTCAGCGTAGGTATTTGCACGGATACCCATTTTCTCATTACGGTTATCCTTTATCATGGCAAGCCCTACCGGATTGGTCTGTACCCACTCGTCTGTATCCGGTCCGTCGAATGTGCCTTCTGCATTACGAACAGCAACACTCGGACTCTGTAACAAAGCAGTTCTAATCAACGACTCATCAGACACTGTCAACTTCTGACGAGAATTACTAAATGCGAAATTAATACCCATTTTCAGATACGTTTTCACTTGTGCATCAAAACTCCCCCGTAAGTTCAGACGTCTGAAACCCGAACCGATGGCAATACCGTCCTGATTGAGATAACCTGCTCCTAAAGCATAGTTACTTTTATCGGTTCCTCCGGTAACAGAAAGGTTATGACTGGTCATCATGGCTTTAGAAAACATTTCATCCTGCCAATCTGTACCATCACCCAATAAATCCGGACGAATAAAATTATTATCTTTGTTTACAATTCCCCAATCGTTTCCTGAATAGTCTTTGCCAGAACGAACATTCTTATGTTCTGCATATTCACGCAGATTCAGCATATCCAGTTTTTTGGGCATTTCCTGCCAACCTATATACCCGTCATATGTTATTTGCGCCTCGCCTTTTTGCCCACGCTTGGTAGTAATCATAATTACACCGTTTGCAGCTCGCGCACCATAGATAGCAGTAGCAGAAGCATCCTTTAAAACGTCCATAGAAACAATATCGGAAGGGTTAATAGATGCCAGGGCATTATCACTTCCCGAGCCTGTAGAGCCATCAATGATAACGCCATCAATGACAAAGATAGGCTCATTGGAGGCATTCAACGAATTGATACCACGAATACGTATAGAAGAACTACCTCCGGGCATACCACTATTGGCTTGTACCTGCACACCGGCAGCACGTCCTTGTAGTACCTGGTCAATGGAAGTCACTACAGACTTTTTAATGGCTTCATCATTGACCGATACTACGGAACCAGTCAGGTCACTACGTTTCATCTGACCGTATCCAACTACAACTACTTCATCTAATGCTTTTGCATCCTCTTTTAAAATAACATCAAACTGTTTTTTCCCAGCTACAGGAATTGTTTGTGTCTGATAACCAATAAAAGAAATCTTCAGGCTACCTTTAGCTGATATATTCAACTTAAAGTTACCATCCAAATCGGTAACTATACCATTGGTAGTACCAGCTTCTACTACACTAGCTCCGATAATCGGTTCGCCCGATGCATCTTTGACCACTCCCGTCACGGCAACAGTCTGTGCCAATCCCCATATAGGGAAGAGGCAGAAAAGAATAATAAGACCTAACGGTCGGAAATAATGATTTGTGCTTTCCATAAAATCATTTTTTAAATTAATAATGATAGTGGTTAATCCAAGTTTTAGGTTTCTCTCTCTTATATAATAAGGAATAGAAAAAAGATTCATGTTTTCATACGCAGTTATTATTTTAAGGTGTCCAACAATTCTTTTTTTTGACTAATGCAAATTTATGGATAATATATCAAGCAAAGGTGGAGATTTTGTTTCAAGCAATTGACAGGCGGTTACATGCATTTGCATGTACGTTACAGGCTATTGCACACTCGTTACATACCCTTTCCAGAAGCTCTTTAGAAGGGGGTATGCGTAACATCAGTAAAAGGAAAAGTAACAAAGCTAATACTCTTTTTAATTTAATATATTATCTTTGTCTATGCAAAAAGCGGAAATAACCCTTGCTTATATGAATATGAAGGCACAAATCTTACTCCTTTTTTCTATATACTGCTTCCTGATAGGAGGTACTCCTGTAATGAAAGCACAAACCGGCAGATTCTATTCAACCGACAAAGAACTTTCCAACAGTTTAATTAATGCTGTGTATCAGGACAGGAAAGGTTTTATTTGGATAGCTACTGAAAACGGACTCAATAAATTCGATGGAACACGTTTCTCTATTTATCGACATAATGCCATAGATAGCACTAGCCTGAAAAACAACTATGTACGAACATTATTCGAAGATAGCCGCGGTAATTTTTGGATCGGTTGCATTAATGGGCTACAACGATATGACCGTGCCACTGATAGTTTTCATGAATTATTTATCCCTCGAAAAGATGGACGAAAGAACCCACATATAACTTCCATTATTGAACGGCGGAACGGAGATCTTTGGATAGCGACTTCCGGACAAGGGGCCATATCACTGAAGAAAGACAGTCACCCCACTTCTTTCCATATCGAAACCGAACTGACAGAACGAATGGGGAGTAACTACCTCAACGTAATATTTGAAGATTCCCGGCAGAATTTATGGATTGCTACTGAAGAAAAAGGACTTTACCGTTACTCACCGGAAAGTAAAGAGCTTAAAAGTTACAAAGCTCCTCATAATATAATAGGTGATGATGTTTCTGCCATTTGTGAAGACACTCACGGGCAAATCTTTGTAGGAACTCTAACCAAAGGGCTTTTCAAATTATCGGCCCGTCAGGAAGGAGATTTCGAACCGGTTCCCTATCAAAACCGTATGAACCTGAATATCCGGACTCTTATCCTTGACACCCGGGGAAAACTATTTATAGGAACGGATGGTGAAGGAGTAAAAGAATACCAGCCTCAACAAAATACTATTGTGGACAGCGAAATTAATGCCGGTCCCTTTGATTTTTCCAAATCCAAAGTTCATTCATTAATCGAAGATAAAGATCATAACTTATGGTTGGGTATCTTCCAGAAGGGTTTGATACTGGTGCCCGGCATTTCAAACAAGTTCGATTACTATGGCTATAAATCGATACATAACAATACCATCGGCTCCAGTTGTGTCATGGCCATTCATACAGATGAACAAGCGACAATCTGGATAGGCACAGATAATGACGGGTTGTATGCTATAAACGAGCAGGGAAAACAATTGCGTCACTACACCCATCAGGCAGGTAACATCCATTCAGTCCCCGGAACAATTCTATGTCTTTATGAAGACTCTAACCGGGAACTTTGGCTCGGATCTTACTTCGATGGCTTAGCCCGGATGAATAAGCAAACCGGAGTATGTCAGGATGCCACCTCACTTTTACAAGGTAATCTTAGCGCAGGCAAACCGAAGGTTTCCTGCATCATTGAAGATAAAGATAAGAATCTGTGGGTAGGGACCTATGGTTCCGGATTGTACAAAATAAATCTGCCAACGCAACATGTCACCTATTACGAGTCTACCCGCAATGAAAACAACGACTGGAGTATCAATCGTCTTCCAAACGATTGGATTAGTTGTTTGCTCGAAGACAAAGAAGGAATGATATGGATAGGTACTTACAAGGGACTGGCAGTACTCAATCCTCAAACGGAGAATTTTATCAATTATAAAAAGCAAAACAATCTCCTCCCTGGATATGTAGTTTACAGTTTATTAGAAAGTACCAACGGAGATATTTGGGCCGGAACATCGGAAGGGCTGGTCTGCCTGAATAAAGACAAATTAGTACCTGTGCTTTTCACTACTGCCGACGGTCTCCCCAGTGATATTATTTGTGGTTTGGCCGAAGATGAGGAAAAGAACATCTGGATCAGTACCCACCAAGGTATCTCTAAACTGAACCCTCAAGAAAAGAAGTTTATTAACTACTATGCTGGTGACGGTTTACAAGGTAATGAGTTTACCCGCACCGCTGTATTTAAAGATAAACGCGGCAAAATATTCTTTGGAGGTACCAATGGAGTGACTGCCTTCCATCCCCAAGATATCACTGAAATTAAAAAAGAAATGAATGTATTGATTACCGGCTTCTACATTGGTAACCGCCCAGTGAAGAAAGGTGATAAATCCGGTAATAATATTATCACAGATGCTGCAGTTATGGATACAGAACAATTTACATTGGCATATAATGAAAATACATTCAGCATTGATTTCTCCGTATTAGAATTCAGCAATCCGGAACGGATCAGTTATCAATATAAAATAAAGGAATTAGGAGACGAATGGATCAGTACACAACCGGGAACAAACCGGGTGACCTATAGTAGCCTGAAACCAGGGAAATACACCTTTTCCGTACAGGCACGTGACCATAATAATTTTTCCAATATCCGCACAGTTACTATCGTCATCACCCCACCTTGGTATCAAACCTGGTGGGCTAAAGTGTTCTGGGGATGTCTTGGAGTATTATTGATCTATGCCCTCACTATGTACATCCTGTCACGCATCCGCCACCGGCAAGAAGTGATGCGACAAAAACACATGGAACAGATCAATGAAGCCAAATTACAATTCTTCATTAATATCTCACACGAGATACGTACTCCGATGACTCTCATCATCAGTCCATTAGAAAAGCTACTGGCCGAACATTCCGATAAACAATCGGTTTATCTCATGATTTACCGGAATGCCCAACGTATTCTACGCCTTATCAACCAATTGATGGATATACGAAAGTTGGATAAAGGGCAGATGCATCTTAAATTCCGGGAAACAGATATCGTAGGATTTATCAATGATTTGATGCAGACCTTCAACTATCAAGCTCAAAAAAAGAATATCACATTTACTTTCGAGAAAAAACTGAAAGATACCCGTTCTCTAAAAGTCTGGATTGATTTAAACAACTTTGACAAAGTATTAATGAATGTTCTTTCCAACGCTTTCAAATATACACGTGAAGGAGGGAATATCGAGGTATTATTAAAAACAGGTCATAATGATACTTACCGGGGTGCTTTAAAAGATTACTTCGAAATTGACATTACCGATAACGGAATTGGTATCGATAAAGACAAGATAGAACAAATATTCGAGCGTTTCTATCAGATTAACAACGATATGACGCAGTCGAATTTCGGTACAGGAATCGGATTACATCTTTCGCGGTCATTAGTAGAGCTACACCATGGTATCATTAAGGCAGAAAACCGGGAGGACGGACAAGGAACCCGTTTCATCATCCGTCTGCCACTAGGTAGTAATCACCTGAAAGCAGATGAACTGGAGAATCCGGAAGAAACCGGAAGCGAACTGACCATCTCTCAACTTCCCAAAGACTCTTTATATGAAACAGAAGAAGAGGAAACAAAAGCTAACGAATATAGAAAACCAAAAGCCAAAACGCGCTATCGTGTCTTAATAGTGGAAGATGATGACGAAATACGTCGCTACATACGCAGCGAACTGGATACTGATTTCCGCATCAGTGAGTGTACGAATGGTAAGGAAGGATTGGAAAACATCTTAAAGGAGAAGCCGGATTTGGTAATCAGTGATGTCATGATGCCGGAAATGGACGGAATTACCCTTTGCCGAAAAATGAAACAAAACATCAACGTAAACCATATACCTATTATATTATTAACCGCCAAATCAAAAGCCGAAGACCAGATTGAAGGATTGGAAATCGGAGCAGATGCGTATGTCATAAAACCTTTCAATACCGAACTTCTACGCACGACTATCAGCAACCTGATAGCTAACAGGGAAAGATTACGTAGCAAACTCGTCGGTGAAAAACAAGTAGAAGAGAAAATTGTAAAAATAGAAATGAAATCCAACGATGAAATACTGATAAATAAAGTGATGAAAACCATCAACGATCATCTTGCTGATCCTGCCCTTAATGTAGAGATGTTAGCATCCAATGTTGGTATGAGTCGCGTACATATGCACCGTAAATTAAAAGAATTGACAAATCAGTCTGCACGTGACTTTATTCGTTCCATCAGACTGAAACAGGCAGCCAATCTGCTGCGTGAAAAAAACTTGAGTATCTCGGAAGTCGCATATGCCACAGGTTTTTCCAACCTCTCTCATTTCTCCAATACATTCCGGGACTTTTACGGAATCTCACCTACAGAATATAAAGAACAACCGGACGTTCCGCAAGAGTGAAATTTACTTGTACATAATCAACGCAGACTGACCAGGAATAATCACCTCCGGTCCGGTTTGCGTACCCAATCCACGCACATCTATCACTCCGTCTTTGCATACTACCGTATATTTGCCAACAGGAACTTCCAGTCGTGCAGGAGTCGTACGGGAATTAAAGGCTACGATAATATCTTCCCAGCTATCTCCATTCGCACGTTCTTTGAGTCGGAACGCAATCAGGTTTTGTCCTTCAACCGGAAGGAACTCCAGATGTTTCCGGACCATTTCTGCATTTCCCATACGGAAAGCCGGATGAGATTTACGAAGCTCAATGAGCCGTTTATAGTATGTAAAAACATCTCCGTTCGTCGTTTTGCGTCTCCAATCAATGGCATTGATGGCATCCGGACTTTTATAACTGTTGTCTATCCCTTGTTTATCACGCATCACTTCTTCACCTGCATAGATAAAAGGAATTCCCTGTGAAGTAAAGACTATCGTTTGTGCCAATTTATCAAGTCGAACCAACTGTTCAGGAGTAGCTCCCGGCATACTTGCCTTCAATCGATCCACCAGACACAAACCATCATGGCAGGAAACATAACTAATCATCTGGGTAGGCTGTTCCGCCCACGGTTTCTGACTATAATTTACGGAATCACAGCGTACTTGCGGGTGCTTGATAGCTCCAACAATTCCGAATTTTACACTCATTTCTCCCCCCGGAACCCCGGCAAGAAAAGCCCCTTCCTCCTTTTTCCATACAGGGCCGCAAAGCCCGTCACGCAATTCATCCGAGAAAACAGCAATTCCGGGCATATGGGAAATATTTCCTTTCATCGCCAATGAATCTGCCGGATATTGAGGAGCTTCGGCCGCCCAACCTTCTCCATAGATACAAATAGTAGGATCGACTTTATTGACTGCTTTTCGAATCTCGTTCATTGTTTCAATATCATGCACTCCCATCAAGTCAAAACGGAAGCCGTCAATATGATATTCTTTTATCCAATATAGAACGGACTCTATCATGAACTTACGCATCATAGGTCGTTCACTAGCCGTTTCATTGCCACATCCTGAACCATTTGCCAATGTGCCGTCTTCTTTCTGACGGTAAAAATAGCCGGGAACGGTACGCTCAAAGTTACTTTCAAGCGTATTGAAAGTGTGATTGTAAACCACATCCATTATTACCCTAATTCCGGCTCTATGCAGTGCTTGTACCATCTGCTTGAACTCTTTCACACGAGTGGCAGGCTGATAAGGATCAGTTGAATAAGAACCATCCGGCACATTGTAATTCGCTGGATCATATCCCCAATTATAGTGGTTTTCATCTAATTTTGTTTCGTCGATAGAGGCATAATCAGAGGAAGGAAGAAGATGCACGTGTGTCACTCCGAGTTCTATCAGATGATCGATACCTGTTGGTTGATTGCCAGAATTCACCGTCCCATGTTCAGTCAGTGCAAGGTATTTGCCTTTATTCTTTATTCCCGAAGTAGAATCGACAGAGAAGTCACGATGATGCATCTCATAGATAATCATATCAGCAGGAGATTTCAGAGAAGGACGTCGGTCACTCTCCCACCCCTCCGGATTGGTAGTCTTCCAGTCGATGATAGCAGCACGCTTCCCGTTCACTCCTACAGCGTGAGCATTGATTCCCGGAGTATCCCCTTGCCATTTATCGTTGATTTTTACATTGAAAGCATAAAATTTGCCGAGCAGGTCTTTATCTACTGTAGTCACCCAGGTTCCATCCTCTCCGGGTTCCATCTTCACCGTTTCGTAGGCATGCCCACCCTCACCCGCATCATAAAGCATAAGGCGCACTTCTTCTGCTGTTGGTGACCAAAGGAAGAATTTGGTTGCCGACGGCGTATATTCCATTTCTGTAAGGCTTCCCGTACGAATCGGATATAATTCAAAAGAAGTATACTCCTTTTTCGCAGGAGAACAACTCATCACTGTTGTCACTGTAGTCACACCTAATATTGCTAAATAATTATTTCCCATCTTCATCTCAGACCTCCCCTGTGATACTTCACCTTATATCTATAACCCCTTATAATCAAATGTTTTATTTCACTTTATCCGGATTCTTCGCAATAAAATCCTTCCAACTACTATACCCTTTCTCCATTGTCGGTCGCCCCATTTGCAGGAAATGACAATAGGCTGCTGCCAAGCCATCCGTTGCATCCAGAAAGGTAGGCATATCTTCTTTTGAAAACCGGAGCATCCGCTGCAACATATCCGCAACTTGTTCCTTTGATGCCTGCCCATTTCCGGTGATAGCCATTTTTATCTTCAAAGGGGCATACTCGGTGATTGGAATGTCGCGGCTCAAAGCTACTGCCATTGCTACCCCTTGTGCACGGCCTAACTTCAACATCGATTGCACATTTTTACCGAAGAAAGGTGCTTCAATAGCCAACTCATCCGGTAGATAACTTTCAATAATACTCAACACCCGTTCATGGATATGACGAAGTTTCAGATAGTGATTGGCAAATTTACGCAAGTCGATAATCCCCATCGCAATCATTTCGGGTTTGGTTCCTCTCACCCTTAAAACCCCATATCCCATGATTGTCGTACCGGGGTCAATCCCCAGGATTATCTTTTCTTTTACCGGTTGAATCACTCTATCACCTCCATCAAGGTCGGAAATCCGACCACTTTATCTTTAAATATTTTTGCCAGTTCGTCATTCAGTCGCACCCCCTGTTCCAAATGCCAGCGATGCAATAATCCACTGCTTTCTACCTCCCATTGCAAAGAATACGCACTTCCTTCTTCCCGATGACTCAATATCCGGCAAATGCGGGGTGCCTTCAACGCACCGTGTTTCTGTACTTCAGGGATGTAACTCTCTTTTATCCAAATCAGAAAATTGTCGTGAACGTCATCGTCCACTTGAAAAGTTGTATTATAAATCAGCATATCTTAAATTTCAAACTAATTATTTACCGCAAACATAGCAATTATTTCAGAATATTGCATTATATTTGCGCCAACAAAAAGGATTCGTTTACAAACGTTATCATATAAGACAAAAAAGGGGCGTTAGCTCATCTGGCTAGAGCGTAACACTGGCAGTGTTAAGGTGATCGGTTCGAGTCCGATACGCTCCACTAAGCAGGGAAATCAAGAAATTGGTTTCCCTTTTTTAGTTAAACTAAAGCCCGACTTCGCTTAGTCGAGCGATTTTTGGGGCAAATCATTTAATAAGATTAATTTATAATGCAGCCGCAATTTTTCTAATATTATCAAGTCTCTCCTTTAGCTCATCGCTATTTCCAGCCATATCCAAATTGTAATTCATATTAGAAGTAAAACCGCCCATCATGCGATGGGGGGATCTGCTCTAGTTTCAATATTTCAACATTAAAATCATTACTCCGGCAAACTAAAATAAAAAAGGACCTTTATTCAAGGTCCTTTTTTATCACTTCGTCCATTTCTTTTATACGTTTCTCGCGGTCTTTAATAGGACCGTCTTTCTTGTCATTCTTGAATACGTCATCGGCACGGTCGGCAACCTCGCCGCTCCATTCTTCAAACTGGTCTTTAGCCGGACGGCCATTCGGTTCGATATTTTCTTCGGCTATCGAATCATGCCTGTTAATCATATCATCCATAAGTTCTCGTTTTAAAAGTTTATGGCTATAAGACAATACAAACGAAGAAAAGTTTTCTGTTTTAATGATTTTTGAAGAAATCAGTCATGTTATTATACTATCAAAAGTACTCCAACATAATCCGGCTATTACAGAGTAAAGGTTGTTTCATCGGCGAGAAACTACAGTTCCATCAGTGTGAAACTATAGTTTCATCAGTAAGAAACTAATAGTTCCAAGCAAGAGAAACTAAAGTTTCAAACCTGTGAAACTAAAGTTTCAAGGCATAGAACAAACAGTTTCAAGCCTTGAAACTATCAGTTACAAGGCAGATCCCGCCCCGTAAGTACAAGGATAATAATAGAATAGCTTATCTACCTATGGTTAATACGATTAATTTTAAGCAATGAGATTTCATTTGTGATTTTTACTTGATTCGGGTATGCATCTCTATCATATCTTTGTAGTGCGTTTATCTCTCCTTGGCTTTGCTGTGACAGCATTATTGCCGTCACAGTGCTGTCACCATGTTGCTGTCACGCCATTATTTTATCATTATCAATCAGTTAAGTCACAATCGGTGACAGATGACAGCAAATTTATTTTTTTTATTTATTAGGGAGATCCTAAGTTCAAGTTATAAATGCAATATCTCTTTTTATTAATTGGACTTTGAATGCAAGGTTGCTTATTTATTCCGATAGAGTTGCGGACGGAAAGGAACATAAAGAGTGTAATTACTATCCGCCGGCTTTCCTCCCGCCAATGCAGGTGACCACTTCGGCATTCCTTTGACAATGCGGAGGGCCTCCTCTGCAAATTCTGGATGAGTGGAACGCAGAATATGAGGGCGAAGGATAACCCCTTCTTTATCAATGGTAAACTCACACAAAGCATATCCCGAAACATTCTTCTCTAAAAGTCCTGCCGGATAAACCATTTCACTGGCAATATATTCTTCCGGACTCATCGCAGAGAAATGAGCTGGTTCTTCCACCTGCTTTCCGGAAAGCGTCTTTGCACGGGGACCTACCGGATAAATTCCAACATACATCGGTTGTTTATAAGCATCCGGCTCTTCCTTACTACGCTGTTGCAATACTTTCAATAAAGAAGCAGCCTCTTCCGCCAATGTCTGTTCCGAAATATTCTCCCCCCGGGATAACATATACGCCGACTGACAAACCAATACAAGACGTTCCATCAACGTTCCTTTTTCCGGCGACCATTTACGTCCCATCCGCTCTTTGCCTTTTGCGTCCGTAGAAGAAAAGTAATAGACAATTCCATCCAAACCAGCCGTAGAACCATCCAAATCCTGCACCTGTTCTGTCACCAAACGGAAGATGGCCCCTAAAGACTGATACAGGGAAGCACTGATGACAACCGATTTTGTATCCACCGTCACCGTCCCCTTCTCCGCCTGCCAGTAGGTACGGGATAGTGTGTTCGAAATCAGCGTATAACGCCCGTTCTTCCTTTCTACTGACATTGCATACTCCGGCGAAAAGGAAGGGATAGCTGCAAAACGCGCATAAGGCTGTTTCTGAAAGCCAGCATTAAGTAAAGAAAACACACTACGGTAATATTCGCCTAACTCGCCTGTATAAGAAGAAAAAGGTTTCACCGGCTCCAAATAGTCAATCTGGGCCGCCAGGCGAAAAGAAAAGGTTAAAAGCAGAAGACAGAAAACAATCTTTTTCATAAGTTGCCGGATTTTCGGTACATATCGGCAACAAAGATACAAATTATTTCGATGGTTCGTGATAAAATTATATCTTTGCACGGTTTTTACTAAGAAACTGAATAACAATACATCGAAAATATGATAGCTAAGATTGAACAACTTCTGAAAGAGGTGGAAGCCTTACACGCCTCCAATGCCGAAGAACTCGAAGCTCTCCGCATCAAATACCTAAGTAAGAAGGGAGCCATTAACGACTTAATGGCAGATTTCCGTAATGTAGCTGCCGATCAGAAAAAAGAAGTCGGCATGAGACTGAATGAACTGAAGACAAAAGCGCAGGACAAAATCAACGCGCTGAAAGAATTGTTTGAAAGTCAGGACAATGATTGTGACGGATTGGATTTGACGCGTTCGGCTTATCCCGTGGAACTCGGTACACGCCACCCGCTCACCATTGTAAAGAACGAAATCATCGATATCTTTGCCCGCCTGGGATTCAGCATTGCCGAAGGTCCGGAAATTGAAGATGACTGGCATGTATTCTCGGCACTCAACTTTGCCGAAGATCATCCGGCACGTGATATGCAGGACACTTTCTTTATCGAAGCTCACCCGGACGTTGTATTGCGCACGCATACTTCTTCCGTACAGACCCGTGTGATGGAAACTTCACAACCTCCTATCCGCATCATCTGTCCGGGACGTGTGTATCGTAACGAAGCAATCAGCTATCGCGCACACTGTTTCTTCCATCAGGTAGAAGCACTGTATGTAGACAAAAACGTATCGTTCACCGACTTGAAACAAGTTCTGTTGCTTTTCGCTAAAGAAATGTTCGGTACTGATACAAAGATTCGTCTGCGTCCGTCTTATTTCCCGTTCACTGAACCAAGTGCTGAAATGGACATCAGCTGTAATATCTGCGGCGGCAAAGGTTGTCCGTTCTGTAAACACACCGGCTGGGTAGAAATCCTCGGTTGCGGTATGGTAGACCCGAATGTGCTTGAATCTAACGGTATAGACAGCAAAGTATACAGCGGTTATGCTCTCGGTATGGGTATCGAGCGTATCACAAACCTGAAATATCAGGTGAAAGACCTCCGTATGTTCTCTGAAAACGATACTCGCTTCCTGAAAGAATTCGAAGCGGCATATTAATAATGTGCTAAATTTACCAGTATGCCAATGTTCCCAATGAAACCGTCGGACGGTGATCGGGACATTGGCATATTCATCAACAGACCAATCAGACCAACCGCCCCGGGTTCCAACCCACGCGAATCGGCCGATTGAACGATCATTCATTATGGCAAAGGATAGACTCATTACTCCCAGTTATTGTTTCATCTTGGCAGCCAACTTCCTGCTCTACTTCGGCTTTTGGTTGTTGATTCCTGTTTTGCCGTTTTATTTATCCGAATTTTTCCAAACTGGAAATTCCACTATTGGCATTGTACTTTCCTGCTATACGGTAGCCGCCCTCTGCATCCGTCCGTTTTCCGGTTATCTGCTCGACACGTTTGCCCGCAAACCTCTTTATTTATTTGCTTACTTCATCTTTATGATGATGTTCGGCGGATACCTGATAGCCGGCTCCCTTACCTTATTTATTATATTCCGAATCATTCATGGCGTCTCTTTCGGAATGGTTACAGTAGGAGGAAACACGGTAGTGATAGACATTATGCCATCTTCCCGCCGCGGAGAAGGCTTAGGCTATTACGGGCTCACCAACAATACAGCTATGTCTATCGGACCGATGTTCGGACTGTTTCTGCACGATGCAGGAGTCTCTTTTGCTACAATCTTCTGTTATGCATTCGGTTCCTGCATTTTAGGTTTCCTATGTGCCGGTCTGGTGAAAACTCCCTATAAACCTCCTGTGAAACGGGAACCGATTTCACTCGACCGTTTCATTTTGATGAAAGGACTGCCAGCCGGACTTAGCCTGCTGTTACTTTCCATCCCCTACGGAATGACAACCAACTATGTCGCCATGTATGCCCGCCAAATCGGATTGAACACACAAACCGGATTCTTCTTTACCTTTATGGCTGTCGGCATGGCAATCTCCCGCATCTTTTCGGGGAAACTGGTGGATCGTGGAAAAATAACGCAAGTAATAATGGCCGGATTATATCTGGTTGTTTGCAGTTTCTTCCTGCTTTCAGCCTGTGTTTATCTGATTCAATGGAATGATACTGTTTGCAACATCCTGTTTTTTGGTATCGCATTGTTGATGGGGGTCGGATTCGGGATCATGTTTCCGGCATTTAATACGTTGTTTGTCAACCTCGCCCCCAATAGCCAGCGGGGAACAGCCACTTCCACTTATCTCACTTCCTGGGATGTAGGAATCGGTATCGGTATGCTGACCGGCGGATATATCGCAGAAATAAGTACATTTGATAAGGCCTATCTTTTCGGAGCCTGCCTGACGGTAGTTTCCGCTATCTATTTCAAACTAAAAGTGACGCCTCATTACCATAAAAACAAGCTACGATGAGAAAGAAAGAACGTTATGAGAAAGTAATCGCCTGGTTTCAGGACAACATTCCTGTAGCCGAAACCGAACTGCATTACAACAATCCGTATGAGTTGCTGATCGCTGTTATTCTTTCTGCACAATGCACGGACAAACGGGTGAATATCATTACCCCTCCTTTGTATAAAGATTTTCCGACTCCGGAAGCACTGGCAGCCACTACACCGGAAGTTATTTTCGAATATATACGAAGCGTGTCCTATCCGAACAACAAAGCCAAACATCTGGTTGGCATGGCAAAGATGCTGGTGAATGACTTCAACAGTCAGGTGCCCGACAATCTGGACGATTTGATAAAGTTGCCCGGTGTAGGAAGAAAAACGGCCAATGTCATCCAGTCGGTAGTGTTCAATAAAGCTGCAATGGCGGTAGATACACACGTATTCCGTGTCAGCCACCGCATCGGACTGGTGCCGGACAGTTGCACCACTCCGTTCAGTGTGGAAAAAGAATTGGTGAAGAATATTCCGGAAAAACTCATACCGATTGCTCACCATTGGCTCATTCTGCACGGTCGTTATGTTTGTCAGGCACGCACTCCCAAATGTGACACCTGTGGTTTGCAAATGATGTGCAAATATTTCTGTAACACCTATAAAGTTACGAAAGAGGAACCAAAAGCCAAGAATAAATAACGATTTAATAGCAAGGAACCGAAATAAATAGTAACTTTGCGGTCGTTCTAAAAGAAGAATTTTAAAAACACTTTTAAATAAAAATAGAGTATTATGCAGACAATTGACAAATTCAATTTTGCCGGTAAAAAGGCATTTGTTCGCGTGGACTTCAATGTACCCCTGGACGAAAACTTCAACATCACAGATGACACTCGTATGCGTGCAGCTCTTCCTACTTTGAAGAAGATCCTGGCAGACGGCGGAAGCATCATCATTGGCTCTCACCTGGGCCGTCCGAAAGGCGTTGCCGATAAATTCTCTTTGAAACATATCATCAAGCACCTGTCTGATTTGCTGGGCGTTGAAGTTCAGTTCGCTAACGACTGCATGGGCGAAGAAGCTGCTGTAAAAGCTGCTGCTCTGCAACCGGGAGAAGTGCTGTTGCTCGAAAATCTTCGCTTCTACGCTGAAGAAGAAGGCAAACCAAGAGGTTTGGCTGAAGATGCAACTGACGAAGAGAAAGCTGCTGCCAAGAAGGCAGTGAAAGAAAGCCAGAAAGAATTTACCAAGAAATTGGCTTCTTATGCTGACTGCTACGTAAACGACGCATTCGGTACAGCTCACCGTGCACACGCTTCTACAGCATTGATCGCTAAATATTTCGATGTAAACAATAAGATGTTCGGTTACCTGATGGAAAAAGAAGTGAAAGCCGTTGATAAAGTATTGAACGACATCAAACGTCCGTTCACTGCTATCATGGGTGGTTCCAAAGTTTCTTCTAAAATCGAAATCATCGAAAACCTGTTGAGCAAAGTAGACAACCTGATCATCGCTGGTGGTATGACTTATACATTTACTAAAGCAATGGGCGGTAAAATCGGTATCTCTATCTGTGAGGACGACAAACTTGACCTGGCTTTGGATTTGATGAAGAAAGCAAAAGAAAAAGGTGTAAACCTGATATTGGCTGTTGACGCTAAGATTGCTGACGCATTCTCTAACGATGCCAATACTAAATTCTGTGCTGTTGACGAAATTCCTGACGGATGGGAAGGCCTTGACATCGGTCCTAAGACTGAAGAAATCTTCGCTAACGTTATCAAAGAATCTAAAACTATTCTTTGGAACGGTCCTACAGGTGTATTCGAATTTGACAACTTCACTCACGGCTCACGTGCAGTAGGTGAAGCAATCGTTGAAGCAACTAAGAACGGCGCATTCTCACTTGTTGGTGGTGGCGACTCTGTAGCTTGTGTCAACAAGTTCGGTTTGGCTAGCGGTGTATCTTATGTTTCAACCGGTGGCGGCGCATTGCTCGAAGCAATCGAAGGAAAAGTTCTTCCGGGTATCGCTGCTATTCAAGAATAATAGAACTAGATAATTAGTTAATTTTTTAAATAGTTAATAATAAGAGGGCAGTTCTTTGTGAAAAGAGTTGCCCTTATTCATAAAAACGAGGTATGAAAAAACCGATACTACTTTTTTGGTTCATCCTTTTCTTCCTTTACTCCTGTCAGAGTAAAAAAGGAGACAGCTCTTTTTTACCTCTAACCGAACTGCAACCACTCACCCTGGGCATGATGCCTACACTGGACGGACTCCCTTTCCACATAGCTAAAACACAAGGTATCTACGATTCATTAGGATTGGACCTGAGCATTCTTTCATTCAACTCCGCCAACGATCGCGACGCCGCTTTCCTGATTAGGAAAATGGATGGCATGATTACCGACTATCCCAGCGCAATAGTGCTGCAAGCTATCCATCATGCTGATTTAGGATTTATCTTGAAAAATAATGGTTACTTTTGCTTCATTGTCTCTAAAGAAAGTAATATCAACCAACTGGAACAACTCAAGGAAAAGAATATCGCTGTGTCACGCAACACAGTTATTGAATATGCTACTGACCAGTTATTAAGCAAAGCCGGAATCAGTCTTTCGGAAATGAATATGCCGGAAATCGGTCAGCTTCCTCTCCGCCTGCAAATGTTGCAGTACAATCAGATCGACGCCTCTTTCCTGCCCGACCCTGCCGCATCTATCGCCATGAACAGCAAACATCGTTCATTGGTGAGCACACAAGAACTGGGCATTGATTTTACAGCTACCGCTTTTTCACGAAAAGCGCTCAACGAAAAAAGAAAAGAAATCGAACTACTCATCACAGGCTATAATCTGGGAGTAGATTATATAAAAATGCATCCACAAAAGGAATGGGAGCAAGTGCTGATTGAAATAGGTGTACCGGAAAATCTGACAGGACTTGTCGCCCTCCCCAATTATCAAAAAGCAAAACGCCCTTCGGCTGAAGGGATAGATAAAGCTATACAGTGGTTGAAAGAAAACCACCGAATCCCCGAAACCTACGCTGAAAAGAATCTGATTGACACAACGTATATCCCCACAATATCAACCAAAATCAAATAACAACTAACTCATGCGAAAAACACTACTCCAATTCTTAACCTTTGTTTTATGCATTACAGGTATGCAAAATCCGCTCCTGGCACAGGAGCAGACACCATTAAATCAAGTTGTCAACACACTGAAAGAACGGATTAGCCTCTCCGGATATGCCCAATTGGGATATACTTATGACGATGCAGCGAATCCGGATAATACATTCGACATCAAACGAATCATTTTCATGGCACACGGAAAGATCACCAAACGGTGGACTTGTGATTTTATGTATGACTTCTACAATGGAGGCATGTTACTCGAAGTGTATACCGATTATCAGTTTCTCCCCGGACTTACGGCACGTATCGGTGAATTCAAGGTTCCTTATACCATAGAAAATGAATTATCTCCTACCACAGTAGAACTCATTAATTGTTATTCGCAGTCTGTTTGTTACCTGGCAGGAGTAAGCGGCAGCGATAAGTGTTACGGAATGACGTCCGGACGGGATATCGGTATGATGCTTCACGGGAAATTATTTCGTGACTTCCTGCAATATAAGGTGGCTGTAATGAATGGACAAGGATTGAACACCAAAGACAAAAACAGTCAAAAAGATGTGGTCGGTAACTTGATGGTTAATCCGCTGAAATGGTTATCCGTGGGTGGTTCGTTTATCCGCGGAACAGGACATGCCATAGCAGATTCGGAATATACCGGAATCAAAGCTGGAGAAAATTACGCCAAGAAACGTTGGAGTGCAGGAGGGGTTGTCACCACTTCCACCTTTAATCTGCGTACGGAATATCTCGGCGGAAAAGACAGGAATGTGAAAAGTGAAGGTTTCTATGCAACAGGCAGCGTACGCTTCGCCCGGAATTTCGATTTCATCGCTTCTTATGACTATTTCAACCCGAATAAAGCTGCCGACTTCAAACAGAATAATTATATTGCAGGCGTACAGTACTGGTTTTATCCCAGATGCCGCTTACAAGCACAATATACTTTTTGCGACAAGCAAGGAGACGGACAAAAAGACTCCAATCTGATACAGGCACAAGTGCAGGTAAGATTTTAATTTAACGAAGAATCTTATATTATCAGGCACGGATTACATAAACCAATTAATAACAGAAACCAAGAAATCATGGAACACAAAATCGCCGAAACCAACGCCCGAATAGACGTGGCCGACGTATTAAGAGGATTAGCAGTAATGGGAATTATTCTCTTACACAGTATTGAACACTTTAATTTCTACTCCTTCCCGGAAGAAGTACCTTTTGAATGGATGAAATTTACCGATCAGGCTATTTGGAGAGGATTATTCTTCACATTCAGTAACAAAGCATACGCTGTATTTGCCCTGCTCTTCGGTTTCAGTTTCTATATTCAAGACAACAACCAACAACGGAGAGGGAAAGATTTCCGCTTGCGATTTTTATGGAGATTATTCATTCTCTTCATTATAGGACAGTTCAATGCCGCCTTCTTTACCGGTGAAATATTGACTATGTATGCGATTTTAGGAATTATCCTTCCGATATTCTGCCGGATGAGTGACCGCACGGTTATCATCTTCGCTACTTTACTAATTTTACAACCTATCGATTGGGGGAAATTGATTTATGCTTTGTGTAATCCTGACTATGTGGCAGGAAAAAGTTTGGCAGGTTATTATTTCAGCATTGCTTTCGACGTGCAAAAGAATGGAACGTTCCTCGAAACAGTCCGCATGAATATGTGGGAAGGACAACTGGCCAATATGACCTGGGCACTGGAACATGGACGTATCTTACAGACACCGGGATTATTCTTATTCGGAATGCTTGTCGGTCGCCGCAAATATTTCCTGTACAGCGAACAGAACGAACGCCTGTGGCTAAAGGCATTGGCCGTTTCACTTCTCTGCTTCTTCCCCATCTACGGATTGAACAATATGTTGCCGGAATTCATCGAACGAAGTGCCGTCCTTGTTCCCCTCCAATTGATTTTAAGTTCATTCAGCAGCCTTAGCTTCATGGTATTGCTGGTAACAGGATTACTGCTGACTTTCTACCGCGTAAAGGACCGCAGCTTCTTTATGCGTTTCACATCTTATGGTAAAATGAGTTTAACAAACTATCTCGGACAATCTATTTTCGGTTCTCTTTTGTTCTATCATTGGGGATTCGAACTTGGAAGGTATTTAGGAATCACTTACAGTTTCCTTTTTGGCATCCTTTTTGTTATATTACAAATGGTATTCTGTTCGTGGTGGCTCCGGCACCATAAACACGGTCCTTTTGAGGGTCTCTGGAAACGTTTGACCTGGATTGGAAAAAATAAATAATAAAATAATGATGAACGAAAAAACGATTAATGAACAATACGCATATATACGTACTTTACTTGAAGAGAAAAGACTCAAAGAGGCCCTAATGCAGTTGGAATCTTTGCTGTGGCAGTGTCCCGACTGGGATTTGCGCACTCGCCTGGAACAATTGCAGACCTCTTACAAATATATGCTGGAATACATGAAACAGGGAGCAAACGACCCTGAACGGTGGAATCTGTATCAGAAAATGGTAGCAGACACCTGGGGAATTGCCGACCAATCACGTCTGCTCATGTTGGATAATGCTTCATCAAGATACTATCATGAAGTACGCCGCACTCCCGTATCGGCGGACTTGGCTAACTATGGTATAAAAACAATATTACACATGCTGGAGTCATTTAATGACGACTTGGCAGTCAGCGGATTACTGTCTGACGAAAAGATGGATGAAGTATTAAAGCGGCATGAAGATACGCTCAAGTTTATGTTTATAAGAACATGGACAAACAGCGCATGGACTCCCGAAGACGAGGAAGACGCAAAAGCCATGCTTACCTCGGAATTACTTCCGGGAGATGACTTATGCTTATTTGTCAGTGCCCTTACATTGAGCTTGATGGAATGTTTCGACTTACGAAAAATAGTGTGGCTGCTCAATGCTTACGAACACCCTAACGTCAACATCAGCCAACGGGCATTGGTAGGTACAATGATTATTTTCCACATCTACAGAAACCGTCTTCCTTTTTATCCGGAACTCATCAAAAGGGTAGATCTGATGGAGGAAATACCTTCATTCAGAGAAGACGTCGCACGTATATACCGCCAAATGCTATTATGTCAGGAAACGGAAAAGATTGATAAAAAGATGAGGGAAGAGATTATTCCTGAAATGCTGAAGAATGTCTCCTCCATGAAAAATATGCGGTTCGGTTTTGAAGAAAACGATGAAGAAAACAATGATATGAACCCGGATTGGGAAGATGCATTCGAGAAGTCCGGTCTGGGGGATAAATTGCGTGAAATGAACGAACTGCAGCTAGAGGGCGCAGATGTGTATATGAGTACTTTTGCCGCATTGAAAAATTATCCGTTCTTCCGCGAGGTACATAACTGGTTTTATCCATTCAGCAAACAACAGTCCAATGTGCACAAAGCAATGAAGCAAGCGGGAAATCAGGGAGGCAGTCTGTTGGACTTAATTCTTCAATCGGGATTTTTCAGCAACAGCGATAAGTACTCGCTCTTTTTCACGATTCATCAATTGCCACAGTCGCAACAGGATATGATGTTGAGTCAGCTGAACGAACAGCAGGTGGCAGAATTGGCAGAGAAATCGAATGTTGAAACAATGAAGAGGTTCAATGAACGTCCGGGGACGGTCAGCAACCAATACCTGCACGACTTGTACCGTTTCTTCAAACTTAGTGTACGCAAGAGTGAGTTCAGAGATATTTTTAAAGAGAAACTCGATCTTCATCACGTTCCTGCACTTGACAATATATTGTGTTGGAAAGATGTATTGTTCCCCATTGCCGATTTTTATCTGTCAAAAGAACGTTGGGACGAGGCTACCGAAATTTATGAAGAACTGGAGTATATCGGAGGATTCAAAGGAGAAAGTGCGGAATGTTATCAGAAGTTTGGCTATGCATTGCAGAAAAGAAAAAAATACGCAGAAGCTATTCAGGCTTATCTGAAAGCAGACACGCTGAAGCCGGATAATATCTGGAACAATCGCCACCTGGCTATTTGTTACCGGCTAAACAGAAACTATCAGGCTGCACTCACTTATTATAAAAAGGTAGAAGAAGCTGCTCCGGAAGATACCAATGTGACTTTCTATATCGGTAGTTGCCTGACTGAATTGGGACAATATGAGGAAGCTCTGAATTATTTCTTCAAGTTGGATTTCATCGAGAACAATTGTATAAAGGCATGGCGCGGCATCGGTTGGTGCTCGTTCATCAACCAGAAATATGAACAGGCGATGAAATATTATGAAAAGATTATTGGACAAAAGCCGCTGGCTATTGATTATATGAACGCAGGACATGTGGCCTGGGTAATGGGAGATATTCAGAAAGCTGCCGCTTTCTACGGAAAAGCCATTACGGCTAGTGGAAACCGGGAAAGATTCCTGGAGATGTTCCATAAAGATAAAGACTCTCTTCTCATACAAGGGATTCGGGAAGAAGACATTCCTCTGATGCTGGATTTATTATAGTCTCCTGCATCTTTCAATTTGGGATATTCAGTAAATGTCCCTGCTTAAGAATACAGAAAAAGGCTGTCTCAAAATAGAAAATGAGGCAGCCTTCTCATATTATTGGGTTGAGTAGAGATGAGATAGTCAGATAGATTCACGAGCCCTACTATAACTTTTTCAACTCTCCATACAACTTCTGTATGGGAAGTCCCATAATATTATAGAAGCTACCTGAAATTGATTTCACCCCGATATACCCGATCCATTCCTGAACGCCATAGGCTCCTGCCTTATCCATCGGCAGATAGCGATCGACATAATACAGGATTTCATCTTCTGACAAGACATCAAACAATACTTCGGAGGAAGCAGTAAAGCTTTTTTGCCATTCGGTGGTAGCCAGGCAAACACCTGTGAAAACCTGATGAGAATTTCCCGAAAGAGCACGAAGCATTTCAATGGCTCCTTCCCTGCCCTCCGGTTTTCCAAGTACTTTTCCATCCAGCCAGACTATGGTATCTGCTGTAATCAATAATTCTCCCGGCTCCATCATGGTACGATAGGCATCCGCCTTTTCACGAGCAATATATTCGGGTATTTCAGCACCAACCAATGTATCCGGATATGACTCGTCTACATCCGGCAATGTTCTGACTACATAATCTACTCCCAAGCCTGACATCAGTTCTTTCCGACGGGGAGAATTGGAGGCTAATATAATCTGATATTTCTTTAAGTTATCAAGCATTATTTTATTTACAATTTGACGATTTACTATTTATGATTGAAAATACTTTTTATTGATGTTACCAGTTGATCTCACCAGCCGAAAGCATCTTCTGCCATCCATAGACCATGAGCTTTCAATACCTGCTCCACTACATCACGCCCGCAACCACGTCCGCCGTCTGCATAAGAAATATACTTTGCTACGGATTTCACTTCCGGCACGGCATCTTTCGGACAACATGGAAGTCCGCATTCACGCATCACTTCAATATCAGGAACATCATCTCCCATATAAAGAATTTCATCATCGGTTAATCCATATTTATCACGAAAATCACGATAATCGTGTATCTTGACGGCAGATCCCATATACAGATCCTTCACTCCCAGTCCTTCAAAACGGATACGCACTGCTTCTGTACGACCACCGGTGATGATGGCTATGTGAAGTCCCTTTTTCACAGCCAACTGGATAGCGTACCCATCTTTGATATTCACGGTACGCATCGGTTCTCCGGAAGGATGCAGAGGTACAGTTGTCGAACTCAATACTCCGTCTACGTCAAAAGCTAAAGCCTTGATACGAGATAAATCATAGTTGATGGTGCTCATGGATACTTTTGCTCATTAATTTATATATTTCCTGCAATGCCGGAGAATCTACCAACATGGCAAGATGATTGCTAATCACATTCTCATCATAACGGACAGCGGGTCCGGTCTGTGCATCATGCGGTGCCAGTTCGTGCACTTTACGTGCTGTTTCGTCTATCAGCGGAAGCATGACATCAAAAGGCAAGTTATACCTTTCAAGCAAATCAGCAGCTAATGCATACATGTGATTTGTGAAGTTACAGATAAAAACAGCTGCCAAATGAAGGCTTTTACGCTGCTCGGAAGAAGCTTCGTAAACTTTCTCCGAAAGAGCGGCAGCAACAGCTTTCAAGAACTCTACATCTTCCGGTCGTTTCGCTTCAACAAAGAAAGGTACTTCCTGAAAATTGACTTCACGTTGTTTGCTGAATGTCTGCATCGGATAAAATACCCCATACCGTTCTGCATGCCCTTCCCAGATACTCATCGGGATACTTCCCGCTGTATGCACCAACAATGAATTCTGTTTCCCTTCTGTTATCTGCGGCAACAAATCTACCAAAGCGGCATCTTTCAAAGATACGATATACAATTTGGCATCTTTGGAAATTTCCTGCAAATCTGTGGTATATTCAGCTTCCACTTTCTCGGCTAAAGTACGGGCAGATTCCATTGTCCGGCTATATACCTGCACAATGCGGAATCCTTTATGATAGAGAGCTTTCGCCAGATTAGTAGCCAGGTTGCCTGCACCGATAAACACAATCGGTGTATCTTCTATACTTCTCTTCATTATTTCTTTACCGTTTTGCAAACCAGAATAAAATGATTCCGACAATGAGCAGAGTCAATGGCAACAGATACCCGGATAACGAACCCAGCAATGATATTACCAGACTGATATTCATCACCAGCCAAAGACCAAGCAACACAAAACCAATTGATTTGTCACGTTTAAAAATAAGAAAACAGATCGAAGCATACAATAACATATTGTCCTTATTCATCACCCAAGGTAGTCCAACAGTAGAGAAATGAATCAGTTTATCAATCAGATAAAGTGCTCCGATAACGATAAAGGTAACAGCAGTAGCCAAATAAGTATCTTTGCTGTTACTCGCTTTAGCAGCTCCCATATTTATTTTCCTCCGAATTTATTTATGTGAATTTTCTCCCATTGAAGATGTTCTTCGTTGAAAGGTTTACGTTCCATCCCTTTATGTCCGATAGCAATAACGGAAAGAATTTGAAGTTGCAAAGGAATATCCAGGATTCCATGAACAAATTCATCGGAAGGCATTCCGGTAGCAGTGAAACGTTCGCGAACCTGCACCCAGCAGCTTCCCAAACCCAAATCTTCAGCCTGCAACTGTATCATGATGGAAGCAATAGAAGCATCTTCAATCCAAACATCACTGGCCAACGGATCGGCCATTACCACAATTGCTAAAGCTGCGTCGGCAATGAATGAAGAAGCCTGTTCCTTGCAATGAGACAATTCTTTCAATACCTCTTTATCATCAATCACTACAAACTGCCAACTATTACTACGTTTGGAAGAAGGAGACATCAAAGCTGCTTTCATCAACGTAACTACCTGATCTTGTGTCAACTCTTCATCGGTGAACTTCCGCATACTACGACGGTTCTTTATTAATTCACTGAAATTTTCCATATTATTTTTTGGTCTCATTTGATTAATGTATGCAAAGATAATGCAAACCGAGCGTAATAGGAAATAAAAGTATCTTTTTCATTTCTATTGTCAGAAGGGAATCTATGACATGAAAAGAGCGCCAAATACTCCACTAAATGAAGAATATATTGTATCTTTGCACAGATAAATAATTTCATTATGAAAAAGCGAATTACACAAGACGATTACATTAAAGCGAATCGTAAAGCTAGCCGTGAGGCAGAAATCGAGATGTACGGGCACCCTATTTGTCACAAACGAGTGCACCAGTCAAAGAAAGTATATAACCGCAGAAAGATAAAGGCAGCCGATAAAAAGCTGCCTTATTTTTTTGTCTTCAAAATGGCGTCACTATCCCCCAGACATAGCGACACTATGCAATAGAAATGGCGTCACTATCATGATAGGATAGTGTCACTATATTTAGGAGGTTAAAAAAGAAGGTTATCTATTTACCTATCTATCTAATTATCTATACAATCCGAGTTAATTCCCCGGTCGTAGAATCAATAATAAACCCGTAGACTGTCACATCTGAAGGGATCAAAGGATGGCGCACGATAAAATCGACTGTTCCTCTCACCGACTTTTCCGTATCTTCGAAACCATCCAGCCACGAATGAAAGTCAACTCCGCAGAAGCGCATCATGTCAATATAATCCGGATTGATTCCGCGTGCTTTCATTTTTTCGAGCATTTCTTCACTGTGCATGTGGCAAGCTCCACAATCAGAATGAGCAATCACCATTATTTCCTCCACACCCAGTTCAAAAATAGCAACGAGTAAACTACGTATTACGCTACCGAAAGGATGGGAAATAACACCACCTGCATTTTTTATCATTTTCACATCGCCATTCTTAATTCCTAGTGCGGCTGGAAGCAAAGCAGTCAGTCGGGTGTCCATACAGGAAAGAATAGCTATTTTCTTATCGGGATATTTATTGGTAATATACGATTCGTATCCCTTGTTCTCAACAAATTGCTTGTTGTAAGCTAAAATTTCTTCTAACATAGTTCCGCTTTTTAAAAGTTCTGTTCGATTACACAAAGATATAAAAAAAGGGACATATCATCACGACATATCCCCTCTTTAATTAAAATTTAATCTGTATTGCTATTGTAAAAATCCATCCAGACCAGACTTAGCTGTTGTACCGTATCCATTATCTCCATATTCTTCAGCATTATCAATCTGTTGAAGGAATGTTTGTGATATAGGACGCCATATATTATAAGATTTGAAGCTAGAAGCAGCACGTTTGTTATATTTCGCCAAACGAGTTGAGAATGCTTGATGACGCTGCAACAATGCCCAACGTGAATGTTCTCCACAAAGTTCACGTGCATATTCGTCGTAGATATCTTCTTCGGTGACAGTAGTCAGCTTGTAAGACGACTCCGAAGCTCCGGTGCGAGCTGCACGGGCACGAAGCGTATTCAAATATCCTGCAGCTTTTGTACCGTTACCTAAATGCTGTTCGGCCTCGGCAGCAATCAAATAAACTTCTGCCATACGCATCACAAAAATATCACCATTACGAATTTGCAAGTTACTTCCATAATATACCCCTTCATAACTCCAGATAAACTTATTCAGACATGGATATGTTGCATATACTTTTGAAGTACGATCATAATCGCTAGGCATATCGTTCTGTGTTTTTACGTAATTGCCATTTGTATCAAACAAATCATCGATATTCACACATGCATAAACACGATCTTTCTTGTCTTCCGCTGACAAAGGTTCTTTGGACAAATAAAGAAAGAAACGATTATCATCCGCAGGCAATGGATAATCTATTACATATACTTTTTTAGGAGTCATCAATGTTGATACATCCCCTGTAGTCACCCCTTTGGGCCACACAGATGCTGTATACTGATTTCCTCCATGAGACATCGTTTTGCCATCACAATCAACATAGGGATAAATTTTTTCACCCACATGAGAAGCATCAATACCATACTTCTGACATAAATCGCTAGTCAAAGTCACTATATTCTTAGTATATGGAATCCATGCCACTTTTGCCATAGAAAATGCCCCGAAAGCAGTCTGGAATGAATTCTCCCAACGTTTATCCCAAGTTGGTTCAAAGCAGTCCAACAAATATTTAGATGGTGCGCAGTTGCCATTGTTGGTACGTCCATAAAAATAGTTCTGTTTGTCAGATGTAATCTTACTAATATCCGACAGGTTCGTCTGATTCCAGTAAGTATACGTAAACAATTTATTATATCCCGCATTCGAATAATCCCATGCGTCATCATCACCGGCATCACAACCTGCTGCAACAAAAAGCGCTTCTTTATTAGTACGGTTGTTGCCATCAGCCCACATATCTGATATATCATTATAAAGATAACCTCCGTAAGTACCTCCGCCGGCTTCTGTATCCGCAATAAAGCTTTCCGCAACATCTGCCGCTCTTTGCCAGTAAGAAACACCATTCTCGTTCAATCCCTGACCGGCTCCTTGTATGTAGGCACGAGCCAAAAGTCCCATAGCCGATTTTCTTGAAACACGGGCACGATTATTACCGTAAGGAGTTGTATTCAGATTATCCGCAGCATACTTCAAATCATCAATAATGTATGAATAAATTTCCGACAATGTATTCCGTTTAGGTTCCAACACAATATTATTTCCCGCTTCATTCATGCAAAGAGTGATCGGACCAAAGTAAGTAGTCAATATCAGATGATAAAAGCCACGCAAACAACGAGCTTCGGCTGTTAGCACACGAATATCATCCGCATTTCCTTCTACACTTTCCGCACGGTTTATAACCGTATTACATATCCCCAAAGCAGTATACGCCTGCATAAATAATTTATCCCATGCCTTATCTTTACTCGGCGTCAGAGATTCATAGTAAAAAAGTTCTTTTGAGTTATCATTATTATTTGCCGTCAACCACGTATCCGTACCAGCCTCTGCAACAGATAAAAAGTCTGTCACAGTATACAACTGACTATAAATAGGATTATAACACTGGGTTTGCATTCCGTACCACCCGTCAAACGTAGCCAACGTTTCTTCGCCGGTAACTTCCATTGGATTATATTCATCCAATGAACATGAATTGATAGTAACCATCGCACACAATGCTAAGGCCACATTATATACTAATTTCTTCATTATTTATCAGTTTAGAGAATTAAAATGAAAGATTAAGACCAAAGACCAACTGTTTTGTCAATGGATAGTTCAAACCACCATTCATTTCCGGATCATAATCCTTCAACAAATGACTTTTTGCAATAACGAATGGATTAGTAATCGTTCCATACACACGGAGCTTGCCCAATCCCAGTTTTTTAGCCAATTTATCAGGCATAGTATATCCCAATGTTATATTCTTTATTTTAAAGAATGATCCATCTACATACGACAACGCTGCAAAGCCCGGATAATAGCTCAACTTATCCTTGATAGAAGCATCCATAGCAGGAAAATCGTTCGAAGGATTTGTTTCAGACCATACATTAAAATAAGTAGGATAGTTGTTCAACCCTGTCGGGTCATAATCCGTTAATACAGAATATTTAATCATCTGTCCCCAACGCATATACATATAAATACTTAAATCAAAATCTTTATATGTCAAAGTATTCTGGAAACCCATTGTCCAATCCGGAGAGTTATGTCCCAATACTTGATAATCATCAGCAGACACAGAATATGTATTAGAAGCATCATAACGGATTTCCTGTCCGTCAGCATTCACTTTCGTATAGTAGACACTACCGTCCGTATCCGTATGCCGCACCATATCAGGCACATTGATCTTTATAGATCCCGGTTTCAGTCCAAACACAGCAGCATCAGCTTCTTCACCTTTCTGCCAGATACCATCCAGTTTGTAGTGATAAAAAGAGTTGATTGCACTACCTACCGCATAAGTATAATCGCCATTGATTACTTTATCATTAGCAGTTCCGGTCAGTTTCGTAATCTCTTCCTTATTATATGCAAAAGTCAGAGCCGATGTCCATTGAAAATTTTTAGTTTCAATGTTGCGGGTATTCAAAGCAAACTCAAGACCTTTATTTTTAGTCTCACACAAGTTTATATTGGTCAGATATTGCTCTTTAGAACTATAGGAACCGTTCACTACAGGTAATGATTTTTTCCATATCACACCTTCCGTCTTAGTCTTATACATATCCAATGTCACATTGATACGATTATTCAGGAAAGAAGCATCAATACCGATATTGGTGTTCTTTGAACGTTCCCATGTCAGTTCCGGATTAGCTATTATTTTAGTGAGATTATAAATCTGCGTTTTTTCACCACCTAACGTCAACCATCCGGACTCCAGAGAAGAAGAGGAAGAATAAGGATCAATACTGGCCGTACCAGAAATACCGTAACCCACACGAATTTTTAAATTATCCAACCAGTTTCTTGTACTTTCCATAAACTTCTCGTCAGAAATACGCCATCCCAATGAAACAGCCGGGAAATTAGACCATTTATGATCTTTAGCCAAACGTGAAGAACCATCCCGACGAATAGAAGCAGAAAGCAAATACCTACCCAATAGAGAGTAGTTGATACGTCCTACTAATCCGACTCCTTTAGACATGGTATAACTGGACGAGTTCTTCTGAACGGCAGCTTTTTCCAATCCTTCCCACAAATATTTGTTGTTAGCAATACCTGTTCCTGTCATTTCCGTGTTATCCGTCTGGTTATGATTCCAGGTAGACACACCAGTAAGCGTAAATTCATGTATCTTAGCAATATTAAAGTTGTAAGTTACGATATTTTCCCACTTATAATTATATGATCTGTTTTGAGTAATCTTGGCATTCGTATCTGTCTCTACATTTCCTCCCGCTTTGTAAAAGTTGTACGAGCCATCTCCCTGGAAACTATTCGAACGGGAATAAGTCAACGTCCCATTCACGCGTGACTCCCATGTCAATCCTTTAATCGGAGTTATTTTAATATAAGGATTCACATACAGTTTTGTATTCTGGGATTGGTTTCTCCAATTACTTTTATTATTCATCAAAAGATTCAAATAGCTGGCATCCCCTTCAATCGGATAAGGATTAACATTGCCATTCTCGTCATAGATTTCACCGTAAGGAATAGCCGTCATACCATCTTGAATCTTTGCAAAAGGCTTATTCTGATGCACATAAGATGCCTGGATACTAATTCCTGTAGTAAACCATTTATTGATTGTGTGATCAATGCGAATATTTGTTGAATACAATTTATAATTATCATCGTTGTATTGTCCGTTTTCATCCGAAAAATTCATAGACATATAAGCCTTTGTATTTTTTGTACCTCCTGAAACCGACAAACTATAATTCTGAACAGTCCCCGTATGCAACAATTCATCTACCCAGTCAATGTATTTCCCGTTTTGATAAGCTTCATAATAAGCAGGGTTAGTAAACATATTGGCATCATCCACATAAGTACCCGCATTTTTATGGGCTGTACGCAAACCCTCCATGTAGGTTTCTCCTTGGCGGACTTCCGGCATTGTAGACCAGCTGTTTATACCAAAAAAGGCATTAAAATTGGCAGTCAATTTTCCTTCTTTTCCACCTTTGGTAGTAATGATTACAACACCATTGGCACCGGAAGAACCATAGACAGCCGTAGAAGAAGCATCTTTCAACACTTCAATAGATTCAATATCATTCGGATTCAGTGTCGCATAGTCACCCGGCATCCCGTCAATAATAAACATAGGATTACCACTTGCCGTCAATGAACGGTTACCGCGCAATTGCATTTTCACTCCTGAACCCGCTTGGCCCGATTCTCTCGTAATATCCAATCCCGCTACTTTTCCCTGCAATGCTTCCATCGGATTTGTACCCGGATTCATCGTAATGTCTTCCGATTTCACAGAAGCAACCGCTCCTGTTAAATCACGTTTCTTCACTGCACCGTAGCCAATAACAACCACTTCATCCAATGCCTGCGTATCCGAAATCATTTTCACATTGACCGGTCCGTTGCCCGTCACAGTCACCGTCTGTCCTTTGTAACCGATATAAGAAATGACCAGTTCTTTTCTTCCCGCCGGAAGATCAATAGAGAAGTTACCGTTAAAATCAGTAATCGTACCTGTACTTGTTCCTTTCACAACGATAGAAACTCCAATCAGCGGCTCCCCGCTTTCATCAATGATAGTTCCTTTCACAGTTTTCGTTTGTGTGACAACTTGCACCATAGTATTAGAAACTCCATCTTCCGCATAAACAGCGTATGACAGAGGGGCAGCCAATAAAGACAACCCTAAAATCATGGAAGCGCGTCTATGATGATTCTTCCATGCTTCAACAAATGCATTACATCTCATTCGTTCTAATTTAAAGTTAATATTAATTCTCGTTGTTTTGCAAAAACTATTTGATTATAATCTTAATTTAAGACGAACCTGATTTTAATACGTACTCACTTTTCATACCATATTTCTCCTATAAAATACATTTTTCCATTAAATACGCAAAGATATATTATACTTTACTTCAAGCAACTCCAACAAATTCTTTGTTTTGTTGTTGAATAAAGAATAAAAAGTGTAAATTTGTACCTAGATGCCACTTAAACTAACAACATATTATCATGGGAAGGACATTCCTGAATTGCCGGGAAAAAACACCTTCCATTCCAAAGAGTTATTTCAGATTTATGAAGCAACTCCAGGGTATACTCCTTTATTAATAGTGGCAACAGAAGACGGCAGACCTGTGGCACGCCTGCTTGCCGCCATTCGCAAAGCGAAGAAGTGGCTCCCCTCCTCTTTAGTGAAACATTGCGTGGTATATAGCGAAGGAGAATTTCTGGATGAATCGCTTTCGGCCAACAAAGAAAAGGCAGAAGAAGTCTTTGGCGATATGCTCGAACATCTCACACAAGAAGCATCGCGCAGCTGTGTCTTGATCGAGTTCCGAAACCTCAACAATTCGATGTTCGGTTATCGGGTTTTCCGTGCCAACGATTATTTCCCTGTCAACTGGTTGCGGGTACACAATTCACTGCACAGTATGAAAAAGACGGAAGACCGGTTCAGCCCGTCGCGTATCCGGCAGATAAAAAAAGGGCTCAAGAATGGAGCCAAAGTAGAGGAAGCACATACCGTGGAAGAGATACACAATTTCTCACGGATGCTGCATAAGGTTTACTCCTCCCGCATACGCAGATATTTCCCTGCCAACGACTTTTTCCGCCACATGAACAACATGTTAATCAAAGGACAACAGGCAAAAATATTCGTAGTAAAATACAAAGAGAAAATCATTGGCGGTTCCGTTTGTATCTACTCGGGAGACGATGCGTACCTTTGGTTTTCGGGAGGAATGAGAAAGACCTATGCACTTCAATATCCGGGGATACTGGCCGTTTGGAAAGCATTGGAAGACGCGCGCCAGCGGGGATTCCACCATATGGAATTTATGGATGTAGGACTTCCGTTCCGTAAACACGGTTATCGTGATTTCGTTCTCCGCTTCGGCGGAAAGCAGAGCAGTACCCGCCGTTGGTTTCGTGTCAATTGGAATTGGCTGAACAAACTCTTAGTCAAATTTTATGTCTAAATGTAATCTCAAGATTGCAAAACGACTCTTCATGTTCCTTTCCTACCATTTTTTCTGTTTAATAATCCAATAATTAAATGCAGAAATATTTCTTTATTAGGTAAGAATTGTCTTTCTTTGTGCTGTTTTATGCCTTATAAGCACAGATTTAAAACCAAATAAAAAAAGTATAGTTATGAAGATTTCACACATTGAACATCTGGGCATTGCTGTAAAAAGCATTGAAGAAGCCCTTCCTTACTACGAAAATGTATTAGGTCTGAAGTGTTACAACATTGAAACAGTGGAAGATCAGAAAGTAAGAACCGCTTTTTTAAAAGTAGGCGAAACAAAAATCGAACTGTTGGAGCCGACTTGCCCGGAGAGTACTATTGCCAAATTCATTGAAAACAAAGGTGCAGGCGTTCACCACGTTGCATTTGCTGTAGAAGATGGCGTAGCCAATGCTTTGGAAGAAGCAGAAGGCAAAGAAATCCGCCTTATTGACAAAGCCCCCCGCAAAGGTGCCGAAGGTTTGAATATCGCTTTCCTTCACCCGAAATCAACTTTGGGCGTGCTGACAGAACTCTGCGAACATTAATCATAAACTCTAAAACCAACAAGAACTCATGAGTAATCAACTTGAAAAAATTAAAGAGCTTATTGAACGCCGTGCCGTAGCACGTATCGGAGGCGGTGAAAAAGCAATTGCGAAGCAACACGAAAAAGGGAAATACACAGCACGCGAGCGTCTGGCTATGCTGCTTGACGAGGGTAGCTTCGAAGAAATGGACATGTTCGTTGAGCACAGATGCACGAACTTCGGTATGGAGAAAAAACATTATCCGGGAGACGGTGTAGTGACCGGCTGCGGTACAATCGAAGGACGTCTGGTATATGTGTTCGCACAGGACTTCACTGTTTCTGCCGGTTCACTGTCAGAAACAATGTCATTGAAAATTTGTAAAATCATGGATCAGGCCATGAAGATGGGTGCTCCTTGTATCGGTATCAACGACTCGGGTGGTGCACGTATTCAGGAAGGTATCAACGCTTTGGCCGGTTATGCAGAAATCTTCCAACGCAACATCCTTGCTTCGGGTGTTATTCCGCAGATTTCCGGTATCTTCGGTCCTTGTGCCGGTGGTGCTGTTTATTCTCCGGCTCTGACCGACTTCACGCTGATGATGGAAGGCACTTCCTATATGTTCCTCACCGGACCGAAAGTTGTGAAGACCGTAACAGGTGAAGACGTTAGCCAGGAAAACCTCGGTGGCGCAAGCGTTCACTCCACCAAATCGGGCGTGACTCATTTCACCGCCCAAACAGAAGAAGAAGGTTTCGAACTGATTCGCAAACTGTTGAGCTATATTCCTCAAAACAACCTTGAAGAAGCTCCTTATGTAGATTGCACAGACCCAATCGACCGTCTGGAAGATTCTTTGAACGATATTATCCCCGACAGCCCTACTAAACCGTATGATATGTACGAAGTCATCGGTGCTATTGTGGACAACGGTGAATTCCTTGAAATCCAGAAAGATTATGCAAAGAATATCATCATCGGTTTCGCCCGCTTCAACGGACAATCGGTAGGTATCGTTGCTAATCAGCCTAAGTATCTGGCTGGTGTGCTCGACAGCAACGCATCTCGTAAAGGTGCACGCTTCGTTCGTTTCTGCGATGCATTCAATATTCCTATCGTATCGTTGGTAGACGTACCGGGCTTCCTTCCGGGAACAGGTCAGGAATACAATGGCGTTATCCTTCATGGTGCCAAACTGTTGTATGCTTACGGTGAAGCTACTGTGCCTAAGGTTACTATCACATTGCGTAAGTCTTACGGTGGTTCTCACATCGTGATGAGCTGTAAGCAACTTCGCGGTGACATGAACTACGCATGGCCTACTGCCGAAATCGCAGTAATGGGTGGCGCAGGAGCAGTAGAAGTATTGTACGCACGCGAAGCCAAAGATCAGGAAAACCCTGCTCAATTCCTTGCAGAGAAAGAAGCAGAATACACGAAACTGTTTGCCAATCCTTACAATGCAGCTAAATATGGCTACATCGACGATGTGATTGAACCACGCAACACACGTTTCCGTGTAATCCGTGCTTTACAGCAATTGCAGACTAAGAAATTGAGCAATCCAGCTAAGAAGCATGGTAATATTCCGTTGTAATCCTACTTTTCACATTAAAACAAGAACGATTATGAACAAAACCAAAATCGGAATATTCCTTTCTTTGCTGTTGCTGATTGGTCTGACTTCTTGTGGAGAGCAAAAGTCGAACAATAAGCTGGTGCTAAACGAAATCCTGATAGACAATCAGAGTAATTTTCAGGACGATTACGGATTGCACAGCGCATGGATTGAAATATTCAATAAATCATTCGGTAGCGCCGACCTGGCAGCTTGCTTGCTGAAAGTAAGCAGCCAACCGGGCGATACAGTTACTTATTTTATCCCGAAAGGTGATATACTTACCTTAGTGAAACCACGCCAACATGCACTATTCTGGGCAGATGGCGAACCTAACCGTGGTACTTTCCATACCAGCTTCAAGCTGAATCCGGAAACAGCTAACTGGGTGGGTCTGTTCGACTCCGGCAAGAAGTTGCTCGACCAGATTGTAGTGCCCGCAGGCGCTCTCGGTCCCAACCAATCATACGCTCGTGTAAGCGACGGGGCAGCTGAATGGGAAGTAAAAAGTGGAAGCGGTGACAAATACGTGACTCCGAGCACCAACAACAAGACTCTTGACAGCAATTCCAAGATGGAAAAGTTTGAAGAACACGATGCTGATGGCGTTGGAATGTCCATTTCTGCCATGAGCGTAGTATTCTGCGGATTGATTCTTCTCTTTATTGCTTTCAAGATTGTAGGAAAAGTAGCCGTTAATTTGAGCAAGCGCAACGCTATGAAATCTAAAGGCATCGACAAACATGAAGCTAAGGAACTGTCACAGGCTCCGGGCGAAGTATACGCCGCTATTTCTATGGCATTGCACGAAATGCAAGATGAAGTGCACGACGTAGAAGAAACGGTGCTGACCATCACTCGCGTAAAACGCAGCTACTCACCATGGAGTTCGAAGATTTACACTTTGCGTGAAACTCCTCCCAGAAAGTAAGTCACCTTTTAAAAAGTAAAAACGATGAAAGAATATAAATATAAAATCAACGGTAACTCATATAAAGTAACCATCGGAAATATTGAAGACAACATCGCTCATGTAGAAGTGAACGGTACACACTATAAAGTGGAAATGGAGAAACAGCCGAAGCCTGTTGCAAAACCTGTGACAGTACGCCCGATGCCTAATGCTCCTACTGCTCCTACTCAAGTAGTGAAACCGACCGCTCCATCTACCGGAAAATCAGGAGTGAAATCTCCGCTGCCGGGTGTGATCCTCGACATCAAAGTGAATGTAGGCGATACTGTAAAGAAAGGACAGACCATTATCATATTGGAAGCCATGAAGATGGAAAACAATATCAATGCGGATAAAGACGGTAAGATTACTGCCATCAACGTCAACAAGGGAGACTCTGTTCTTGAAGGTAATGACCTCGTAATTATTGAATAATATGGGAGATTTTATAAACTTTTTAGGAAATAACCTCGCCGACTTCTGGACATACACAGGCTTTGCCAATGCTACGGTAGGGCATGTAGTCATGATTCTCGTTGGCTTGGTATTCATCTATTTGGCAATAGCCAAAGAGTTCGAACCAATGCTGCTGATTCCTATCGGTTTCGGTATATTGATTGGTAATATACCTTTTAATATGGATGCCGGACTGAAGGTCGGTATTTATGAAGAAGGTTCTGTATTGAATATATTGTATCAGGGAGTGACCTCCGGCTGGTATCCGCCGCTCATCTTTTTGGGCATCGGCGCCATGACGGACTTCTCGGCACTTATCTCTAATCCGAAATTGATGTTGATCGGTGCAGCTGCACAGTTCGGTATCTTCGGTGCATATATGATCGCGCTGGAAATGGGTTTCGACCCGATGCAAGCCGGTGCTATCGGTATCATTGGTGGAGCGGACGGCCCGACAGCTATCTTCCTTTCTTCCAAGCTAGCACCTAACCTGATGGGAGCCATTGCAGTGTCCGCCTACTCCTATATGGCGTTGGTTCCGGTGATACAGCCGCCTATCATGCGTCTGCTCACCACCAAGAACGAACGTATCATCCGCATGAAACCGCCGCGTGCCGTTTCTCACACGGAGAAAGTGATCTTCCCGATCATCGGTTTGTTGCTGACTTGCTTCCTGGTTCCTTCCGGTCTACCTTTGCTGGGTATGCTGTTCTTCGGCAACCTATTGAAAGAAAGTGGTGTAACCCGTCGTTTGGCTAATACTGCCAGTGGTCCGTTGATTGATACTATCACTATTCTGTTGGGACTGACAGTAGGTGCTTCTACACAAGCTTCCGAATTCCTGACGCTCGATTCCATCAAAATCTTTGCTCTCGGTGCATTGTCATTTGTTATTGCAACTGCCTCCGGTGTCATCTTCGTTAAGATCTTCAATATCTTCTTGAAGAAGGGTAATAAGATTAATCCGTTAATCGGTAACGCAGGGGTTTCTGCTGTTCCTGACTCTGCACGTATCTCGCAAGTGATTGGTTTGGAATATGATTCGACCAACTACCTGTTGATGCACGCTATGGGTCCGAACGTTGCCGGAGTGATCGGTTCAGCTGTTGCTGCCGGTATCCTGCTCGGATTCCTGATGTAAGATATAAGACAAGTATAAAATCACCTTTACTGTATATCATTATAGTAAAGGTGATTTTTTATTGTAAGAACTTGTCGATTTAAAAATATTGCATTTGCTATTCCGTATATATCGTATTGCGTTTTGTTGCGGATAGAACTGTAAAGAGACAAAAAAGGCTGCCACCGTCAACCGGTAGCAGCCTTTCTTTTATTTATGGAATAACCCGAAGATTACTGTGCCAATTTGTTGTCAGAACCGAGCACGTTGATAATTTTGTGCTTGTACAGTTTTTCCATGTTGTCACGAGCCGGACCAAGATACTTACGTGGGTCGAATTCAGCTGGTTTTTCAGCGAAAGTCTTACGGATAGCTGCAGTCATAGCCAGACGTGAGTCAGAGTCGATATTGATTTTGCAAACAGCAGACTTAGCAGCCTTACGCAACCATTCTTCCGGAATACCGATAGCAGCTTTCAGTGCACCACCGTATTGGTTGATAGTTGCCACTTCTTCCTGTGGAACAGAAGATGAACCGTGAAGAACGATAGGGAATCCCGGAAGTTTTTCCATTACAGCGTCCAATACTTCGAATGCCAATGGAGGAGGAACCATTACGCCTGTAACCGGGTCGATGTGGCATTGTTCCGGAGTAAATTTATAAGCACCGTGAGAAGTACCGATTGAGATTGCCAAAGAGTCGCAACCAGTGCGAGTAGCGAAGTCGATTACTTCTTCAGGGTCAGTATATGTGTGGTGGTCAGCAGAAACTTCATCTTCTACACCAGCCAATACGCCAAGTTCACCTTCTACAGTTACGTCAAACTGGTGAGCGTATTCAACAACTTTCTTAGTCAATGCTACGTTTTCTTCGTAAGGAAGGTGAGAACCGTCGATCATCACTGAAGAGAAACCTGAATCAATACAAGATTTACAAGTTTCGAATGTATCTCCGTGGTCAAGGTGAAGAACGATTTCCGGATGTGCGCAGCCTAATTCTTTAGCATATTCTACAGCACCCTGTGCCATGTAACGCAACAAAGTAGCGTTAGCATACTGACGAGCACCTTTAGAAACCTGAAGAATCACAGGAGATTTAGTTTCAACAGCAGCCTTGATGATAGCCTGCATTTGTTCCATATTGTTGAAGTTGAATGCTGGGATAGCATATCCACCTTTGATAGCCTTAGCAAACATTTCTCTTGTGTTTACCAATCCTAAATCTTTGTAATTTACCATTTTGTTTAAAGTTTATTGTTAGTGAATAAAAATTCTACGCAAAAGTAAGCATTATCCATCGAATAACGAACATCGGAAAGAAAAATATAGTAGAAAAAGGTTTAAATCAGACTGCAAAATTTAGCAGGAATACGAGTGTGACATTAGATTGTAATGTCTACCTTGCAAACTTTGGGATTTATGATTTCTGAATTCTGATTTATGCCTTCGGATTTATATCTCCTTATTTATACCTTATTTATACCTCATTTTTCATTCATTTAATCACCAAAATCTGCATAGCAAATCAGAAATCATAAATTAGAAATCAGAAATTTTAGAAAACCTTTTTCTATTTCACAGAAAAGCATTATCTTTGCGCACTGAAAATGACCATTACACTATTTCTTACCAAAATAGTAACAGAATATAAATTAAAAAAACAGATACTGAAATGAAAAAAGGCCTTCATCCAGAATCATACCGTCCGGTAGTATTTAAAGATATGTCAAATGGTGACATGTTTTTGTCTAAGTCAACTGTAGCAACTAAAGAAACCATCGAATTCGAAGGTGAAACTTATCCGTTGCTGAAGATTGAAATCTCAAACACTTCTCACCCGTTCTATACAGGTAAATCTACATTGGTAGATACTGCAGGTCGTGTTGACAAGTTCATGAGCCGTTACGGTGACCGTAAGAAGAAATAATTCGATCTTTCGTGAAAGATGAAAAAAGAGGAGATTCTCGCAGAGAATTTCCTCTTTTTCGTTTTCTATATTCCTTAGCGTCAAGCATCATCCAACAGGAAATCGGCTATATGACGATGCCTGACACCCTCCACATTATCCTGCCACAAGCTGTCCATGCTAACTACATATTTAGGATAATGGTCGTTAATGGCGAGCAAAGGAGCAAACTCCCTCTCAACAGTGGCCTGTGAAGCTAACTGATACGTTACTTGCACATAAATCTTTTCTTCCCGACGGATGGCTACAAAATCCACTTCTTTATCATCCTGTTTGCCTACATACACTTCATACCCCCTTCTTTTCAACTCCAGACAGACCAGATTCTCCAACATACCTGCAATCAACCGGTCACGATAGCCCATCACGGAATAAATCAAAGAAAGGTCACTTACAAAATACTTTTCATTCGTCTGCAGAATTTCCTTTCCTTTAATATCATATCGGGGAATACGTTGAATGATAAAAGCACTTTCCAATGCATTCAGATAATTATAGATGGTATTCATATCCACCTTCCGTTGCTGACTTTTGAAGTAATCAGCTATATTTTTAGCGTTCAGCTTATTGCCTATATTATCGAAAACAAACTTCACTACCCGTTCGAGCAATTCCACATTCCGGATATTGTGACGCTGCACCGTGTCACGAAGAATAACAGAAGAATAGATGTCGTAGACAATTTTATAGATGGCCTCATATCCATAATCGGCAGTATGTATGGCCGGAAATCCTCCCATGCGGAGATATTTCTGAAATTCCTCCTTCCGGTTGAGCGTCGGATCATTGGCCTGCAAGTCATGGAAAGTCAGATATTCTCTAAAAGACAAGGTCATGACATGGAAAGCGACATACCGTCCCGTTAAATAAGTTGCCAGTTCGGACGATAACATACGTGAGTTGGAGCCGGTCACATAAATATCCGTATCCAAATCTACCAGAAGTGAGTTGACCACTTTTTCCCAACCGTCCACTTCCTGAATTTCATCCAAGAGAATATAATATTTACCCGCATCTCCTGCCTGCCCCCGAATATAAGCATACAAAGCCTTCGCCTCTTTCAGATCTATCCACTGAAAACTTTCAAAATTCAGATAGATGATACGTTCTTCACGAACTCCTCTCCTCAACAGTTCGTCACGAATCAGACGCAGCACTACCGACTTTCCACTGCGACGAATACCCGTTATCACTTTTACAAACGGCTTATCTATAAAAGGAACGATTTGTTCCATATACTGTTCACGATTAATCATATTCAAAAGTTTTTAGGGTTATAAGCACAAAGATATACTATTTTCGGAAAGTTTTTAGGGTTATAACCCTAAATAAATCCATAAATTCAGATTCTTTTAGGGTTACAAGCCGAAAAATAAATAAAAGAAATATGACTAAATCCGATTTATTACCAAATAAAGAAAGTACCTTTACCCGACTAATTAATAAAAAATGGAAATAACCGATTTAAAACAAATGACAAAGGAAGAAGTTTTTAATTTCATCAGACAACGCCTTTCTTTCAGTAAAGAACTGCAAGAACAATTCAGGCATGTGAATAAAGACGATCTCGCAAAAGAACATCGCAGATTCGAAATGTCCGGAAATGAATCAAAGACAGGCCAATGCACGATTTTCAACACAGCGATTCTGAACGAGTTTGCCGATCTTGGCATCTATGATTATACTTCTTACCTTTTTCTCGACTTCCACAATGGCACTCCAACCGTTTATCTCAAATACTTCTCCGAAAATGAAAATTTGGAATATACATTTACCGGATATACCACAACGGAAATCATCTTTGCAATTCTTGAACTGACTATCTTCTCCGGAAAGCCTAAAAGAAATCGCAGCTAAAAAAAGAATTGCACGGAAAGACAATGCGAAGTCAAAAGACTTTTATGGCTTTCATTTAGGCACGGATTACACGGATTTCACGGTTCCATTAGACTAAAACCGTGAAACCCGTGTAATCCGTACTTAAATAATATCAATCTTGGAGATGGTTTTACTTTTGGCTCCCTCCTTTTTATCATCACATTATATTTGCCACCCGTATAGCATATTTACCATCTTTATACCATACTCTCTATTCTCATACCATATTTCCTGCATTTATTTCCTCTTTTCCATCCTATTCCGAAAAAAACATATATCTTTGTCATACGCTTTCTGCCCATCAGCGTGATGAAACAGGCAAAGGCGGTTTTTATTCCTTAATGGAGTAAATAACGTATTGTTTCCCAAATCGAAACTTAGCAAATTTCATGTACCGGGAAATGATACAACAGATACTCCACGTAGATGATCGTATATCAACATATCGATTAGAGATTTGTTATATATAAACGTTTGGCGTGGGTGTCTGTTGTTTATCATTATCTGGTGCACGGTATGCTAAGACCTCGATTTAGATAATGGTACAACAGCACTCACGCTTTTATTGTATCCGGTCGGTTTCAACAATCCTTATACCCCAACCAATTCCCCAGCCGACCGAAATCACAAAAATCGTGGGTGTTCGTTGCACCTCTCCGGACAATACGTTATTTACTCCTTTTTCTTATAACACATTAAAACAAAAGCAATATGCCAAAATGGATTAGTGTAGAAAAAGCAGTGATTAAGTATCACATCGAAAAAGAAGCGATCCTGCTTTGGGTGGAAATGGGACAATTCCCTATGTTATACATAGACAATGTTCCGAACGTTGACGAAGAATGTATTCTGGAACTCTTTCGCCGAAGTAAAGCCGGTATTACAGCAGAATATATTGATACGCTGGAACAACTGTGTATAGATAAAACAATGGTCTGCGAGAAATACGCCCACATTATTCAATTGAAAGAAAAGGAAATTCAGCTGCAGAAGGAAATAAATACGTTGATAAACGAAATACAGGCAGCAATGAAGAGACAAAACGAACGAATCCGGGATTTGAAAAAAGCGATTGGAGAGAATAATAATGTTATACGTAGCGACAGTTGGATAAAAAGACTACGCAAAAAGTTCCAATAGTGAATAATTATCAGTGTACCAATTACCATGTCGGACACAGCGTAAACAATTAGCATATTGGCACATTCTTGCACGGTTTTGAATCCATTGCCACTAATGATTTCATTCGTTACTTTTAGGTAATTGCTTCCCTATTAATATGTATTTCATAGCCTAATGAGTTTTCGTTTGACAGTTGTCGAACGAACGCTTAACTTAAGTTGAACTATCGCTTGACAGTTGTCAAACGAAAACTCATTAGGCAATCAAAGAAATAATATAGGCAAGAAGAAAAAATAAAAGTAGCATAGTAGCGAGGTATAATTAACTAGAGCATAGTTTATTCATTCTTGCACTGAAATGAGCAAATAGTGCGATTTTAGTTTATTTCTACACACTTCTTTGTTAAATAGGAATTTATATTTCACCACAGAGGACAAGGAGGACACAAAGGTTTACTATTTCTTATTCACTATAAAGTAACACAGAGTAATCGTATTTATCGCTCTGTTTTACTTACGGAAAAAGAAAGAAGAACTCTGTGTCCCCTGTGGTGAACTCGTAAAGTTCCCGTTTTTTGTGTTCCATATAAAAGTTAAGAGACAGAATATGAAAAAGATAGGAATGTTGAACATAAATAAACGGGAGTTGTTTTAGTATATTATTCGCTATTTATCAACGCAAAACCTCTAAACATCAACGTGGTATATGAAAAAGAAATTTGGATTCGTCCTGGCGGCTGCAATCTTGCTGGCCGGCTGCGGACAGAAAAAAGAAACGACAACGACAACTGCCCGTCCCGTAAAGACTACGATTGTCGAGTCAAGATCGATTATCAGAAAAGATTTCTCGGGAATCGTGGAAGCGGTGGAATATGTGAAGCTGGCTTTCCGGGTCAACGGACAAATCATCCAGCTTCCTGTCATCGAAGGACAGAAAGTGAAAAAAGGACAACTCATCGCAGCTATCGACCCCAGAGATATCGCATTGCAATATGCCGCTACGAAATCGGCATACGAAACGGCTTCGGCACAAGTGGAACGTAACAAACGGCTCCTCTCCCGGCAAGCGATCTCCGTACAGGAATATGAAATCAGCCTCGCCAACTTCCAGAAGGCGAAGTCTGAATACGAACTGTCTGCCAACAATATGCGCGACACCAAGCTGACAGCTCCTTTCGACGGTTCTATCGAAAAACGGCTGGTGGAAAACTATCAGCGTGTCAATTCCGGTGAGGGTATCGTTCAGCTTGTCAATACGCACAATCTGCGTATCAAATTCACCATTCCGGATGCGTATCTTTATTTATTGCGCGCCAAAGACCCGCGTTTCCTTGTAGAGTTCGACACATTTAAAGGACACGTGTTTCAAGCGAAGCTGGAGGAATATCTTGATATTTCTACGGATGGCACAGGGATTCCAGTCAGCATCACGATTGACGATCCGTCATTCGACCGCGATCTGTATGCTGTGAAACCCGGTTTCACGTGTGGCATTCGTTTCACGGCAGATATAGGTCCGTTGGTGCAGGATAGCTGGACGATTGTACCGCTGAGTGCCGTATTCGGCGAAAGCGAAGGGAATAAAATGTATGTCTGGGTGGTAGAAGACAACAAAGTCCACAAACGGGAAGTGACCGTCAACGCCCCGACAGGAGAAGCACAGGCGCTCATCTCGGAAGGTTTGAAACCCGGTGAAAAAATCGTCATAGCAGGCGTACACCAACTAGTAGAAGGAGAATCTATTACAACTGTTGACAGGTGATAGGTGATAAATGATTAACTATCATTTATCCGCTGTCATTCATCAACTATCAACGATCATTTATTATGAGTTTAGCCAGATATTCATTAGATAATACGAAAATCATCTATTTCTTTCTCGCTGTGCTGCTGATTGGAGGAATCACTTCTTTCGGCAAGCTGGGCAAGAAAGAGGATGCTCCTTTCGTCATCAAGTCGGCGGTTATTATGACCCGCTATCCGGGTGCCGAACCGGCAGAAGTGGAGCGGTTGATTACCGAGCCTATCTCTCGCGAGATCCAAAGTATGAGCGGTGTGTACAAGATTAAATCAGAATCTATGTACGGGCTCTCAAAAATCACATTCGAGTTGCAACCTTCCTTGCCGGCAAGCTCCATTCCGCAGAAGTGGGATGAGTTGCGACGGAAGGTGCTTAATATACAGCCACAGTTGCCGAGCGGTGCTTCCGCGCCGACGGTTTCCGATGATTTCGGCGACGTGTTCGGCATCTATTACGGTCTGACGGCAGACGACGGTTACACATACGAAGAGATGCGCAACTGGGCGGAACGTATCAAGACGCAGGTAGTGACGGCGGACGGAGTGATGAAAGTCGCCCTGTTCGGGACGCAGACGGAGGTGGTCAATATTTTTATTTCCACCAATAAGCTCGTAGGTATGGGCATCGACCCGAAACAGCTTGCCAGTCTGTTGCAATCGCAGAACCAGATTATCAATACCGGAGAAATCCGTGCCGGCGAACAACAGCTCCGGGTGACTGCCAACGGTATGTATACCACCGTAGACGATATCCGCAACCAGGTGATTACCACCAAAGCCGGACAGGTGAAACTGGGTGATATCGCCGTCATCGAAAAAGGGTATATGGACCCTCCATCCAATATCATGCACGTGAACGGCAAACGTGCCATCGGCATCGGTGTCTCCACCGACCCGCAACGGGACGTGGTGCAGACGGGCAAGAACGTGAAAGCCAAACTGGACGAATTGCTGCCACTGATGCCTGTGGGACTGGAACTGCAAAGCCTGTATCTGGAGAACGAAATTGCCAACGAAGCCAACAACGGATTTATCATCAATCTGATCGAATCGATTCTGATTGTAATTGTGATTATCATGTTGGTGATGGGGTTGCGCGCAGGTGTGCTGATCGGCTCGTCACTGATTTTCTCTATTGGCGGCACACTGCTTATCATGTCTTTCTTCGGTGTCGGACTGAACCGTACTTCATTGGCGGGATTTATCATCGCCATGGGTATGCTGGTGGATAACGCCATCGTGGTGACGGACAACGCACAGATTGCCATCGCCCGCGGAGTAGACCGGCGGAAAGCGCTGATAGACGGCGCAACCGGTCCGCAATGGGGATTGCTTGGGGCTACGTTCATCGCTATCTGTTCGTTCCTCCCGCTCTACCTTGCTCCTTCTGCCGTGGCGGAAATCGTGAAACCGCTTTTTGTGGTGCTCGCCATCTCGCTGGGATTGAGCTGGGTGCTCGCGCTGACGCAGACCACTGTTTTTGGTAATTTCATCCTGAAAGCGAAAGCAAAGGACGGCGCGAAAGACCCGTATGACAAACCGTTCTATCACAAATTCGCCTCCATCCTCCGCACACTGATTCGCAGGAAAACATTGACACTAGGTTCGATGGTAGTGCTTTTTGTTGCTTCGCTGGTTATCATGGGAACGATGCCGCAAAACTTCTTCCCTTCTCTCGACAAGCCTTATTTCCGGGCAGACGTGTTCTACCCTGACGGGTATAGCATCAACGATGTAGTGAAAGAGATGAAATCCGTGGAAGAGCATCTGGCAAAACAGCCGGAAGTGAAGAAAGTGTCGATCACCTTCGGCAGCACGCCGCTAAGGTATTACCTCGCTTCTACTTCGGTGGGTCCGAAACCGAATTTTGCCAATATATTGATTGAATTGACAGACAGTAAATATACGAAAGAGTATGAGGAAGATTTCGACGCGTACATGAAGGCGAATTATCCGAATGCAATTACCCGCACCAGTCTGTTTAAACTGTCGCCTGCGGTGGATGCCGCTATCGAAATCGGGTTTATCGGTCCGAATGTGGACACGCTCGTGGCGCTCACCAACCAGGCTTTGGAGATTATGCACCGGAATCCGAATTTAATCAATGTGCGTAATTCGTGGGGAAATAAAATTCCTGTATGGAAGCCTGTATATAGTCCCGAACGGGCGCAACCGTTAGGGGTATCGCGTCAGGGAATGGCACAAAGCATCCAGATCGGAACCACAGGCATGACACTTGGCGAGTACCGTCAGGGAGACCAGGTGCTTCCTATCTTATTGAAGGACAACACGGTGGATTCGTTCTACATCAATGACCTGCGCACGTTGCCCGTGTTCGGCACGGGGAATGAAACGACCAGTCTGGAACAGGTGGTATCGGAATTTGATTTCCAATATCGTTTCTCGAATGTGAAGGATTACAACCGGCAAATGGTGATGATGGCGCAATGCGATCCGCGTCGCGGAGTGAACGCGATTGCTGCTTTCAATGAGGTTTGGCCACTGGTGCAGAAAGAGATTAAAGTGCCGGAGGGATATACGATGAAGTATTTCGGGGAACAGGAAAGTCAGGTGGAGTCGAACGAGGCGTTGGCCAAGAATTTACCTTTGACGTTCTTCCTGATGTTCGTCACTCTGTTGTTCTTGTTCAGGACGTATCGTAAGCCGACAGTGATCTTGTTGATGTTACCGCTTATTTTTATCGGTATCGTTTTGGGATTGGTGTTGCTAGGCAAGTCGTTCGACTTCTTCTCCATCCTTGGTTTGCTCGGATTGATTGGGATGAATATCAAAAATGCGATTGTACTGGTAGAACAGATTGATCTGGAGACAAAAACGGGTAAAAAGCCGTTGGATGCTGTTGTCAGTGCTACAACGAGCCGTATTATTCCGGTAGCGATGGCGTCCGGCACTACCATTCTGGGTATGTTGCCGTTGTTGTTCGACGCAATGTTCGGCGGTATGGCGGCTACAATTATGGGAGGTCTGTTGGTGGCTTCAGCTCTGACGCTGTTTGTTCTTCCGGTTGCCTATTGTGCCATTCAAAGAATCAAATAATTGAATAAAAATGAAAACTCAACTTATAACTCTGTCACTGTTGCTCCTCGGCCTCACAGCCGGGGCACAACAGCCCTATCTTAGCCGGGAAGCTTACCGGAATAAAGTGGAAGCTTACAGTCAAATTCTGAAACAACAGAAACTAAAAACGATAGCAAGTACGGAAGCACGGAAGATTGCTCACACGGGATTCTTGCCCAAAATTGATGTCAATGCGGACGGAACCCTCAACATGAGCGACCTTAATGCATGGAACGAACCGGTAGGCGAATACCGCAATCACACCTATCAAGGTGTCTTTATCGTCTCGCAACCGTTGTACACGGGCGGGGCACTCAACGCCCAGCACAAGATTGCCAAAGCGGACGAAAAACTGGATCAACTAAATGAGGAGCTTACCATCGACCAGATTCATTATCAGAGCGATGCGGTTTACTGGAATGCTTCCGCTTCACAGGCTATGTTGCAGGCGGCAGACAAGTATCAAAATATCGTGAAGCAACAGTATGACATCATTCAGGATCGTTTCAACGACGGGATGATTGGCCGCACGGACTTATTAATGATTTCCACCCGGCTGAAAGAAGCGGAATTGCAATATATCAAGGCACGTCAGAACTATACGCTGGCACTGCAAAAGCTGAATATCCTGATGGGAGAAGAGCCGAACAATCCCATAGACAGTCTGTACACGATTGACACGGCTTCCGCTCCGGTGCAGATCCTTTCTCTGGAGAATGTACTGCAACGTCGGGCGGATTATGAAAGTACGGAGGTGAACATCATGAGGAGTCAGGCGCAACGCAAAGCGGCTCTTAGCCAATTCAACCCGCAGCTGAATATGTATTTCAGCGGTGGATGGGCTACCGGAACGCCTAACCTCGGTTATGATATTTCTTTCAATCCCATCATCGGCATTAACCTGAATATACCGATCTTCCGTTGGGGAGCCCGATTCAAAACAAACCGTCAGCAGAAAGCGTATATCGGCATACAGAAACTGCAACAAAGCTATGTGACCGATCATATCAATGAGGAACTTTCTGCCGCCCTGACCAAACTGACGGAAACGGAATATCAAGTGAAAACCGCCAAAGAGACTATGAATCTGGCTAATGAAAATCTTGATTTGGTTTCTTTCTCGTATAATGAGGGAAAGGCAAATATGGTGGATGTGCTCTCCGCGCAATTGTCATGGACCCAGGCGCACACCAATCTGATTAATGCGTATCTGTCGGAAAAGATGGCGGTAGCGGAATACAGAAAGGTAATTAGTGAATAAATTTAGAAACAAAAGAAACTTGTTCACAAAGTCTTAGTCTTATAAAAGAAATCGTCCTGTTATCACGTAACCGTGAAACAGGACGATTTCTTTTTATATCATAAGGATTACAAAATACCGTTTTGCTTCAGGATATCTTCTATTTCCTTATCTGTCAAACTTTCACATTCGGACTTGTCGTAGATAGTAAGCAACTTTATTTCCGAATCTACCTCTGTCAGAATCACCGTATAGGTTATCACTCGCGCACCTCCGCTCTTTCCTTTATTCTTCGAAGTAATGGCCATACGAACCTTACGAAGATTATTACCCAAACTGACTCCTTGTTCAGGATTCGCTTTCAGAGATTCCAATAAATTGGCATAATCCAACTTCAGAGATTTGTAATGTTTGCTCAATTTTTTCAATTCTCTCGCAAAACGAGGAGAATACGTTATATCACAACTCATCCAGCAAATCCTCCGCTGGCTTAAAATCCAGCTTACCTTCCAGATTCAACTTCAATTCCTTGCACGCCTCATCAAGGCTTTCCAGAATTTCGGTCTTTGTCCGATAAGGAGTTGCCTCTTCAGCAACTACCCTCACCTGTTCTTCTTCATGATTCAACATTGATCTTATCTTTTTCAGGATAGCTATATCATCCACATCCAGAATCTGACGAATCAGTGCATTCTTTTCCGCCTCTAATGACATTGTGCTCATACGCTTTCCGTTTTTACTGTTATACATTACTCACAAAGGTAGCGTTATCAAATGAGTCTGCCAAACTTGAATGTATAAAAAGTATTTCTCCATGAAGAAATAAAATCTTCAATGATGAAGATTCTCCTCGCTTACGCAAGGAAGGAAATCAACACACCCGCAGCTACGGCAGAACCGATTACTCCGGAGATGTTGCTTGCCATGCAATACTGCAATACGTGATTCTTCGGATCGTATTTCAAAGCAATCTCATTGGCTACACGGCTCGCCATCGGAACGGCACTCAAACCAGTGGCGCCGATAAGCGGATTGATTTTCTTCTTCGAGAAGAGATTTACCAGTTTCACAAAGAAAATACCACCGGTTATAGAAAGTGCAAACGCAAGGAATCCACCGATCACAATACCGATTGTTGTCCAGTTGAGGAATGCTTCGGCTGTCATCGTTGCTCCTACGGACAGTCCGAGGAAGATGGTGGCAGCATTCATGATACTATTAGAAGCAGCATCGAACAAGCGGAATGTGTTGGTTCCGATTTCTTTCACCAGGTTACCAAACATCAACATACCCACCAAAGGCACTGCACTTGGCACGAAGAGGGCAACAATAGTAGTTACCACAATCGGGAAGATAATCTTCAATACACGCAGGTTCTTGATTTCAGTCTTCGAAGGGTACTTCTTTTCCTGTTCTTTCATGTTGATGCTCAACTCTTTCTTCGTACAGAACAGTTTCACTACCAGCGGAATAATCACCGGAACGAGCGCCATATACGAATAAGCGGCAATGGCAATCGGGCCCAGCAAATGCGGCGCCAGTTTGATGGTGGTAAAGATGGCTGTCGGACCATCCGCGCCACCGATAATGCCCAGAGAAGCGGCTTCCTGTGGAGTGAATCCCATCAGGATGGCTACCAGCAACACGGTAAAGATACCCAACTGTGCAGCTGCACCGAATATAGAAAGATGCAGGTTACGCAACATCGGCCCGAAGTCCGTCAGCGCACCGACACCCATAAAGATGATCGGAGGCAGGAAACCTGTTTTAATCAGCATATAGTAGATGAAGTTCATGATTCCCAGTTCGTGGGCAATGTCATGCAAAGGCATTTCCCAGATGTTCTTCAACACTCCGTTTACCATCACCATACCATTCTCGTCTGCCTGAATCACGCCCATATCTCCTCCGGGGAAGTTGGCTAGCAACACACCGAAAGCGATGGGAACAAGCAGCAACGGCTCGTACTGTTTCTTAATACCCAAATAGAGCAGGACGAACGCGATGGCATACATTATCAGGAACTGCGGTTCGGCAATGATATTGCTGAACGCAGTCATGTCATATAAGTTCTCAAATATTTCGTTCATTATCCTATCTTCATTAATACGTCATCTTCTGAAACAGCATCTCCCGGGTTGACACAGATAGCAGTCACCGTACCGCCAAACTCCGCACGGATAGCATTGTAGGTCTTCATCGCTTCTACATAGCAGATTACATCACCTTCTTTCACTGTATCACCTACTTGCAAAGGAGTTTCCTGCGCACCTTTCACTAAGAAGAACTTGCCTTCCAACGGAGAAAGTACTTCTTTACCCTCTCCTGCCGGAGCTGCAGCACTTGCAGGAGCAGCAGGTAGTTCGGTATCACCGTATGCTACCGTCACACGATAAGCCTGTCCGTCCACTTGTACGGTCAGTGTCTTCGGTTTGGCGTCTTCTTCCGGAGATTTATCTTTTTCGGCACGACGTTTGGCTACGTCTTCCAGGAAGTCTTCTTTTGCTTTGCCACTCTTATAAGCCTCATATTGAGCCGGGTGCATAGCATATTCGAAGAGTTCTTCGTCGTCCTGTCCCACTTCCCATTTGTTCTCTTTCATCAGTTTGCGGTATTTGTCGAGGGCATCAGGATAGTTATTCTGCGGATCACCTTCAAAGAACTTACGGCCTTCACGTTCCGCCTTTTCAATGATTTCGGGAGCAAGTTTGCCCGGCAGACGTCCGGCTTTACCCAGAATCATATCCCAGATATCATCTGCAATCATTCCCCAACGTTCTTTTCCTTTTTCCATGGCCATCACGTTCATCATGGCGAGGTTCTTCACGTATTGGCTGAACGGAGTCACCAATGGAGGATAACCGACACGAGGCCATACATAAGCCACTTCATCAAAAAGCTTGATGAGCAACTGGTCTTGCGTCATAAACGGCAGATTGTGTTTTGCCTTATATTTATTGATTGATTCCAAATTGGATTCGAGGTCGGCCATCAGACTACCCATCATACCGCCGGGAAGTCCGGGAGCAATCAGCAAGGAGTTCATCAGACGGTTTTTCGGGCTGATATACAAGCCGAGGAAGTCGTCCATAAATTCCTGAATCATGCCGCGCACTTTCATGTAGGCTTCCATATTGATTTCGGGCACTTGATATCCGGCGTCTTTCAGCATTGCCTGCACACTAAGCAAGTCAGCGTGACCTGTTCCCCATGATAGTGGTTCCATGCCTACGTCGATGTAGTCACAACCGGCTTCGCATACTTCGAGGATGCTTGCCATGTTGAATCCGGGACCTGCATGGCTGTGATACTGAACAGGGATTTCGGGATGTGCCGCCTTGATATTTGCTACGATCTTACCTAATGATACGGGACGACCGATGCCTGCCATGTCTTTGATACTGATTTCGTCTGCTCCCAGTTTGATAAGTTCCAACGCCATATTGGTATAGTACTCTACGGTATGGATAGGCGAATGAGTGATGCAAAGCGAACATTGCGAAATCATGCCTGCTTCCTTCGCGTATGTGATGGAAGGAGCAATGTTACGCACGTCGTTCAATCCGCAAAATGTACGGGTAATGTCTGTTCCTTGTGCTTTCTTTACTTTGTAGAATAATTTGCGGACGTCTGCCGGAACGGGGCTCATACGGAGTCCGTTCAGTGCGCGGTCGAGCATGTGGGTTTGAATACCGGCTTCATGGAACGGTTTTGTCCATTCACGCACAGCTTTATTCGGGTTTTCACCAAACAATAAATTTACCTGTTCAAAACCTCCGCCATTTGTTTCTACGCGGGCAAAACAGCCCATTTCAATGATGGCAGGAGCTACCTTTACGAGTTGGTCTACACGAGGTACGTATTTTCCGGCAGATTGCCACATATCTCGGAAAACCAAACTAAACTTTACTTCTCTTTTCATGTCTTTCAGTGATATTCTTTATAGATTTATAATTTTTCTACTTTAGTGATTTTTCCTTTACCTTGTGTCACCACGTTTACAGCAGCTGTAATGGCGGCTAAGATGTTTCCCGGAACAGGGGCAGGACCTTGCGATGCTTCCCGCTTCACAGGAACCACTTCTTCAGGAGCATACTTGTTGACTAATGTAATCAACAACTTACCTAAACAAATCACAATCAGCAGAATAACAAACACGGTAGCCATTCCGACCACCATCAGCAGGATCGCTGTTTCGATATTTTCCATATAATAAACTATTAGTATTTTAAGTTGTTTGTCCAAAAAGCGTTCGAAAATACCAAATTTTTATTATAAAATAAATTAAGAAAGGAATATAATGTATAAAAACGTCATTTCTCTGATTGAAAAACCAGATGATTTACCATTGAACGATTTATCGTCCCTACAAAAAAATGTGAGAGAAAGCCCCTCAACTTTCTCTCACACTCTGATAAAACAATTATTAAATAAAAATACTCAATGATAGACCGGTTCAGCCCTTTTCTGGTTTTATACTCTCTTAACCTACTATTAAACTACCAGATAAAACCGGTCTTGTTAAACCTCTCATGCGCCATCACGGCTTTCATTCTTTTAATTAGCGTAGCAGTCTAGCAGAAAAACCCTTTTAAGCCAACTAAGTCTGTTTGATCGGAAAAAAACAAGCCTCTAAAGCTCATATTACTTCCGATGAGGGAACCTTTCCGGCTTACGTCTGTGGCAGGAATGATTCATCTGCCACTGTCTATTGTTTGCTTTGAGTCTTAGTTTGTATTTCTTTTAAAACATTGTTTGTTTTGAATCCCGGCCTTATTTCTACCGGATAGTTTCTAATTTCTTCTACAACATTTAATCTTCTAATCAATTCTACCGTTTTCTTCAAACATCATTAAATAGCTCATCTATTAGAAAGAGAAGCACTCGTTGCTTTTTTACCAAGAAAAAACGAAGAAAATTTGAAGAAAAACAAAAAAGCCTCTTCCGGATAGTCAGAAGAGGCTTTTTTTATTGCAAAATAATTTCTTTCCCTCGTATTTGATAACTGATTCCACACGATCCGAAAACTTTTTCCAGTGTGGCGTTCAGGTCTTTCGTTAAGACCGTCCCGTTGTAGGTCAGTCCCTCGCACTTCTCATGCCCGACGACTGTTACCTTAAATATATGCTCAATATCTGCCACTACATTTATCAGCGGGTCATCTTCATATCCTAACACTTCAGGGAACTCCGATTCTTCCGCCTTTTTTTCTACAGGTACAATCTTGGTTTCATCGCAACGCACACTTTCTCCGGCAAGCAATGTATGATTACCTACGGCAGTCTCAACTTTCACGCTTCCTTCCTCACAGTTTACGAACATCTTCTTTCCCTGCTGATCGACCAGGAATTTAGTGCCGAGCACCGTCACGTCACCGGCTTCAGTGCTGACGGTAAATGTCTTGCCTTTAGTCACATTGAAAGAGGCTTTACCCAACAATTGCAACTTACGTTCCCAAAGCCATGTTATATGATTGTAAGTCAAACGTGAGTTTTCCATCACCTGCACACTACTGCCATCGGGCAATTCATAATTCATTGCAGTATTACTTGTCGCCACTTTTTCCTCTGCCAGGAAGTAACTGCCTACCCCCAAAAGAAAGACAACCGCAGCTGCCACTCCCCAAGAAAAGGAGAAGCTTTTTCCGACACTTTGTTTTCTTTTCCGGCTTAAGGTAATCTTATGGCTTTCTTCGCGCTGCAACTTTAATTTATCGCCTATCTCTTTCTTACGGGAAAATATTTCGCCCATTAGAGGAAGCTTACCTTCCTCCAGGTATTTATCTAAAGATTCTGTCCACTTTTCCATATCTCACCTCAATTAAAAATCCACAAATTAGCCGCCACCAGTAACAAGAAAGATTTGCTCATGCGCTCCCGTAAACTGGATATAGCCATATGAGTAGTATTGTAAACTGTACGCGAAGTGAGCCCCATCACCTGGGCTATTTCTTCCGGACTCATCTTCTTATAGTACTTCAGATACAATACCTCCCGCTGTTGCTTTGTCAAATTATTCAGTTCTTTCTGCAAAACTTCCAGCTGTTCTTTTTCCAACTCTGAATGGATAATAGCAGTTTCAATATCGATCTCCAGATCAAACTGATATTCGTTTGTGCCTACTTCATCCAGTGATTTGAATGATCCACTATTCTCTTTTTTCAGCTCGTTCACTATCATGTGTCTCAACGAAACACACAAGTAAGCGGGTATGGATTGAGGCGCCGCGCAAGTTTCTCTTTTCTCAAAGATATAAACAAACAACGACTGTATCGCTTCGGTCACCAGAGTATCATCACCGGCTATCTTCATGCCATATCCATACAGTAAATCTGCATATTGCTCATAAAGCTGCCGGAATGCCTCTTCATCCCCTTGCTGAATCTTATCCCAAGATAGTGTCTTCATTTCTCTTCACTCATTTATATGAGATATGTTTTTCCTTTTTTTACCTGATTTTTTAGTTAAAATCGTACGAATATGTCTTAAAACTCGCTCGTAAAGTGGAATTTTATGTGTTTAAAGTCTATCTGAGCCATCTGAAGTACATAACCGGAGTCTGCCAGGAACACATCGCGCCCTTCTCTATCCTTTGCCATGTATTGGTATTTACGTTTCTTGAAAGCCTCCAGTTCCGCCGGATCATCACTCTCCACCCAACAAGCCTTATAAAGGCTTACCGGCTCCCAACGACAGGACGCATTGTATTCATTCAACAAACGATACTGAATGACCTCAAACTGCAACTGTCCCACCGTACCAATAATCTTACGCCCATTGAACTGATTGACAAACAGCTGTGCCACACCTTCATCCATCAACTGATCGATACCTTTTGCCAACTGTTTCTGTTTCATCGGATCGGCATTCTCGATATACTTGAACATCTCCGGCGAGAAGCTCGGCAATCCGCGGAAATGAAGCTGTTCACCCTCTGTCAATGTATCGCCAATCTTAAAAGTACCATTATCCGGCAGACCGATAATATCTCCTGCATAAGCTTCGTCGATCGTTGTTTTGCGCTGTGCCATAAACTGGGTAGGCGATGAAAAACGCACTGTTTTTCCATGACGAACGTGTGTATATGGAGCATTGCGGACAAACTTACCCGAGCAAATCTTACAGAATGCCACACAAGAACGATGGTTAGGATCAATATTGGCAGTTATCTTAAAAATGAAGCCGGTGAATTTCGGTTCGTCAGGTTTCACTTCACGCTCTTCTGCCTGTACAGGACGAGGGCTGGGAGCTATCTCTACGAAACAGTTCAGCAACTCTTGCACACCGAAGTTGTTCAACGCCGATCCAAAGAATACAGGCGCACAGTCTCCTGCCAAATAGGATTCCGAATCAAATTCCGGATAAACACCCTCAATCAGTTCCAAATCACCACGCAGCTTGTCTGCCAACGACTTGCCAATTTGCTGATCCAGTTCTTCCGAATGAATATCGACTGCCACTTTCTCTGTCACCATCTGTTTGGATGGCTGATACAAGTCCAGTTTCTGTTCGTAGATATTGTATACTCCTTTAAAACGTGCTCCCTGCTCGATCGGCCAGGACAAGGGACGAACCTGAATCATCAGTTCTTCTTCGAGTTCATCGAGCAAATCGAACGGGTCTTTTCCTTCACGGTCCATTTTGTTGACGAAGATAATTACCGGAGTCTTTCTCATACGACACACCTCCATCAGTTTACGCGTCTGCGTTTCCACACCTTTTGCACCGTCTACAACGATGATAACGCTGTCCACAGCCGTCAGCGTGCGGTATGTATCTTCGGCAAAGTCCTGGTGACCGGGAGTATCGAGAATGTTAATCTTATAGTCCCGATAGTCGAATTCCATCACGGAAGTCGTTACCGAAATACCACGTTGTTTCTCGATTTCCATCCAGTCGGATGTAGCCGTCTTTTTAATCTTATTACTCTTTACCGCGCCAGCGACCTGTATCTGACCTCCGAAAAGCAATAACTTTTCCGTCAAAGATGTCTTACCGGCATCCGGATGCGCAATAATGGCGAACGTCCGCCGTCTCAAAATTTCTGTATTATCTGCCATAGTTTTTTAGTTAGAATTATGAATTATAAGCATGAATGGGCTATGCTGGAATAACATAGCCAAATTCATTATTCATCTTTCATAATTTTATCAATGCATTGTTTGAGGCTCTCCTCCCAATGAGGAATCTCTATATCGAACGTTGTTTTTATTTTTGTTTTATCAAGCACGGAATATGCCGGACGGTTTGCTTTCGCAGGATATTCGGCTGTATGCAAAGGGGTCACTTTGCAGGTGGTTATTCCTGCCAGGCGATGAATAGCTACTGTGAAATCGTACCAGGAACAAACTCCCTCATTGCTGAAATGGTAAATACCGCGAACTATACCTTTATTAATAATGGTATAGATAGCCCGTGCCAAGTCATTGGCATATGTCGGAGTTCCGATTTGGTCGAAAACAACCCCCAAACTGTTACGCTCTTTTCCAAGACGAATCATCGTCTTCACGAAATTATTACCGAAAGTGGAATAGAGCCATGCAGTACGGATAACGACTGTTTTCTCACAGCAATTCATTGCCTCCTTTTCTCCCTCCAGTTTAGTGGTGCCGTACACAGAATCCGGGCAGGGATCGCACTCTTCTGTGTATGGAGTATGCGCAGTACCGTCAAATACATAGTCAGTAGATACTTGTATCATGGCAGCACCATTGGCTTGGGCCGCACTTGCCAGTTGTTTTGGTGCTTCACAATTCAATTTGTATGCTAATTCTTGATTATCTTCTGCTTTATCTACAGCTGTATAAGCTGCACAATTAACAACAAGCTCAATCTGCTTCTCTGCCATATAAGCCCAAACAGCTTGCGCATCACAAATGTCGAGCTCCTGCACATCTGTGAAATAATACGTATGTTGCGGGTTCTCTTTCGCAAGCACCTGCATCTCATTGCCAAGCTGACCGTTGGCACCCGTTACTAAAATTCTCATTTATTCATCCAGTTTTAATTCACCTTTACGGTCTTTATCATAATAATTTGCCAACATAGAAAGGAAACTAGTGATAGCTTCCACTGCCTTGGCAGTGCCTTCGCTGATAGGTTTCTTTTGAAGACGAAGCAGGAGCACTCCATACAACGCTTCAAAACAGGTTTCCAGTTCGGGCTCATCTTTCTTGCCGTTTTTATTCCGTAATTCTACGATAAATGGCAATGCCTTGAAATAAGCGGCACTGTAAAAAGGAAATTTAGGAGAAGAGGACAATGCGTTGTGCAACTCTGTCAGATTGATAATCACGTTCTTATTAATCTGCAGATGCCCTTTTTCCCGTACTCCTTCCTCGCCCATCATCGTTATCAGATTGGTATACCATTCTCGCATGGCAGGCCGCTGATCTTCCGGATAACGGACAATTACATTTGCCTCCATCTCTTCCGGTTCACAATGATTGGCGCGGATCAAGTCTTCCTCTTGCCACATATATATAAGGTATTCGGCAATATTTCTCTCTTTCAGTTGTTGTGCTATCTGATTCATAAGTTATCTCTTAATAAAGTGACTCTCCCAACAAAGTATAAATTAGCCCTGCAAGGGATACCAGCATTACGATACTTCCTACAACACGATTCAGTATCCAGATACCACGCAAGTTGAATTTGGTACGCACCTTGTTCACAAAGTAAGTGATTCCCAACCACCAGGTCAATGCTCCTATAGCAATTGCAAGATATCCCGTGATCTCTTCAAACACCAGGACTCCCGGCTGCACAAAGGCAAAGCGGGCAAAAAGTCCGATAAACAGGAAGATTATCAAGGGGTTGGATAGAGTGACGAAAAAGGCGGTAATAAAATTATGGAAATAAGAACCTTTACTGGACGAAGCCGGACGAATGGATTGCACCGGATTGCTACGAAAGGTATATATACCAAAAAGGAGTAGCATGACACTCCCCAATAACTGCAGATAGAAAATATTCTTATTAATATAATCGAACACAAAACTCATCCCGTAACCGGTGAGCAAAGCATAGGCTATATCGCTCAACGAGGCTCCCAGCCCCGTTACGAATCCGTACCAACGCCCTTTATTCAGAGTCCTCTGGATGCATAATACGCCCACCGGACCGAGGGGTGCGGACACAACAACGCCAATAATAAAGCCTTTCACTAATATATCGAATATTGTCTCTATCTGAATCATGTCGCAAATATCGCACTTTTTTGTGATATGGGGATAGTATATTAACGTTTTTTCCACACAAGAATCACTATATATAGCGATAATAAGTAAAACGTACATCGAAAATAAACATATTAAATAAGGTATAGGAATTTATTCTCTATTTTTTTCCTACCACCAACGAAATTGATTATCTTTGCGCCACAGAAAAAGAGAAGAGTTTCTCCTGCAGGAACTTCAATCGTAAAATCGTAAATCGTAAAATCGTAAATATACAACATGATTCTTTTTTTCAGAACCCCTTCCAAGAGCGTGATTGCCGTAGAGAGCAACCATCAGCTCACCCCTGACGAAAGTAATAAACTCTGCTGGCTTTTTGGCGAAGCCGTGATGGAAAGTGAAGAAAACCTGAAAGGCTGTTTCGTTGGCCCACGCCGCGAAATGATCACTCCCTGGAGTACAAACGCAGTAGAAATCACCCAAAACATGGGGCTCGAAGGCATCAGCCGCATCGAGGAGTACTTCCCTGTTAAGGACGAAAACGCTGACTACGACCCGATGCTCCAACGCATGTACAAAGGACTCGACCCAAACGTATTCACGACAAACCGTCAGCCGGAACCGATCATCTACATCGAAGATCTCGAAGTGTATAATGAAAAAGAAGGTCTGGCTCTTTCTAAAGAGGAAATGGACTACTTGAAGAAAGTGGAAAATGATCTCGGACGAAAACTGACTGACTCTGAAGTATTCGGTTTCGCACAAATCAACTCCGAACACTGCCGCCACAAAATCTTCGGCGGAACGTTCATCATCGACGGTGTAGAACAGGAGTCCTCTCTGTTCCAGATGATTAAAAAGACGACACAGGAAAATCCAAATAAAATCATCTCTGCTTATAAAGATAATGTAGCCTTCGCTGAAGGTCCGGTTGTTGAACAGTTTGCTCCGGCAGATCATTCAAAACCTGATTTCTTCCAGATAAAAGACATCAAGAGCGTTATCTCACTGAAAGCGGAAACACATAACTTCCCGACTACCGTAGAACCGTTCAACGGCGCTTCTACCGGTACTGGTGGTGAAATCCGCGACCGTATGGGTGGTGGTAAAGGTTCATGGCCGATTGCAGGTACTGCTGTCTACATGACTTCTTACCCGCGTACCGATGAAGGACGCGAATGGGAAGAAATTCTTCCGGTACGCAAATGGTTGTACCAGACTCCGGAACAGATTCTTATCAAAGCATCCAACGGTGCTTCCGACTTCGGTAACAAGTTCGGCCAACCGCTGATCTGCGGTTCGGTACTGACTTTCGAACATACGGAAAACAAGGAAGTTTATGGTTACGATAAAGTAATCATGCTTGCCGGCGGTGTGGGTTACGGCACACAACGTGACTGCCTGAAAGGTACACCGGAAGCAGGAAACAAAGTGGTAGTAATCGGTGGTGACAACTATCGTATCGGACTGGGTGGCGGTTCCGTATCTTCTGTAGATACCGGTCGTTACAGCAGTGGTATCGAGTTGAATGCCGTACAACGCGCTAATGCTGAAATGCAAAAACGCGCCAACAATGTGGTACGCGCTCTTTGTGAAGAAGAGGTAAATCCGGTGGTTTCTATCCACGACCACGGCTCTGCCGGACACGTAAACTGTCTGTCCGAACTAGTGGAAGAATGTGGTGGTTTAATCGAGATGAGTAAATTGCCTATCGGTGACAAGACTTTATCGGCAAAAGAAATCATCGCCAACGAGAGCCAGGAACGTATGGGTCTATTGATTAAAGAAGAAGCCATCGAACATGTACGTAAGATTGCCGAACGCGAACGCGCTCCAATGTATGTAGTCGGTGAAACAACCGGCGATCATCGTTTCGCCTTCCAACAGGCTGACGGTGTACGTCCGTTTGATCTTGCCGTAGAGCAGATGTTCGGTTCTTCTCCCAAGACATATATGGTAGACAAAACCGTGGAACGTCATTACGAAATGCCGAAATACGAATTGTCTAAATTACATGAATATCTGACAAATGTATTGCAGCTTGAAGCTGTTGCCTGCAAAGACTGGTTGACGAATAAGGTAGACCGTTCGGTAACAGGTAAAGTGGCACGCCAGCAATGCCAAGGTGAACTTCAGTTGCCGTTGAGCGACTGCGGTGTCGTAGCACTTGATTACCGTGGTGAAAAAGGGATCGCTACTTCTATCGGACATGCTCCGCAAGCTGCATTGGCTGATCCGGCTGCCGGTTCTATTCTTTCCGTATCCGAAGCACTGACCAATCTTGTTTGGGCTCCGATGGCGGAAGGTATGGACAGTATTTCTCTGTCTGCCAACTGGATGTGGCCTTGCCGTTCTCAAGAAGGTGAAGATGCCCGTCTGTACACGGCTGTAAAAGCATTGAGCGACTTCTGCTGCGCACTGCAAATCAATGTGCCTACCGGAAAAGATTCTTTGTCTATGACACAAAAGTATCCGAACGGTGAGAAAGTGATTTCTCCGGGAACTGTGATTGTTTCTGCCGGCGGTGAAGTTTCCGACGTGAAGAAAGTGGTATCTCCGGTATTGGTTAACAATGAAAAGACTACGCTTTATCATATTGACTTCAGCTTCGACGAACTGAAATTAGGTGGTTCGGCTTTCGCACAATCTTTGGGTAAAGTGGGTGACGAAGTACCTTGCGTACAGGATGCCGAATATTTCCGTGACGCTTTCCTTGCCGTACAGGAACTTGTAAACAAAGGATTGATCCTTGCAGGACACGATATATCTGCCGGTGGTTTAATCACTACATTGCTCGAAATGTGCTTCTCTAATGTAGAAGGCGGTTTGGAAATCAGCCTCGACAAGATGAAGGAAGAAGATATCGTTAAAATTCTGTTCGCGGAAAACCCAGGTATCGTTATCCAGATCAGCGACAAGCATAAGGATGAAGTGAAGAAGATTTTGGAAGACGCCGGCGTAGGCTATATAAAGCTGGGTAAACCGACTGACGAACGCCACATTTTGGTATCTAAAGACGGTGCTACTTACCAATTCGGTATCGATTATATGCGTGATGTATGGTATTCTTCTTCTTACCTGCTCGACCGCAAACAATCGATGAACGGTTGCGCAAAAGCACGTTTCGAAAACTATAAGATGCAACCTGTTGAATTCGCTTTCATGCCGGAATTCAAAGGTAAGCTTTCTCAATACGGTATCACTCCGGACCGTCGTACCCCAAGCGGTATCCGTGCGGCTATCATCCGTGAGAAGGGTACAAACGGTGAGCGCGAAATGGCTTACTCACTCTATCTGGCAGGTTTCGACGTAAAAGACGTTACGATGACCGACCTCATCAGCGGACGCGAAACACTGGAAGACATAAACATGATTGTTTACTGCGGTGGTTTCTCTAATTCCGATGTTTTGGGTTCTGCCAAAGGATGGGCAGGCGGCTTCCTGTTCAACCCGAAAGCGAAAGAAGCGCTCGACAAGTTCTATGCTCGTGAAGACACACTTTCACTAGGTATCTGTAACGGTTGCCAGTTGATGATGGAACTCGGTCTGATCAACCCTGAACATAAGGAAAAAGGCAAGATGCTACACAATGACTCCCATAAATTCGAGTCTACTTTCGTCGGCCTGACTATCCCAACAAACCGCAGTGTGATGTTCGGTTCACTAAGCGGAAGTAAACTGGGTATCTGGGTAGCACACGGAGAAGGTAAATTCTCACTGCCATACGATGAAGACAAATACAATGTAGTGGCGAAATACAGCTACGATGAGTACCCGGGCAACCCGAACGGTTCAGACTACTCCATCGCAGGACTTGCCAGTGCAGACGGACGTCATTTGGCGATGATGCCCCACTTGGAACGTGCCATCTTCCCATGGCAAAACGGTTGTTATCCGGCAGACCGCAAGAACAGCGATCAGGTTACTCCATGGATAGAAGCGTTTGTCAACGCTCGCAAATGGGTGGAAGCTAAAATGAAATAAATCATTCCTATATTTACAGAGGCTGGTACTTTTTAAAGTGCCAGCCTCTTGTTTTACGTAACTTTTCGCTCTACCGAAAGTCCCTTTATAGATACCAAAACTCCGAAAACAAACAGTATGTATAAATACCTATAAAATAGTCTGTTTTCTTTCATTTGGAGAACGCTGTTATCTTTCTTCAAAATTTTGTAATATCGGAAAATCTTCTTAATTTTGTCAAACTTTCCCCCTCATTAAAGATTCAATAACCCTTAAAAGTCCTATTTGTATGAAAAAATGGCTTTTTCTAATCTTATTGTTTCCTCTAACTTGTGTCGCGCAGACGTATCGATATCTTGGAGTGGAGGATGGGTTAAGTAACCGGCGGGTTTACTGCATTCAAAAAGATAAAACCGGCTACATGTGGTTCCTTACACACGAAGGTATTGATCGATACAACGGAAAAGATTTTAAACGATATAAGTTAATGGATGGTGATGTAGAAATAAACTCTCTGTTAAATCTGAACTGGCTTTATATCGATCAGGAAGGAGTTTTATGGGAAATCGGAAAGAAAGGAAAAGTGTTCCGGTATGACCAGATTCACGACTGTTTCAATCTTGTATATAAGTTACCGATGGAAAGCTTCAGTGAGCAACCGGATCCGGTCACTTATGCCTGGCTTGACGAGAGTAAACACATCTGGCTGTGCAATAAGGATACAATCTTTCTCTATAACACAGAAACCCAACAGGTCACCCATATAAAGAACGATATCAGTGAAGAAATCACTGATATTGAACAGATAGACGAGTCGCATTTCTTTATCGGCACAGAGATGGGTATTCATTACGCCAAGCTGGAAAATAACGCATTGGAACTTATCAATTGTGATAAGCTGGAGAGCCTGAAAGCCCAGGTTATCGATCTATATTTCGACAAAAAGATTCGTAAACTATTCATCGGCACTTTTCTACGGGGAATCATGATTTACGATATGAATACCAAATCTGTCATACGCCCGGAACAGAATTTGAAAGATATCAGTATCACACGATTCAGACCATTAAATGATAAGGAATTACTGATAGCAACCGACGGTGGAGGAGTACACAAAATAAATGTGGACACTTATCAGATACTACCCGAAATTGTGGCTGATTATAACAGTAACAATGGTATGAATGGTAACAGCATCAATGACATCTTTGTAGATGATGAAGAACGGATATGGCTAGCTAATTATCCCATCGGAATCACCATACAAAACAACCGTTATACCGGCTACAAATGGATCAAACACTCCATCGGCAATAAACAGTCTTTAATCAACGATCAGGTGAACGCCATTATCGAAGACAGAGACGGAGATTTATGGTTCGCAACAAACAATGGCATCAGTTTCCTCAATTCAAAAACCGGCCAATGGCGTTCGGTGCTTAGTACTTTTGAAGAGTCGCAAGGTAATAAAAGCCATATCTTTCTTACCGTATGCGAAGTAGCTCCCGGAATTATCTGGGCAGGCGGGTACTCTTCCGGTGCTCACCAGATAGATAAAAAGACGTTCAACGTCAGCTATTTCATGCCGCCCTTGTACACTCATAGTAACAAGCGACCGGATAAATACATACGTGATATCCGTACAGATATGCAGGGTTATATCTGGTCCGGAGGTTTCTATAACCTCAAACGCATCAATCTAAAAACGCAGGACATACGGTTTTATGATGGATTAAATTCCATTACCGCCATCGTTGAGAAAGATGAAAAAAGCATGTGGATCGGTAGTGCGGCCGGCCTGTGCCTTTTAGATAAAGAATCCGGGAAATTTGAACGTATCAAACTTCCGGTAGAATCGAACTATATCTACTCTTTGTATCAGGCAAAAAACGGATTATTATATATAGGTACCAGCGGATCGGGACTATTGATTTACGATGTCAACAAAAAACTGTTCACTCATTACCACTCTGAAAACAGTGCTTTAATATCCAATAATATCTACACTATATTATCGGATGCGGACAAAGACATTATAATGAGTACAGAAAGCGGACTGACAAGCTTCTATCCCGAAGAAAAGAAATTTCATAACTGGACCAAAGACATGGGATTGATGACTACACATTTCAATGCGTTGTCAGGCACACTGCGAAAAAACAATAAATTCATTTTAGGCAGTTCAGACGGAGCCGTAGAGTTTGACAAGGACATGAAATTACCCAGAAGCTATACCTCTAAAATGATTTTCAGCGATTTCAAGCTTTTCTATCAGACAATCTATCCGGGTGATGAAGATTCTCCGTTAAAAGCAAGCATCAATGAAACAAAGGAACTGAAGTTGAAATACAATCAGAATATTTTCTCTTTGCAGGTTTCTTCCATCAATTATGACTACCCCTCCAACGTTCTTTATTCCTGGAGATTAGAAGGTTTTTATGACGAATGGAGCAAACCCGGAACCGAGAATACGATTCGTTACACCAATCTTGCGCCGGGCAAATATACGCTAAGAGTGCGTGCCATCTCCAATGAAGACAAACGCATCATGCTTGAAGAAAGAAGCATGGACATTGTCATAGCCCAACCTTTCTGGCTGACATTTTGGGCTATGCTGCTTTATGCGGCTTTCCTTTGTCTCATTGCCATCATTCTATTGCGTATCCTGATTTTAAGAAAGCAGCGCAAAGTCTCCGATGAGAAAATACACTTCTTTATCAATACGGCACATGATATCCGTACCCCATTGACGCTTATCAAAGCACCTTTGGAAGAACTACGCGAGAAAGAGGAGTTGAGCAAAGAAGGTATTTCCAACATGAATACGGCATTACGAAACGTAAATGCCTTGCTGCGTCTTACCACCAATCTTATCAACTTTGAAAGAGCGGACGTATATTCTTCCGAATTATATATTTCAGAGCATGAGCTAAACACGTTTATGAATGAAATATTCAATGCGTTCCTGCAGTACGCCAACATCAAGCACATCAACTTTACTTATGAAAGTAATTTCAGGTATATGAATGTATGGTTTGATAAAGAAAAGATGGAATCTATCTTTAAGAACATCATTTCGAACGCACTGAAATATACTCCGGAAAATGGAAATGTACAGATTTTCGTTTCAGAAACATCTGACTCATGGAGCGTGGAAGTCAGAGACACAGGAATCGGCATCCCGGCCAACGAACAAAAGAAATTGTTCAAACTTCATTTCCGTGGCAGTAATGCTATTAATTCCAAAGTGACAGGAAGTGGCATCGGGCTGATGCTTGTATGGAAACTAGTCCGCCTGCATAAAGGAAAGATTAATCTGTCAAGTATTGAAAACCAGGGATCAGTCATCAAAATAACATTCCCTAAAGACAGCAAGCGCTTCCGGAAAGCACATTTGGCAACTCCTAGCAAACAGCGTCAGGAAATAAAGGCTATCGACAACGTTCCGCCTCCATCACCTGAAATTTACGAGAACGCACAGAAAAAAGAAAATATAAACCATCGTCGAATCTTGATTGTAGAGGATAATGATGAGTTGCGTAACTATCTGTCACAGACATTGTCAGAAGAATATGTCGTACAGGTATGCTCCAATGGAAAAGAAGCACTGACGATTATCCCCGAATACAAACCGGAACTGGTCATTTCAGACATTATGATGCCGGAAATGCGAGGGGATGAATTATGTCAGGCTATCAAGAATAATATCGAGACTTCTCACATCCCTGTCATCCTGCTGACAGCTTTGAATAATGAGAAAGATATTCTTTCGGGACTTCAGATTGGTGCGGATGAATACGTTGTGAAACCGTTCAACATCGGTATATTGAAAGCAAACGTTTCCAATCTGCTGGCCAATCGTGCACTCTTGCGCAGTAAATACGCCAATCTGGATCTAGATGATGAGGAGCATGATGAAGACTGCATCAACTGTTCACAGGATATTGATTGGAAATTCATTGCAAACGTCAAAAAGAACGTGGAAGATAACATTGACAATCCGGCTCTCACGGTAGATGTATTATGCAGCCTGATGGGAATGAGCCGCACGAGTTTCTATAATAAATTAAGGGCATTGACCGATCAGGCGCCGGGAGATTATATCCGGCTGATTCGTCTGAAACGTGCCGTACAATTACTAAAAGAAGACACACATACCATAACAGAAATTGCAGAAATGACAGGATTCAGTGATGCCAAGTACTTCCGCGAAGTATTTAAAAAGCATTATAATGTAAGTCCCAGTCAATATGGCAAAGAGAAAAAAGCAGTTAGTAAGGAAGGAGGAGAAAAGAAAGAATGAACATTTATCTAGAAGCATTTGGAATCTTTTTTAAAATAGGCGCCTTTACCATTGGAGGAGGGTATGCAATGGTGCCACTGATTGAAAATGAAATTGTCACCAAACGGAAATGGATTGCGCAGGAAGATTTTATCGATCTGCTGGCTATCTCCCAATCCGCTCCGGGAATTTTGGCAGTCAATATTTCTATCTTTATAGGATATAAACTGCGTGGAATCCGGGGAAGTATTATCACGGCATTGGGAACAATCTTGCCATCTTTCATTATTATATTAGCTATCGCCCTGTTCTTTCATAGTTTCAAAGACAATCCGATAGTGGAGCGCATCTTTAAGGGAATCCGACCGGCAGTGGTAGCACTCATTGCCGCACCGACCTTTACCATGGGACGATCTGCGAAAATCAACCGCTACAATCTGTGGATTCCGGTTGTTTCGGCATTATTAATCTGGCTGTTGGGCTTCTCCCCTATCTGGATTATTATTGCTGCCGGTGTAGGAGGTTTCCTGTGGGGAAAGATTAAAAAAGTTGAAAGTTGAGAATGGAGAGCTGAGAAGGCACGGATTACACGGATTAACGCTGTTGTTTTACAGATTCATAATTCTAAAAGCCGTAAAATCCGCGTAATCCGTGCCTGAAATTATTATATAATAAATTATTAATCAAATGATTTACCTACAGTTATTCTATACATTTTTCAAGATCGGGCTTTTCGGCTTCGGTGGCGGTTATGCCATGCTTTCCATGATTCAAGGCGAAGTGGTGACCCGCTATGGATGGGTGAGTTCGCAGGAGTTCACGGATATTGTCGCAATCAGCCAGATGACACCGGGCCCTATCGGTATCAACGCAGCTACTTATGTAGGATTTACTTCTACGGGTAGCGTATGGGGTTCCATCATTGCTACCTTTGCCGTAGTCCTTCCCTCTTTCATCTTGATGTTGACCATCAGTAAATTCTTCCTGAAATACCAGAAACATCCGATAGTAGAATCTATATTTAGCGGATTACGCCCGGCAGTAGTCGGATTGCTCGCCTCCGCCGCGTTGGTACTAATGAATGTAGAAAACTTCGGTTCACCTACGGAAGATACTTACTCATTCGTTATCAGTATCATTATCTTCCTGATTGCTTTCATCGGAACAAGAAAATATAAAGCCAATCCGATATTAATGATTATCGCTTGCGGCATTGCGGGATTGCTGCTCTATTAATAGCAAGCGGCTGAACAGTAAACAAAAAACGGTGAACAAACTGCGTTATCATGCTGCAGAGTGTTCACCGTTTTATCGTTGTTTATTCTATACCTTTACAGTTTCAACTTCTTACTTACGGATTTCGATTCATTATGTAAACGATCTAAAGCAGTCACTACATAACGGTATTTTGTTTTTCCTGTTTCATAAGGAAGTTTGTAGAACGGATTGCGAGTGATAGCTACAATATGTGAAGGATCGTCCAAATTCACTTTCTCTTTGCTGCCAAAGCGATAGACTACATATCGAACAGCCTTATCCATCTCCGTATCGGCTTTCGGAGCAGTCCAGAACAGAATATAGCCATCTTCTGTCCATACCTTTTTCATTTTGCGCACCTTGTCCGGAGCTTTATCATCCATAAAATCAAAGACTGGAACCAAAGCCGGATACTTATGATATTCACTGATTAAAGCATCACGATATCTACCCTGATTCTCAACAACAGCTGCCGCATACCATTGGCAACTACCTCCGATTGTCTGATAAGCACGTTGCAAAGCCATCTTACGGGGAAGCTGATTGATAGAAGGATTCTGCGGATCGGCAAACTGAACAGTCTTCGGCACAGATTGACCGATAAACAACGGCCGGTTTTCCGAATGAGTAGCCCACCATTTCACCAATGTCTCATAGTCAGCCGCTTTATGACCAATTTCCCAATAAACCTGCGGAATATTATAATCAATCCATCCTTCACGTGCCCAAAGCAGTACATCAGCATAAAGATCATCATAGTTTTGCAAGCCATTGGTATTGCTTCCCAACGGGTCACTCTTCTGGTTACGATAGATACCAAACGGACTGATACCGAACTTCACCCAAGGCTTGATGCCACGAATCGTTTCGTGAAGCTTCTTTATCAACACATTCACATTACTACGACGCCAATCTGCCTTATTCGTGAAACCTCCACCATAACGGGCAAAGCTCGCATTATCCGGGAAATCCAATCCATTAACCGGATAAGGATAGAAATAGTCATCCATATGGATAGCGTCCACATCATAACGAGACACGATATCAGTCACAATTTTACAGATGTACTCCCGACTTTCAGGAAGTGCCGGGTCGAAGTATAGCTGATCGCCATAAGTAACAAACCATTCCGGATGCTGGTGATAAATATGCTCCGGCGCCAACTTGTTTTTTAATGAAGTCTTCACACGATAAGGATTGATCCAGGCATGAAACTCCATATTCCGTTTCTGACATTCTTCAATCATAAACTGCATCGGATCCCACATAGGAGAAGGCATCTGTCCTTGTGTTCCTGTCAGGAAACGGCTCCACGGTTCATATTGGGAAGCGTATAATGCATCCGCTTCAGGGCGCACCTGAAAAATGATCGCATTAATACCGGCTTCCTGAAGAGAATTCAACTGGCTAATCAATGTTTGCTTCAATCGCTCTGTGGGAATACCACGAAACTGGCCGTTGACAGCCTGTATCCATGCTCCACGGAATTCACGTTTAGGATATTTATTGCCTGACGGCACCTGCGCCCTCACTCCTGCCACCAGAAGAAGAGCTAAAAGTAAAAGATAGTTTTTCAGCTTCATAATATTCTTAAATCGTAATAATGTGACGCAAAGATAATACAAACTCCCGATAAATTCGCTAACTTTGCCGACTACCATAAAAAAGGAGTATTTTATGTCAGAAAACAACTATATTTCGATCAAAGGCGCACGAGTCAACAACCTAAAAAACATCGATGTAGATATTCCCCGCAACAAACTTGTTGTTATCACCGGATTGTCGGGTTCGGGAAAATCATCACTTGCTTTTGATACCCTTTATGCAGAAGGACAACGCCGCTACGTAGAAAGTTTAAGCAGCTACGCGCGTCAGTTCTTGGGGAGAATGAGCAAACCGGAATGTGACTTTATCAAAGGGATTCCTCCCGCCATTGCCATCGAACAAAAAGTAAACAGCCGTAATCCCCGTTCCACTGTGGGCACCTCGACTGAAATTTACGAATATCTACGCCTGTTATATTCACGGGTGGGGAAAACGTATAGTCCCATCAGCGGGCAGGAAGTGAAGAAGCACTCCACAGAAGACATCGTCAACTGTATGCTTTCCTATCCGGAAGGCACAAGATATACGGTACTGACGCCTATCCGCCTGCGTGAAGACCGCACATTGCAACAGCAACTGGAGATAGACCTGAAACAAGGATTCAACCGTATCGAAGTGAACGGTGAAATGAAACGAATCGATGAATATACACCTGTGGCAGGTGATGAAGTCTATCTGCTGGTTGACCGTATGGCGGTTGCCACTAGCAAGGACGCCATCAGCCGACTGACTGATTCTGCCGAAACAGCCATGTACGAAGGCGACGGAACCTGTATGCTGCGCTTTTTCCTATCGGATGGCACCACAAAACTACATACTTTCAGCACTAAATTCGAAGCGGACGGCATCATCTTTGAAGAACCGAACGACCAGATGTTTTCATTCAACTCGCCTATTGGCGCTTGTCCGGTGTGCGAAGGATTCGGCAAAGTTATCGGCATTGACGAGCACTTAGTCGTTCCGGATCGTTCATTATCGGTATATGAAGGAGCCATCGTATGCTGGCGTGGAGAAAAGATGGGTGAATGGAAAGAAGAACTGATCCACAATGCGGATAAATTCGATTTTCCTATTTTCACTCCTTATTATGAGTTGACGGATGCACAGCGCCGGTTACTTTGGGAAGGCAACCAATACTTCCACGGCATCAATGATTTCTTCAAGATGCTGGAAGAGAATCAATATAAGATACAATATCGGGTAATGCTGGCACGTTACCGGGGGAAGACGCTTTGCCCGAAATGCCACGGCACCCGCCTGAAACCGGAAGCCGGATATGTACGGGTGGGCGGAAAGAATATTTCCGAACTGGTGGATTTGCCTATCACAGAACTGAAGCAATTCTTCGATCATCTGGAACTGGATGAGCACGACAGCAATGTGTCCCGACGTATTCTGATTGAAATAAACAGCCGGATTCGCTTTTTAATCGATGTAGGTTTGGGCTATCTGACTTTGAACCGGCTTAGTAATTCCTTATCGGGTGGAGAAAGCCAGCGTATCAATCTGGCAACTTCATTGGGAAGTAGCCTTGTGGGTAGTCTTTATATTCTCGATGAGCCAAGTATCGGACTGCATAGCCGTGATACAGACCGCCTGCTCCATGTGTTGCGTCAACTGCAACAATTAGGAAATACGGTAGTGGTGGTAGAGCACGATGAAGAGATTATCCGTGCGGCGGATTACATTATCGACATAGGTCCCAATGCCGGACGCCTGGGCGGAGAAGTCGTTTACCAAGGCGATCTGAAGGATTTGAAGAAGGGAAGCAATAGTTATACGGTACGTTATCTTTTAGGAGAAGATGAAATACCCGTTCCGGAGCATCGCCGGCCGTGGAATAACTATATCGAACTGAAAGGTGCACGTGAGAATAATCTGAAAGGAGTAAACGTACGTATCCCGCTCAATGTAATGACAGTTGTTACGGGTGTTTCCGGTTCCGGAAAAAGTACATTGGTGAGAGATATTTTCTTCCGGGCATTGAAGCGTGAATTAGACGAATGTAGCGACCGACCGGGAGAATTCTCTTCAATCGGAGGAAGTTTGCGTGACCTGCGGAATGTAGAATTTGTAGATCAGAACCCGATTGGCAAATCATCGCGCTCAAATCCGGTGACTTACATCAAGGCTTACGACGAAATCCGCAAACTATGGTCCGAACAGCCTTTGGCGAAGCAAATGGGATATACCCCCGGATTCTTCAGTTTCAATAGTGAAGGCGGACGTTGCGAAGAGTGTAAAGGAGAAGGAACCATCACTGTAGAAATGCAGTTTATGGCAGATTTGGTATTGGAGTGTGAATCTTGTCACGGAAAACGCTTCAAATCCGACACGCTGGAAGTGAAATTCAACGATAAAAGCATCTACGATGTATTGGAGATGACCGTCAACCAAGCGATTGAGTTCTTCAACGAACATGGACAGAAGAAAATTGTGAAAAAGTTGCTTCCTTTGCAGGACGTAGGACTGGGATATATCAAATTAGGACAGGCTTCTTCTACCCTTTCCGGTGGTGAGAACCAACGTGTCAAACTCGCATTTTATTTAAGTCAGGAGAAAGCCGACCCGACGATGTTTATCTTTGACGAGCCGACTACAGGATTGCACTTCCATGATATCCGCAAACTTCTGGATGCTTTCGACGCGTTGATTCGCCGGGGACACAGCATCGTTATCATCGAGCATAACATGGACGTCATCAAATGTGCCGATTATGTAATCGACCTCGGACCGGAAGGTGGAGATAAAGGTGGAAATATCGTAGCAGTGGGTACTCCGGAAGAAGTTGCCGCCTGCGGAGCAAGCTATACAGGGCAGTTTCTGAAAGAAAAACTAGGATAAGAACAATTCATTTTCTTTGATTCTTTATATCTTATCTCGCCCCACATATGCAAGGCATTTGTACCCTCTACTTTTAGGAGGAGTGTTCAAAGCCTTGCACTTTACTTCCTTTATCCCAATTACGCCTTTTACTTCTTGATATAAATAACAAGCCTAACACACAAACAACCAATCCATTAATGATTCTTAAACTGACTACATTTTGATAGGCTTCAGCTTCCCCTTACACAACAGACAAAGAATAGAAATGTTAAAATCACAAAAGATATGCAGTCTTTGGGAGTTCTATATATCATATCTAAAATAGACTGTCGTATAGAACATAAAAACACATGAACCAAAAGGAACTTATAGAGTTATGTAAAAAAGGAGATAAGTCAGCTCTAAGCTGGCTCTACCAAACCTATGCCGATAAAATGACAAGAATATGCTTTCATTATGTTTCTGACAGACAAATAGCACAAGACCTCCTACATGATGGCTTCATTATCATCTTCACCTCTATAGACACCCTACATTCTCCTGATAAATTAGAATATTGGATGGGAACCATTATGAAAAACATATCTTTAAGATATTTGAAACAGTGCAGTTCAAAGTCCACAATCTCTTTAGAAGAAATGAGTGAAGATGAAGTCCCCATTGACACTTTTCCCTCTAATGATTTTCCAGCTTACAAGACAATGATCAGAATGATAGAATCGCTCCCTGAAGGCTATAACAAAGTTTTCAAATTGGCTGTATTAGAAGGATTGTCTCACAAAGAAATTGGTTCATTATTAAATATAGCTCCTCATTCTTCCTCATCGCAATTATCAAGAGCGAAAGATATATTACGGAGACTCATCTCCCAACACCGTATTATGATTGGATTATTTATATTGTCATCTATCATTTTTATACAAATATGGCTATATACATCTAAGAAAGCTATTACTACAGAACAAAACATTGTGACTACACAGAAAGAGAAAAAACAAAATGCTAAAAGCATATTATCAAAAGATTCTATAAAAACTATTTTAAATCATGTCCCCACTACTCCTCGGTATACAGATTTACAATCTATAAGAAAGATATCCAAACAAGAGGTTATTTTACAAGGCAGCGTTCCAGAAGGAAACGACAGCATTCAATTGTCTAATCATCAGATCATAGAGAATCAAGATACAAAAAAGCGGAAAGAATTTTACAACACCTATACTTCAAAGCAACTTTCCAACAATAAAAAAAACTGGTCGTTGGCTGTTTCTTATTCAGGAGGAGAAAAACAAGTCAACTCTCACAAATCAAGAATCCCCGGTGATATTTCATCCGAATCCCCCAAAGAAGTAGTGGAGAAATCATATCATCACATCCCTGTTACACTATCACTTTCGTTGCGTAAAAACATAAATGAGAACTGGGGTATAGAAACCGGAGTACAATATACATACCTACGTTCTGACTTCACGACCATCAGCGATTCTTATTTAGAGAAAATACAGAAAATCAGTTATATAGGAATTCCAATCAAAGGCTCTTTCAATATATGGAAACAACGAAGATTCTCTCTATACACTTCCGCTGGAATGACTTTGGATATACCTGTAAAAGCAACTTCAGAAGAATTCACGTCAGAAAATGGGCAAATTATATCTGAAAAGAAGAGTAGCTTATATCCACATTTACAGTGGTCAGCGGATTTTGGTATAGGCATCCAGTATCATATAACACCCTCTATCGGAATCTATGCAGAACCGAATTTACGATACTACTTCAACAATGAGAATAAGCTGAATACAATTAGGACAACAAAGCCATTCAATATGACATTGCCTATAGGTATTCGCCTATCTTGGTAAAAAAACAAAGATTATCATGCAGTCTTTCAGAGAATAGTTTATCATCATTATAGAAAGTAATTTTAATTGTGTTACTCTTTATATATGAAACTATTATTATGCAAGAACGTCATGAGAACCGGAATATCTATTTCAAAGAATTGTCCATAACAAGCAGGAATTATTTTATCCCATATATCCAATGTTGGCATGCAATAGAAGCAAGAATGAATGTATTGGAAATTGGTTGTGGTGATGGAGGTAATTTGCTTCCTTTCTCGGAAATGGGATGCAATATTATAGGGGTTGATATGGCTAAAAGCCGTATTAAAGATGCAAAAAACTTTTTTAATGTACACCATGCAGAAGGTGAATTTATAGCATCAGATATATTTAAGCTAAAGGAATTGGAGCAGAATTTTGATATTATTATCTGCCATGATGTATTTGAGCATATCACAGAAAAAGAACAATTCTTATCTAATTTGAGTAAATATCTGAAGCCACAAGGCATTGTTTTTATGTCATTCCCAGCATGGCAAATGCCATTTGGAGGTCACCAACAAATATGTAGAAACCGTATCTTGTCCTATCTGCCTTTTATTCATTTATTCCCTGTTTCTATATACCGATCAATTCTAAAAGCCTTCAGAGTAGACACTGATTGTATCAAAGAGCTGCTTTCCATAAAAAAGACAGGCGTATCAATAGAATTATTCGAAAGATTAGTTCAAAAGACAAATCTAATAATACAAAACAGGCAACTATGGTTCATTAATCCCCATTATAAAATAAAATTCGGGCTATCCCCACGTCAACTGAATCAGATGATTTCTGGAATACCTTATTTGAGAAACTTTGCAAGTACAAGCTGTTTCTACATCTTAAAAGAAAAAGACTAAACGAATAAGACTAAACAAGACATCAAGAGGCTGAATGTGTCAAAACTCTTATAAACAAAAAGTCACCCTCGCTACAATTATCTGCGACGAGGGTGACCCCATAGAAAGGGGAGTTTTGACACAAGCCCCAATATATAAAATATCGATTATACTACTATAAGTAGAAACCGAATCCAATCTTCACACCGAAACGTGACATATCTCCATCATTGAAACGCCATTTATAATAAACGGCAGGTTCAATGGTTACCGTACGCGAAAGGAAGTAAGCGTATCCGGCTTCGATGCCCAGTCCCCAGTCTGTCTGATGTTTTCCACCACTCCAACGGAAGCGGTTCCAGTCGAGTCCGCCACCCAGATAAATACCGGTTTTATTGAAGTAGAAACGTACTCCGGTACCTAGTGTATATTCGTCTACCGGTTTCGACCAGTCGGCTCCGGCATTTACCATCAAGGCAATACCTTCGGCAAAGAATGTACCGACCTGTGCACCAACTCCAAATTTTGCTTTATCATTTTTACTATACGAAAAGTCCAACCCCGACAATGAAGGATTAATAATCGTAGTTCCTTTCTCAAATTGCGCCTGTGCAGTGAAAGAGACTGCTAATAAGCAAAGAGCCAAAGCTAATTTCTTCATAAACTTACTTTTTTAAGTGAATAGATTGTTCGTCTTTTTTGCGGCGTTCACGCATTTGTTCCTTTTTCCGAAGCACCAGCCAAAGAAGAAGGACGATGACATAAGAAACTGCCACCGTAATTATTTTCTCTGTCAGGCTGACTTCCGTATTACGAGGCAACAAATAAGCCGCTGTTACGGATACATAAATAAGGAATGCAAGCGCAACCCCTGTTGATTTTCTTATTTTCTTCATTCTGATAATTTTCTTGTTTTTTGCTTATTTATCCAGATATAGAACCAAACTGCCGCAACTACTACGCACACTACACCAATGCCATAGGAAACTGCATGCGAAAGTCCCAATCCTTCAGGAGCAATACATATATAAGTAGAACATACACATGTCATAAACAGTGCCGGTATCAAAGTGATGATATAAGGTTTCTTGGATACCGCCAGAAAAACTGTTATAGCCCACAAGGTAAACACAGCCAATGTCTGATTTGCCCAGGCAAAATAACGCCATATCATATTAAATCCGTTTGCGTCACGCAAGCTATACAAAAGCAGACCGATAGCAATTACGAACATCGGAATGCAAATGTACAAACGACGACGCATACTTTTTTGCTCCATCCCCAAGAAGTCCGCCACAATCAGACGGGCGGAACGGAAGGCCGTATCTCCCGAAGTAATCGGAGCGGCAATGACTCCCAAAATAGCAAGTACTCCGCCGATTGCCCCCAACCATTCTTTTGTAATGGCATCAACAATAACAGAAGCATTGCTTTCTTCCATTCCGTTCTCATGGAAAAAATAAGTAGCGGCAGCTGCCCAAATAAGAGCAACAATGCCCTCGGTAATCATTGCACCGTAAAACACCGGACGTCCGTGCCGTTCCGAGGTCATACAACGTGCCATCAATGGGCTTTGCGTAGCATGGAAACCAGAAATGGCACCACAAGCAATACTCACAAACATTATCGGGAAGATAGGAAGTTCGCTCGCTTCCGGGTTAGTATTTTGCAATCCGTCCCATAACTCCGGCAAAGCCGGATGGTTAACATAAAGCATCACCAAAATGCCTACTGCCATAAACAACAAGGCAACCGCAAACAACGGGTAGATTTTACCAATTATTTTATCAACAGGCAGCAAAGTAGCCAAAATATAATATGCAAATACAACGATAATCCAAAACGTAGCATCCAAACTTTCCGGAGTGAGTTTTGCCAACAGTCCGGCAGGCCCCGCAACGAAAACCGATCCCACCAGAATCATTAAAATGACAGTGAATCCTCTCATCACTTGCTTGGTAGTCAGTCCCAAATAACGGCCTATTATTTCCGGCAGGCTTTCACCTCCATTACGCAAAGAAAGCATTCCGGCAAAATAATCATGCACTGCACCCGCAAAAATACTTCCCAGCACAATCCACAAGTATGAAGAGCTGCCAAATTTCGCTCCCATAATTGCTCCGAAAATAGGACCTAATCCGGCAATATTAAGAAATTGAATCATGAAAATCTTCCAGGTGGGCAATGGAATATAGTCCACTCCATCCGCCTTGGTAAGAGCCGGTGTTTTACGGTCATCGGGACCAAAGACGCGTTCCATCAAGCGTCCGTACGTAAAATAGCCTACTATCAGCGTCAGCAGGCATAGAGTAAATGTAATCATAGCGTGTCGTTTTTTAACTTGGCAAATGTAACATAATCTCACGAAACAGCCCAACAATACCGACACTTTTACTAACTTTGCAGGGATTTAAAACAAAAAATAAAGAATATGCGCTATACTATTTTCATTCTTTCACTTTTGTTTCCTTTCCTCTCAATTGTTGCGCAACCCAAACACGAAGTTCGTGCCGCATGGGTGACAGCGGTGTACGGCTTGGATTGGCCTCGCACACGTGCGACAACTCCTCAAACGATCCGCAAGCAGAAAGAAGAATTAATAGATATTCTTGATAAGTTGAAGGCTGCCAACTTCAACACTGTCCTATTTCAAACCCGTACTCGTGGAGATGTGTTATATCCTTCGGCAATCGAACCTTTCAATTCGATTCTGACGGGAAAGACAGGAGGAAATCCGGGATATGATCCGCTGGCCTTTGCCGTTGAAGAATGTCATAAGCGAGGAATGGAATGTCATGCCTGGATGGTAACTATCCCGTTGGGGAATAAGAAGCACGTTGCTTCGCTCGGCAGTCAGTCTGTCACCAAGCGGGTGAAAGATATCTGTGTTCCTTACAAAAGTGAATATTTTCTCAATCCGGGACATCCGGCAACGAAGGAGTATTTGATGAAACTGGTGCGGGAAGTCGTTAGCGGTTATGATGTAGACGGAGTGCATTTCGACTATCTGCGTTATCCGGAGAATGCTCCTCTTTTTCCTGATAAATATGATTTCCGCCGATATAATAAAGGACGCACACTGGATCAGTGGCGCCGGGATAATATCTCCGAAATTGTACGTTATATATATAAAGGCGTAAAAGCCATGAAGCCTTGGGTAAAAGTAAGTACCTGCCCGGTAGGTAAATACCGGGATACTTCGCGTTACCCCTCCCGTGGATGGAATGCTTTCTTTACCGTTTATCAAGACCCGCAAGGCTGGATGGGAGAAGGTATTATGGATCAAATTTATCCGATGATGTATTTCCAGGGAAACAATTTCTACCCTTTTGCCCTCGACTGGCAGGAACAGAGTAACGGACGGCAGGTGATTCCGGGACTCGGCATTTATTTTCTCCATCCCGATGAAGGCAAATGGACACGCGACGAAATAGATCGTCAGATGAACTTTATCCGCAGTCAGAAAATGGCGGGTGAAGGGCATTACCGGGTGAAATACCTGATGGAGAACACACAAGGCATTTATGATGAGCTAGCCGAAAACTTCTACGCATATCCAGCTTTACAACCCCCGATGCCTTGGCTGGACAATGTTCCGCCTACGGCTCCGTCGGAGTTGAAAATAACAAATATCGAAAATGGATATACGGAACTAAAATGGCAGGCGGCTACGGATAATGACGAACGCAACAAACCGATGTATGTTATTTATGCTTCCAATGAGTATCCGGTAGACACCAGCCGACCGGTAAATATCGTAGCGCAGAATATCAGGGAGACAAGTTATATCTATGCCCCTATCCTGCCTTGGAATGCTAAAAAGCATTTCGCTGTTACGGCCGTAGACCGTTACGGAAATGAAAGCGTAGCGATACAAGAATAATTTCATTCCCAAGGCGTAAACCGAACTAAATACTTCATAGAGAAAAGAACATCTATCATACTATCATCAATACCCATATTATCCTAATTGTCAGTGAAATAAGCATGATAGATATCTTTTTAAAAAAGTATCTATCATACTTTTATTGCAAAAAATGGACATCTATCATTCCTATACTTTGTCTATTTGGGCGTAGCATATAGGTAAAATGCCCATTTAAAGGCATAAGAATGCACACTTTACAGGATGATAATCCGTATTTGGCAACTTAATAATCCAGTTAGAATATCAGTCTTTTTATAGCCCACACAGGCAGGCTGTACAGCCCACGTATGCAAACCGTACAGCCCACACATGCAGCCTGTACGGCACACATGTGTGGGCTATAAAATTAACGCCATTCAAGTCGGATTATTAAGCTATGATAGTCGGATTCATACGGGTTCATTGCAACAAAAACAAGCCATCTCACGCCCATGCAACCTTTATTCGACTGTTTTATCAATGATAGATACCCTATTTTCGCAGTAAAACTATGATAGATATTTATTTCATTATGTAATGTTGATAGCAGTATCAAGTGAGAGACATAGATAAAAATCAAAGAGGAATAACAACTTTATGCTCCTTCTGATTTCTAAAAATAATGAACTCGACTTCTTTTTGTGTATCCGCGCGTTTCAATGCCTCTTTCATATCACTTAATTTATTGACAGATTTTCTATTTATTCCAAGCACAACATCATTCGGAGCAATAAAATCTCTGACAGGACTGCCTAGGGCATCTACTGAAATGACATAAACTCCCCGTTCCGTATCCATACCGGTAGCGGAGCGTTCTTCCAATGTGTCCAGATTCTTAAACGTCACTCCTTTCCAAAGCATCGTCTTGGTATCCGTAACATGACCTGCCACAAGCGGAACGGGCATAACAGGACTTTCAGCCAACTGTTTCAAATGAAAAGACAACACTCCGAAATTATTCATCGGAAAATTACGGAAACCTCCTTTAATTATCGCTTCAGAATCGTCCGCTACATTAAAATCACCTTTCGCAGCATCTATAAACCTGATCGCAGCTACTATAGAATGAGCATCTCCACCAAGTTGGCGAGCTGCAAGATACGATAAACTGTCTGTAAAGATATTATAGTCTACTTCCCTGCCCCAGCCATACACTCTTATAGGTTTATATTTGGTCATTACAATATTACGCGAAAAAACATCTCCGCTGTTTTTAAACCATAAATGCGGATGGAGCGTGTTATTAACAATGATATTATTTTCAACAGTCCGATAAAAGCCTTCACGTAATTTTATGCCGCCATTCAGACAAAGATTATTGTAGATTTGATAATTACTGGAACCATCGTCCAAATCAATATCCCATCCTCTATCACAACGCAACCGATTATGACGGATAATGATAGGTTCAACTACATCTGCCAGAATCAACGCAGGGTTTTCATCCGTAATTTGTGTCATTACATTATAATTCGGATGCCAAAAACGATCACGTCCCCAAGAGTTGATAGTTCCATGGTCGCCTGTTTCTTTCACGGTGTTAAAAATATCGTTGTATTCGATAATATGTCCTCCCCAAGTTCCTTCACTGATATTAATTCCGGCACGGGGAGTATCGTAAATACTGTTATGACTTACTGTAATGTTACGACACATGGAAAGTTCCACTCCTGTAATCTGCTTTTCAAACAAACCGATAGTACATATCAAATTATCATAGACCTCACAATAAGCAGGATGATTGTCATTCTGCGAACCTTTAGCAGTATCCATTTTATCCAAAGGAACAAATTCCCCGTACCTAAAACTCGGTGAACGTACTCCCGCCACATCTCCGACAAAACAGATGGCACTGGCTCCAATAGAAGTCAGGCAAGAACCGGTCACCGCAGAATTGCGATTATATTTATCAAAAAAGACACCGTTTCCACCTACATGATGGATATAGCAATCACGCAGGATACATTTTTCCGTTCCCCTGAAAATAACGGCTCCTCCCCGGTATATCGTCCAGTCCGAACGGAGCAAAGGCTCATAATGTTCCATAAATGTCCGCATCGTTTGCGTCAGTTCTATTCCTTCAATAGTTATGTTTTTCACCGGATGGGATGAAGTTCCTGCAATTTCAATCAAGTTTTTAAGTTGCGGAGTTTCAAACACCAGCTCGTTTATATTTTCATCGAACAAAGGATAATAATACAACCAGCCTTCTTGTTTATCATAGTACCATTCTCCCGGAGCATCCAGTTCTTCAAAGATATTCTCTACCATCCTGTTTTCAGGATGGATTCCCATTGGACGATTATTCTGCCAGCCACCTTCCAGTTGCAACTCTCCCTTTTCATTCTTACCTGTAATACGATAATGAAAATCACCCCAATCATGACTATGCATGGCATGAAGGTAACCTCCTTCCGGATTCTTCCATTTTTTCACTCGTTCCGGGGCTGTTGCCAAAGCAGATGTACCATTAAAACGAACAGCAGTTTTATCATAATCAGGATAACGTGCCATAGACCTCAAATCTCCGTTTACGATAAGCATATCCATAACCGGATTCCCTTTCACAGCAGCCCGCATGATACCATTCTTGTACTTTTCCCATTTCAAGTCCAAGGTAATTCCGCTTGATATTATAGCTTTCTCGCCGGGATAATTCCTTATTATTAATTCTTTCGAATCATTTCCATCAGCAGAGGTCAGCACCAAGGGGGTATCTAAAATATATTCCCCTTCCCTCAAATAAATTGTAGTACAGTTCTTATCCTTCCGAGCTTTTTCCACTGCTTCATGAATGATATGAAAAGGAGTTGCCGGACTGCCATCTCCACCGGATGATGCATGAGGAGAAACGTAATATATCGATTGGGCATAAATGCCTATAAATGGCATTATTAATAAAAAAAGAAAGATTGTTTTTATTCTTCGTGTTTTCATATTGATATGATTATTTGGGCTATATGTATGAGCAAAGATAGACTAAATAAAACACTTAATTAACAAATAATAAAATTTTAATAACTTTACGTACCATAAAAGAAATGGTATGGGAGTTACATCAAAAACAATCAATCCCATACCATTTCAGTTACCTGAAAAAAGAGCCAAATTACAAATTCATCTCTATATCAAAACTTTTACCTATGATACAAATATCAAAATAAAAAAATCTATTTTAATTTATAAGATAAATCGTACTTTGTACCACCTACGGAAACTTCTACAGAAACACCATCGGCATGGAATGTGCCGGGAGTTGCACCTGTATTATCTGTAAATTTAGCACTAATATTCAATTTTGCACGATCAGCCTCATTCGTAAACGGGTGGATTACCGTAATAAAACGTGCCGCACCTCCCATCGGTTTGGTTATACTCACTCGATACCATTTGCGTTGAAGTGTTTTCTCATTCTGCTTACTAGAGGACCAATTAGTACTCCATTTAGCTACATATCCGGAATTAGTTTCAACAAATGTTTTAAACTGCATGTTATTATTATCGTCAAATTTTGTGTAAGCACCATACTGAAAGTTCTCCTTATCAGCTTCATCAACAACAACCTTAGGCGCATTACCCAAATTGAAAGTCACATCCACCACCGGGGTAGTTTTACCGGCATCATAGCCCTCGTCCACCAAAACAAAGAATGTCTTGTTCACAAAAAATATGGCACGACGATGTGTCAAGTCACCATAGGACTTATTTTCCGTTACAAGCACATCGATATTATCTTTGCTTTCTTGCAACAAGAATTTTCCGTTCATATAGCCATCCGCTATAGTAGCTGCATTTTTAGTCATGGTATTATGCATGGTTGTTGCCCGATATTGTTTACGCAAGTTATCACTTGCAGCATCTCCTCCATAAGTAAAGAAACCTGCGTCCGGTAAGAAATTACGTCCGTCACGATATAAACTAAAGGTTCCGTTATCCGGCTGACAGTGCACATAGTTCTTGGGATTATTGTTATTCTTCAAAACCATCATTGTTGCATCCGGTGCCCACTTGCTGCGCAACATATAATAACCTCCATCCTTATAGAGCTGGATTAATTCTTCAGGAGTCTTACCTTGTTTCCCTTCGGTTGCCATCCATGCGATTTCTTTATCATCAGGGAACATGGCCATATATCTACGGAAATTACCTAACAGTACACTTTTAGTCCATGAACTGGCACCTGTATCATTAAAATTATCAAAAGAATAATCGGGATACGTAATATCCATTACGAAACGGGCAGCTTTCTTCAATAATCCGACATAATTGGCCGGGAAATATCCGACTTTATTGTTGACTTGTGCCATATTATAGAGCTTATTGCAAGCATAAACAGCTTCTATATGATAACCGGGAGTCAGTTCTACATGTACCCCATCACCTAAGAATTGTGCTTCCACCTGTTCAGTGATTTTTGCTGTACCTTCATTCAACCATTCTCCTGCTTTCTTAAATTCCGGCATTAATATTCCGGCAGAAACAACACTCTCCACTTGAGTAATAAGAATATTAGTCTCTTTATAATAATTCTTACGAATACATTCCACTCCATCCGACAGGGCAACGAGAAATGTAGAAAGCCATTCAGGAGTAAAGTTCTCCGATTGAATAAAATAAGACATTATATCAAGTTGTGCTTGTACTCGATGAGCAGGTTGAAGTCCATACCATTCCACATTTTTGTTTTTATCGACTTTCCCTTCAGGGCAAGGAAACGTTTTCAGCCAATCGCCATAAACCTCTATCCATGATTTGACATATTTTTCATCATGAGTAACCGTATATGCATTAGCCTGATATATCATCCACTGATGGCGATGCAACTGATAAACAAATTCAGCATCTCCCTTGTACTGTTCAGGGACATAATTCCAGTTTATTTCATCATCTTGTTTAAACAGGACATACGTTTCTTTCCCAGATGCATCTTTAGACTCATATTTATCTTTTATATAAAAACGATATTCTAAAGCTTGGTCAGCAATATTTTTATTGAAATCGCCAATAGAGGTCTGACCCAGATTTATATTAGGATTGGTAACATCCTCTCTATTCCGGTAGTATTCCAACAATTCGGAAGTAGCCGAGCTGTAATCTTTCTTATCATAATATGCTTTCACTTTTTCCAAACCGGGATAATCAAGATTGATTACTTCAAAAAGTCTCGGAACTGTTGTTTCACTTCCACCATTATCCTCTTCCTTGACATGATTCTCAAAGAAAATAATCTTATCATCATTGCAGGCAGTCATGAACAGAGCCAGCAAAAAAAGCAAACTAAATATTTTTGAATTCATATTGTTTCAAATTTAATTAATTACCATTACTCCATCCCGGGTTTTGCCCCAAATCCGGATTCATATAAATTTCATTCTGGGGATAAGGGAATAAATACATCTTATCATTCCAGTACATTTGCTGTAACAACACCTTTTCATAAGAGAGGGAAGTGCCGCTCTTTGTTATCTTTACTCCATAAAGATTTCTGACTTCATCCAACCCTGCTATCCTCCAACGGCGAATATCATAAAAGCGATGTCCTTCAAAAGCCAGCTCAATGCGGCGTTCGTTGCGAACCTTTGCTGTAAAGTCCGCTCCATTTTCAGTCACATGTTTCATATCAGCGCAATCACGAACCTGATTCAAGGCTGCACGTGCCGTCAATGGACATCCTTCTGCCGTAGCATCCGGGCCTTTCCACTCATTCATAGCCTCCGCATAATTCAACAATATCTCGGCATAACGGAACAAGACATAGTGATGATACAGTTTATTCGGTTTGTCCGGGTCGAGTGATACGGACGGATTCATATATTTACGCAGATAATATCCTGTTTTCGTTGAACCATCCAAGATCTTGTTTTTGCCACCTTCGAAAGTCTCCACCTTTTGTTTCTGCCATATAGAACCATTGGTCAGTACGTTTTTGTATAAACGCGGATCACGTGTTTCCTTATTGGAAGCATCATAATACATATTTGCCACATGAGTAGGATTATTCCAGTCAAAAGGAGTCCCGTCCTTCATTTCATAAGCATCTACCAAATTCTGTGTAGGCGTATTTCCTCCTTCCGCACCTTCATATCCCATCGGTTCATTGCGTGATTCAAAATCACTGGTAGTTGCAATGGCACGACGCTCTAAAATCAACTGTTTGGACTTCAAGACCTCATTACCACCCAAATCCGAATACAACGGGTCAGTAGAAACGTTAGGCAATTGATATTTATTCATTTTTATAACCTCATAAGCCGCTTTAGCTGCCGCTTCCCACTTTATCAAATCATGACCGGGGTTATACAAATCACTCGCCACATACAATAGAGCCCTTGATTTTAAAGCCAATGCCGCACCTTTGGTCACCCTGCCTGTCTCGCCTCTGACACCATCTTCCGGCAGTCCTCCTTCCCGGGTTATCTCCGTACATTCCTTTGCTATAAAATCTATCACATCCGCAAATGAAGTCTTTCGTACAGAATTAATCTCCTCCTGCGTATAAGTACGTGTTATCAAAGGAATATCCCCATAGCGCTTAGCCAGTTCGAATAAATAAAACGCACGCAAGAAACGGACTTCCAAAGAAAATTTAGAAGCCTTGTCTATCATTTCATCATAATCTTCATTATACTGAAAACGTTCAAGCACTTTCGGATCAAAATTTTCCAGGAATAAATTGGCGCTACGAACTCCGTTCCAAAAACTCCAGCCATCATCGACACGCTTTAGCGGGCTCCAAATACCATTGGTTATATAATAGATACTATTATTTTCCCAAGTATAAACAGAGTTATCGGTAGCAGATTCCATCATCGCATCACTCACCCTCCCAAAATCAGTCGGCAAGAAACTGTATATATAAGCTACCGATGAGTTCATATTATTAAAATAACTGTAGGCTTCTTCCTTGGTTTTTCCGCTAGTTTCATCGTAATCAAGAAAATCACATCCGTCCAATAAAAACAGAGCGAAAGCCGCTACTACATAGTTCTTTATATTTCGCATAACTATCTTTATTTAAAAGTTAATATTCAGTCCTAGACATACAGAGAATAAATCCGGATACCCCAATGTCAGATCTTCACAATTGAAATAATCAATCTTATCTATAGAAAATACATTCTGTGCCTTAGCGTAAATCTGAAGTTTATCCAATTTTATCTTTTTCACCCATTTCTGCGGCAGATTATAATAGACATTCAGATTACGTAATTTCAAAAATGAACCATCTTCAATCCATTGTGTACTAGTCTGATAATTATTTTCATTTGACAATGTAGAAAGACGGGGTACATTGGCGACATCTTTCATAGCTTCCGTCCAACGAATCTTATCTTTCAAATACCAAGTCGCGATATTGGTATTGCCATTACGTAAGGGCTGATGTACATTTGCCACATTCAATTGTTTGGTCAACCCACTCACTCCATTAAAGACCATATCTATTCCAAAGCCCTTATATTCAAAACCCAAATTCAATCCGAACACCATTTCGGGCACCGTTGTAGACTTGCCGATTGCTATCCTATCCTCACTATCTATCCTTCCATCTCCATTCTGGTCTTTATATTTCACATCTCCCGGACGAACCACCGAAAATGTTTGTTCCGGGCTCTTGGCAATATCCTCTTCATCACGGAAATAACCGACGGCTTCCAATCCAAACAGTTGCCCGACTTTATGTCCACGTGTATATAAATAGTCGTAAGGCTGATAGGCCTGTCCGTTTTCAACAATCTCACTATCATTCAATGCCCAATTCGCATTTACAAAATAATTGAAGTCCTTATGTTGTCCACTCCATCCCAAACTCAATTCTACACCACGGCTCTTTACTTCACCTATGCAGGCTTTCGGCGGGTCGATGCCTAGTATACCGGACACATTATTATTAGCAACTAAAATATTAGTACGATGGTCATAGTACACCTCTGCCGTTGCCGTGAAGTTCTTCCATAAACGCAGGTCTACCCCCACATTATATTTGTCTGCAGTCTCCAGATTCAAGCCATATACAGGCAACCTTTGTTCTTTCAAACCATTGACTACTGTCATACCATCTCCAAAAGGATATCCTGTCCCCCCTGTCCAGAAATAATTCCCCAATCCATAATCAAGTTCATCTACCGCAGAACGTCCCCAAGAAGCCCGAAGTTTCAACAAGTCCAGGTTAGAAGCCCCTTTCAGGAAATCTTCGTTAGCCAAATTCCAACCAGCAGAAACAGCCGGATAGAAACGAAACTTATCACCTTTCAACAGAACACTTGTACCATAATAGTTGCCGACAACATCTACCATATAACGGTTGTCATAATTATAACCGACAAATCCCATGATATTCTGCCGATAATAAGAGGCGTTATTTTCTAACGGTTCTTTCATATCCTGCCGATAGACAGCCGAAGCCGACAATTGATGCTTACCGGATGTATAGTCATAATTCAATTTAGCCTCAACGCTGGCACGTATCAATTGGGCAGACAATACAGATTTGGTTATCTGCACCTTGCTATCCGTACCATAAGTTTCACTTACCGGGAGTCCCTCTTCCGACAGATAACCGACTTCATACTTATAAGTCTTACTACCTATATCCTGAAAAGTAGCGGTATTATCATAAGCGACAGCCACTTCCGCACTCAACCCTTTCAGGAACATAGAGAAATCTTGAGTAATCCGCATATCCGTTTCCAACATACGATGATTTTCCTGTACATATCCCACATCTGCAATAGCCGCAATCGGATTCATCTTAAAAAGAGTGTTACTCCCCCAATTATCATTCAATGTCTTCACCGGAAACGCAGCGGCAGGTACCTTATAAAAATTCTGGAAGATTGTATTAATAGCCGTATTCGGTCGTTTATCTTCTCCAATAATACCATATAAGCCAAACTTCATCTGGGTGCTGGAAGTGATATCCACATCCAAATTCATACGCAGCCCTAGTTCATAAGTCCGTATTTGAGAATTATAACGGTCTGAATAGTGAGTATAATCTTCATTCAACAAACCAAACTTATTCTTATAATCCAACAATGCCATATAGCGTACTCTTTTTCCGCCACCACGCATCATTACATTAAACTGATTGTTTTCGCTGAAATTCCTTGTACCCTCTTCATACCAGTTGACGTTCGGATAATAATTCGGATTCGTACCATCCTTAAACCGTTCCAAGTCTCTTTTCGTGTATTGCAAAGGCAAGCCATCATAATACAGCGCTTCATTCTGCGCCATAGCATACGTATAAGCATCCGCCATTTCCGGCTGGTTGACAGGAAAATCGAAACCATGACGATAATTCACATCTACATCAAACGAATTATAAATACCTCTTTTTGTATTCACCAAGATTACTCCATTAGCCCCTCTGGCACCCATCAAAGCCGTAGCGGCACCATCTTTCAAAACTTGGACGGACTCTATTTCTTCTATTGTCATATTAGTCAGTCCCCGTTCAAATCCATCCACCAAAACCAAGGGAGCTCCGCTACCCAAACCACCACGACCACGTATATTCATGCCGGCATTAGCATCCCAACCAACCGTTTGAGTCAGATGAAGCCCTGATATCAATCCGAAAAGCGCATTATTCACCCGGTCGGGAGAAGTCGCGTTCTTTTCCAGTAAATCAGCATAAATAGCAGTCACAGACTGGGTTTGGGTATCTTCTGTCCGCTTTAGAAATCCCAAATCAACAACCGCGTCTTTCTTGATATCAAACACCAAATTCAGGGTATCCCCTGTGATTTTAATCCGTTTGGTTGCTACATCTGCATAATTTAGTTCAATATAATCACCTTTCTTCAACAGGAGTGAAAACAAACCGTCTTCATCAGTGACATTGTTATTTCTGTATTCTCCTACCTTTGATACCTTTACACCCGAAAGAGGTTTACCGGAGCCATCTTTCACAATGCCATTCATCATCTCCTGCGCCACCAGACTTACCGAAGAGATGAATAACAAGCCTATCGTAAATAATAATTTATTCATAATCAAATCGTTTAATTAATCTTATTACCAGCCGGGATTTTGAATCAATCCATATTTCTTATTGATTTCGCTTACAGGAAATGGCAATAAATACCAGTATTCATTCCAATAATATTTAATATCGTCACGCGTACTCACTACATACTCGAAACTACTTCCAACCTTCGTCGTTTCCAGCATTTCCATAGGACGTGTAGCCCATTCCGCACCTTTTTTATGACGTATCATATCAAAGTAGCGGACATCTTCCTGTCCGAATTCACGGGCACGCTCATCCAATAAATAGTTCAGCAAGGCATCACCTTGCGGCACTTTAGCGGAAGTTACTGCCGGCAACCCTGCACGTTCGTGCACGAGGTTCAGATAATCATAAGCGGTTTTCTCAAATTCATCGGGCACGTTAGCCTTTCCCAATTGGTTCATAGCTTCGGCTATACTTAAATAAATCTCTGGCATACGAATCATAGGACAAGAATAAGGCTTGCCTTTCATCTCATTCTTCTTGTCACGAATAAACTTGCGGAATCCATAGCCAAATTGAGTTTTCTTCTGCACAGAACTTCCCGAACCGTATCCTTCGCGTCCGCCTTTATAAACTTCTGCTGTCCGTCCCTGCCATTTATCACCATTTACAAGCAAGTTCTCATATAAACGCACGTCACGGTTCGGCTGCCCTTTTTCATCAAAAAACGGATGCGCACGGTGTGTTTGATTATTCCAGTCGAACGTAGAACCATCCTTCCATTGGAACATGTCCGCATAATTTCCACGCGGGATACCATAACCGGATTCATACATACGGAACGGTTTATCTACGCCATCATAGGTTCCCCAACGGAAAGAAGCCATCACAACCTCCTGGTTGCCTTTCGTAAAATAGCCGTTTACATAGTCCTCTCTAGGATTTCCTGTATTTTCAATCCGATAATAATCACCATTCTGTTTGTTCAGACGCAAGAACTCTCTTCCTGCCTCCAAAGCCGCTTCCCAACGACTATCCTGCTGATTTCCATACCAAGTAAGAAGTTCAGTAGCCGCTTGTCCGTCATAATAGGGTGCTTTATTGTTAAATAATGGACTGGCAACAAACAAGAGTAAACGAAACTTCAACGCTTTAGCAGCAGCTGCTGTCATGTGTCCATATTCTTCAGCGGTGGTGGACCAAGGCAAATCGGTTGCCGCCTCATCCAACAACGCAGCTGTTTTATTAACCGTTTCTTCCAACGTCAGACGAGGAAACTGGAAAATCTCATCTGCCGCATACGCATGGTCTATCCAAGGCATACCACCATAGAAACGAATCATTTGAGTATAGTGAAAAGCAATGACTACTTTAGCTTCCGCTTTTCGAATACGCTTTTCGTCATCAGTCATATCGGGAACTTTATCTACATTTTCAATATAGATATAAGCTTTCCTTATACCAAAAGAGGGATTTCCCGTCACTTCAGTAATCTGTGAATGAAAAGGGAAATAAGGAAAGTTGATACAACTGGAAGAAGAATTAATGTCTCCGCGTGTCCATGAGATTGGTTGCGCATATCCTATATCAGTATATCCATCTAAAATAAGCCCCTCCGGATGACACCCTCTCAAAGTAGGCATAAAATCCCACAAACTTTTATAGAACTGGTTCATAGCCTGATCCGCATATTTTTTGGAAGAAAACACCGTATCAATAGATACATCGTCACTATTAGGTTTCTCCAAAAAATTATCACCGAACTTCAGGTCTTCACATCCGATGAATAAACTAGCCAGAAGTCCGCCTAAAATAATTAAACTTTTGTTTTTCATAATAATCATTTTAAAAAGTTACATTCACTCCCAGACTGAAGATTTTCATAATGGGATACGTATTCGTATCACGTGTCAATTCTCCTTCGGGATCAAAAACTTTCAATTTGTCAAATGTCAAAAGATTATAGCCTGTAAATTGAACAGTCAACTTAGAGGCACCGATTGCTTTTAAAATTTTCTGTTGAGTGATATTATACCCAATCGTCAAATTTTTAAGTTTTATGTATGAGGCATCTTTTAGCCACACACTTGATGTCTCCTGATTGGCCGTACTCGAAACGGATAAACGTGGATACACAGCCGTTGCTGCTGTTTCAGGCGTCCAACGCCCGTCGGCCATATACTGATAAAGTACCTGCCCCTCATAAAAAGGACGCTTATAAGCATTTGCCATTTCAATATCACATTGAGCTGCTCCCGTCCAATTCATAGAAGCAAAAAAGCCTTTATATTCTCCGCCTAAATTTAAACCGAACGTATAAGCCGGACGTTTGGGATTCCCTATTTTGGTCTGGTCGTCATTATCAATTATATTATCACCGTTCAAATCTGCAAACTTAATATCGCCAGGGTACTTTTTCCCTTGCGGTTGAGGCAGCTCCGCACGAACATTACCATCCGCATCAAAGTCGTCCTCGTTATAGAACCCCTGTGCTAAATATCCGAATCGGGCTCCCACTTCATGTCCGGTACGCCACATATAAGGTTCGTTCGGTTCTACTTCATCCTGATAAATAATCTTATTTTTAGAATAAGAGACATTTGTATTTATATAATATGAAAAGTCCTTAATACGATCATTCCATTTTAAATCCACTTCATATCCTTGATTATTTACTTTACCCATGTTAACCACAGGTAATATACCATTCATTGCAATCAAGGAAGGGACTGTACTACGCTGTATCAGAATATCACGACGATTTTCCCGGAAGTAATCGACTGTCAATTTCAAACGGTCGCTGAAGAAATAAGCGTCTATACCATAATTCTGCTTTAAGGCAGTTTCCCAGGTTACATTCGAATTTCCCAGCATAAGTTCTTTCGCTGCTGCCTGATAGACCGTATTTGTCAATCCGAAAATATACCCGTTCTTATCCTGATAGGCTTTTTGAAGCCAATCGGAATTGTTTATTGAATAAGAGTCCGGCAAATAAAGGAAGCGGTTACTGGACATGTTGTCATTACCGACCAATCCAACAGAAGCACGCACTTTCAGATAGGTTAAGAAGTCATTTTTGGGAATGAATTTCTCTTCTGTTATAACATAGCCGATAGAACCTGCAGGGAATGTACCAAAACGTTTATCCGGCGCAAAGTTCTCGGAACCATTATAACCAATATTAAATTCTGCTATATATTTCGACTTATAATCATAAGTCAAACGACCTACCAAGCCAACATAAGCAGTCGGGACATCCCAAAACTTATTAGGATAATTAGGATAGTACTTTTTACTTTGGTTGTACAGCAATAAGGCACCTACATTATGTTCTCCGAATTTGCGATTATAACGAATACTTCCTTCCACATACCAGTCACGGGCACGTTTTTTATCCCCGGTTCCATAAGTTTTCATCATATTTTCCCCCGTTATCCGATACACAAGGCTCTTATCAAAATCAGGGTCTTCAACATCAAGTCCTGATCCGTCTATTTCGGATTTATAAAAAGGAGTATATGTTTCCACATGTCCCCGTACGGTTTTAATGTAAGAGTAATCCGTATTATATGCCCCTTTCACTTCGATGGAAAGCCCCTTGGTTATAAAATCCAGATTTTGAGACAAGTTCAAATCGAATGTCATATTATTCGAGACTTTGCGATCATAACCATAGCCATAAAATCCATTAATTACTTGATTCTCCATTTTAACTCCGGGAAAACGTGTACTCTGTGTCACCACTTTTTTTCCATCGACAATTCCCGGAGATGAGAATGGCAACGACCACGTAAGCTGTTTCCATACATTGCCACTGCCTCCCGGGTCACGCTGGTTGCCTACAATTCCGCCCATGCCGAACTTTAACGTAGTGGTACGTGTGAGGTTTACATCGAGATTGGCACGATAGTTATAACGGGTATAGCTGTAATTGTTATCATAATCAAGCCCGTCCAGTTGTTTAAACAAACCATTCTGAAACAAAAAACCTAACGATACAAAATAACGGATATCTTTTGTTCCTCCGGAAATGCTTACATTATGTTGAGTTTGAACAGCAGCCTTATTCATCAAATAATCATACCAGTTCACATTAGGATATAGAATAGGGGAATCTCCCAAACGAAAACGTTCCATATCATACTCCGAGAAAGCCAACTGGTCATCTGCAACTCCGTCATTACGTTGTGCCTCTCTGAATAAAGAAGCGGTTGTATAGCTGTCTGCCACATCCAATATACGGGTAGGCATCTGAATACCGACATTCGAACTAATCGAGATTTTAGCCTTTCCTTCTTCTCCCCGGCGGGTAGTGACCAATATGACTCCGTTTGCACCACGCACTCCGAATACAGCCGTAGCCGAAGCATCTTTTAATACATTAATAGATTCTATCTCGTTAGGATCCATTTGATAGAAAGAACGCTCCACGCCATCCACAAGAATAAGCGGAGCAGCTCCCCCTTCCGTCAATGAACCTACACCACGTACAAATATTTTCGCATTGTCAGCTCCCGGTTGTCCACTTGCCTGCATGGAAGAAACTCCCGGCAACTGCCCTGCCAAAGAGTTAGTGACACTGGCACTAGGTGATTTCAGTAAAGCCTCCGTGCCGACACTTGATATAGCACCGGTCAATGTCGCTTTTTTCTGCACACCGTATGCAACAACCATTACTTCATCCAGACTTTGTACATTTTCCTGCAAACGTACATTAATCCCCCTTCGGGAGTTCACCTTTATTTCTTGTGACTGGTAGCCAATAAATGAAACCGATAAAATTGAATTTCCATCAGGTACCGTAATTGTATAACGGCCGTCAATATCTGTGATAACTCCTGTGGAAGTCCCTTTCACTTGTACAGTAGCACCAATAATAGGTTCGCCACCCTCACTCGTAACAACCCCTGTTACTTTTATACTATTGTTCTGTTGTAAACCGGAACTTACCCACTCTTTGCCGGTGTCACTGCCCGACCAAATCCTACTCGTCTCTGCGGAATAACAAATCTCGCCCCACAAAGACGACCTGATACATACGGCGATAAATAAAACCTTCCGCATGCGACCTGTTAAGATGTTTTTCATACTTTGATAATATTAAATAGTTAAACAAAAAGCATCATTATAATTTCTGCTTAAATTTGAAAACCAGCGATTCATTTTTCAATCCTTTCGGCAGAGTTACTGTCACTTTGCCATCTTTCGTCCGATACTTCACGCTACGACCAGTTTGAAGCAATACCATCTTGCCGGCAGGTTCATTTCCTTCCCATACAATTTCCTGCGGCAATTCTACATTGTCCGGTAGTACATAGATAGCATACAGCGTCTTTCCATCTTTATTAGCCGTGAACCAGACATTCTCACTTTGATAGACAGGAGTAGTGCGTGTGTTGTAGATTGCTTCACCATTTATTTTCAGCCATTGACCTATCTCTTTCAAGCGCCGTATTCCCTCTTCCTCGATAGTGCCTTCCGGCGTAGGCCCCACACCCAAAACCAAAGAACCGCCTTTAGCCACAATCTCCGTGAGAATATTGATTACTTGAGCTGCCGATTTGTAAGGAGCGTCTTTCCACCATCCCCAATGATTGGTCAGTGTGATGCAACTTTCCCAAGGATGATCCAGTTGCTGCTTGGGAATAGTCAGTTCCGGCGTTTGGTAATTTTCGTTCCGTCCGGGCACAGTCCGGTCTACCGCTATCAATCCGGGTTGGTATTCGCGTGCCTTATCTATGATTTGATCCATCTTGATGTCTTCCTTGGGAGCCCTTACCCAGCCCCCGTCCAGCCAAAGAAGGTCTACCCGACCATAACGTGTCATGAGTTCATTGATTTGATTAGCCGTATATCCTTGAAAACGTTTCCATTTATCCGGATTCAGCTTGATGTCATAATTCACATTCCGGGTGGGCGTTGCCCTGTCTCTACTCCAGTAATCATTGCAATGCCAATCGGGCTTGGAGAAGTAAGCACCTATCATAAAGTCTTTCTGACGGAAAGCATCAAACACTTGATAGGTCACATCTTTTAAAGGATTGTTTCTAAATGGCCCTTTAGTTATCGAGAAATCAGTTTCCTTCGTGTCAAACATACAAAAGCCGTCGTGATGTTTGGTAGTGAAAATCATATATTTCATGCCGGCATCTTTCATAATGTCTGCCCATACTTCCGGAGCAAACTTGGTGGGATTGAAAGATTCGCTTAATCCCCAATACCATTTTTTGAAATCATCATAAGGCATATCACCGAAGATTTTAGTGCGGCGCGGAATAAATTTTTCTTCCGAACACAACAGCCACGACTCGAAAGTACCCGGTACGGAATAAAGTCCCCAGTGGAACAGTACACCGAATTTCAAGTCTCGCCATTGGTCTAATTTCTGCAGTACTGCCGGATCTGTCGGATATTCATAAGAGGTGGATGATTTGTGCACATACCCTTGATCTTTAATATCACTTTGCTGTGCACATACATTCCAGGAAAAAGAGAGTCCGAACAAAGCAGACAATACCACTTTCATGTTTTTCATTTTTCTCATACTTATCGTCGTTTTAGAGGTTTTAAATTCCACCACTAAGATATGAGGATTAAAATGAAAGGGTGTTTTGTATCATTTTTTGTTTGTCCGATAACTGCCAGAAGAGTGCTAAAAACTATCAAAGTTTTTTAGATTTTATTCAAAAGAGCCTCTTGGACACTATTTCCTCTGCTTTTTCACATAATCAGAAGGCATACAACCCATATATTTTTTAAAACTAGTAGAGAAATAAGACCGGGAGGCAAAACCTACCATGGCACTCACTTCCGATATGGAATAACGTCCGTCCAACAATAATTTGCACGCCATATTGAAACGTATTCGCCGAATAAAATTTGCCGGCGGTTCACCTGATATGGAATTCATTTTGTAGTATAGTGACGAACGGCTCATAAAAAGTTTCTCCGCAAGATCATCGGCTGTAAAGTCTTCATCAGAGATGTTTTCTTCCACAGTCTGAATAGCCTTGGTAATAAACTCCTCGTCCAGTTTATTCGAAGTCATTTTTGCCGCATCAATATCAATCGTGCTGGAATAATAGTATCTCAAACGCTGCCTGGCTTTCAGGATATTATTGATTTTTCCTTTCAAGAGATACATAGAGAAAGGTTTGGGGATATAATCGTCCGCACCTGCCTGAATACCCGCAGTCTGCGCCTCAAGACTGCCTTTCGCCGACAACAGAATAACCGGAATATGGCAGGTTTGCATGTTCTTCTTCACAATCTCACATAACTTAATACCGTCTATCCCCGGCATCATGACATCAGAAAGAATTAAATCCACTTTCTGTTCCTTCATCATTTCCAGTGCTTCTTCCCCGTTTCCGGCTATCAACGTGATATAATCCGATTTAAAATTATCTTTCAAATAATCAACCATTTCCTTATTATCATCCACCAGCAGGATAGTCGCTCTCCCTTCTTCTTCCATACCATCCGGTTTCTCCATGTCAGTAGAATCAACTGCAACCTCTTCCATATAGGAAACATCCATAGGAGAATACATAGGTTCTGATAAAGTGAAGGTCGCTTTCGTGTCCTGTTTTTGCTCTTCAGCTGGAAATACATGGATGTCTGCCGGCAAAATCACCCTGAATTCTGTGAATTTCCCGATTTCACTAGCGACCTCTATCGTACCCCTATGCTTGTCTATCAACAATTTCACCAAAGACAAGCCAATACCGGAACCTTTCTGATTATCGTCCACTTGGTAAAAGCGTTCGAAAATACGGGAAAGCTTCTCTTCTGGAATACCTATACCATTATCACGTATCGTAAATCCGTAAACAGCCTCCTTCTTCCACAATGATAATGAGATTTCTCCACTGTCAGGAGTAAACTTAAACGCATTGGAAAGTAAATTCATCAATATCGTTTCCAAATACATCCTGTCGACAGGAAATAATTCATCTTTCAAATCCGAACGAAAATGAAAATTAATATTTCGTTTCCGTGCATTCTCTTTAAATAAATTGAATACATTCATTGTCATGCTCCCAACCGGCCCTGAAACTATATTAATAGGTAATGTTCCCGACTCTGCCTTCCTGAAGTCAAGTAGTTGATTGACAATGTGCAGTAATTTCTGTCCATTCTTATAAACATAAGACAATTTTTGCTGCACAGCGGGCTCGAAAGAGTTCTTTTCGCCCAGCAATTCCTCTAACGGAGCTAATATCAGACTTAAAGGTGTGCGCAATTCATGAGACATATTAATATAAAAACGGACTTTCTCCTGGCTGATTTCTTCTATCTTATTCCGTTCGATATGCTCAATCTGTACCTGCATCCTCATCTTGGCACGAACAATAAAGAAATAAAATATAAAAACTAAAATACCGATGATAAAGAGGAAAAACAACGTTTTTGCCCACCATGTCTGATACCACATCGGAATAATATCAATAAAAAATTCCGCAGGGGTTTCAGCCCATTGTCCACTGTCACTACATGCCTTTACTTTAAAAACATATCTACCCGGAGACAAATTCCAATAGTTCACTCCACGGCTTCCTGCCCATGTAGCATAAATCCAATCCGAATCGTAACCTTCCAGCTTATAGGCAAACCTGTTACGGCTGTTTGACAGGTAGTTAATTACAGAAAAAGTGATTCTGAACATCTTGAGTTCCGAAGGAAAAGAGACTCCCAGCAACTTCCCGTTGTCAGCCTGATAAAAATCGACATCTCCGTCTTTAGCCTGCCTTATCGGAAGATTCTGTATGGACAATCCGGTTATCACTGCATTAGGCGTAAAAGGACTGCCGGAGAAGTGTTCGGGATTAAAAAAAACGACTCCATTCAAAGTTCCTAAAAAGAAAGTGCCGTCTTTTGAGCTACATACTGCCGACTGCATAAACTGATTGTTCGGCAAACCATCTTGTTTGATATAGTTGCAGAAATTCCTTTTATGTAAATCAAAACAGGAAAGCCCCCTGCTTGTTGTGAGCCACAACCTTCCTTTTTTATCTTCCAAAATACCGCTGATACAATCATTAGGCAAACCGTCAATCATAGAATAACGCTCCCATGAAGGAGAAGTCCCTTCTTTATAACGGTACAATCCGGAAGAAGTGCCTACCCAAATGGCATGGCTACTGTCTTCATATACACACAACGCCTGTATCAGGCCAAGAGAATAAGCCCCTGCCGAATCAGCCATCACTCGCATTTCTCCGTCAGCACACATGTACAAGCTTTCTTCCGTGCCAATCCAGACACGCCGTCTTGAATCACGGAACAAGGTAGAGACAAGCACATCTTTCAGTTGAGGATATCTGATTGCCAAAGGATGCAAGGAGATTTGTCTTGTTTGATAATCAAAACGATACAAACCAGCCATCGAACCAATCCAAAGTGTACCATCGTCTCCATCCAACAACGAATAGCAACTATTTTCCAAGGATGCGGCATCGGGAATATCATAATTACTTATATGTCCGGTCTTGATATTCAAATGGCTCAACCCGCCGTTATGCATACCGATATAAACTGAACCATTTTTCTCGGGAAACACACATTTAATGTTATTCGAACGCAAGGAGCCGGCTTTGTTGCCTTTATCAGAATAACAAGTGAAATGCCCGGTTGTCCTGTCATAATGATTCAACCCTCCATCATTTGTACCAATCCAAAGATTATTATCAAAAGGGGCTTCCGCTATGCAACTGACGGTATTGTCACTCAAAGAATTACGGTAGACGGAATGTTGCAGGACACGAAAATCAGGAGCTAATACATGATAATAATTAAGCCCTCCGTGATAAGTACCTACCCACATTCCCCCCTGATGATCCCTTAGAAGAGAACGTACGGAATTATGCCCCAAAGAAGAAGAGTCTTCATAGGAAAAGCGATATTGCGAAATACTTTTTGTATCCGGTTGGAGAATCAGCAGTCCTTCTACCGTTCCAATCCATAATCTTCCCCGGTCATCCAGTTGCAAAGCCCGGACAGCATCAGAAACAAACTGTTTCGGATAGTTTTTCCGGCTATAATGCTCTTGAATCTGGAATCTTTCATTTACCAAATATACCCCGTTTGTCAAAGAGGCTAACCAACAATTCCGGGTTTTATCATCATAAATAATATTGGAGATTACTTCATTCTTCAGCTCTGGAAGCAACTGAACAATATTGCCATTACGAAAATAATAGAAATAAATGCCTTTTGAAGTTCCAAGTAATGCTCCGTCTCCTATAGCACGAACTGAATAAACATTCTTCCCCTCTAACTGGGGAAGAATGTTCATCTTGCCATCCGTTTTCTCAAAAAGCACTAATCCCCGGTTGGTTCCTAACAACAACTGTTCCCTGTCTGCCGGCTCTTCCATCGCAAACACCTGAACCGACTGATTACCCGGTAATGAGTAATTTGTAAAATCATTGCCTATAATATTATACCGGGAAAGTCCGACCATTGTCCCTGCCCACACAGTTCCCTTGCGGTCAGTATAAAGAGAATAGATGTAGTTATTCCCCAAACTGGCAGTATCGCCCAAAGATTTATAAAAAGACGCAAAGCGGAAGCCATCATGCCAGTTCAATCCTTCAGTAGTGCCTACCCATATCTTATTGTTATGATCTTGAGTTAAAGCAAGCACTGTATTGTACGACAGTCCATCATCTACAGACAAACGTTTAAAACGAACTGGAGTCTCATCTGCCAATAAAGTAGACACCGGAATAAATTGGAAACAAATGGCTAAAACAATCAAATAACAAATTTGTATATATCGGTCTTTCATAAGTAATCACGGTTCAAGAACATTTTAACTAAAACAAAGATATATATTTCCAGCCACTTTTATCACATATACCCGTTAGCTTTAATTTCTTTATATCGTTTCAAAGCCTCCAGATAATAATAATCGGCATAAATCAATGGAGTATCGACTTCACTTTTGTGAGGGAAGCTACCCACCGAATGCATGAGAATAAATCCGTGATTCTCTCCTTCCCTTGCCAGGTATGTTTCTGAAGAAAGCTGTTTCAAGATTTGTCCGGCATAACGGAAATACTTCCGCCCTTGTTTTTTGTCCCCATAACCGCTTAATTCCAACAATGCGGAAGCTGTAATGGCAGCCGCCGAAGCATCGCGAGGTTCATTGGGAATGTTCGGAGCATTATAATCCCAATAAGGGATAAAATCTTTTTCGGACGGGCAATGGCTCATTATAAATTCAGCGATCTTATAAGCCGCTTTCAGATAGGCCTGTTGTTTTGTGAAACGATAACACATGGTATATCCATATACGGCCCAAGCCTGACCACGTGCCCAAGACGATTCATCATCATATCCTTGGTAAGTACCTTTCGACTCGACTGTACCATCTTCCGGCAAATAACTGACTACATGATAAGATGTCATATCTTCCCGAAAATGATTCTTCAGTGTGTTGTCGGCATGTGCTATGGCAATTTCCCGATACTTCGGATTACCGGTCTGCTCCGATGCCCAGAAAAGCATCTCCAGATTCATCATGTTATCAATAATGACAGGATAACTCCAATTGCCAAAGTCCCATGAACGAATCAATCCGACTTTCGGTTCAAAGCGCGTACAAAGGCTTTCGGCAGCGCGAACGAGAATCAGGCTGTCCGCTGGTTCCGGTTTTAGACGGATGCCCTGACCGTAACTACAAAACATCATAAAACCCAAATCGTGATTTTTCGTATAATACTGCATCGCTTCCAGACGGTCAGTATACAAACGTGCCTGTTTTGCCAATTCTTCCTTAGCTGTAAGTTCATACGCCAGCCACAGGCAGCCCGGAAAAAAACCGGAAGTCCAATCCGAAGGTTTTTCCAAGCGATATTTTCCATCTTTCAAAGAACGTGGAAAACAAAGGGTATCCGGTTCGTTTTTCAACTTTTCTGCCATATAGAGCAATTGATGTCCGGATGTATTCACCGCACGGTCAAACCATTTCATCTCATTTTCTTTCGGAACATTACAAGCAGCCAGGAAAATAATTCCTGTTGCCACCATTAGAAGTTTGCTATTCATTGTTTCAATCTATTTCTGTTATTACTTCTCCATATATTAGCAACAAAGGTAGACTAACTTACAGACATCGGTTTTACAAAACTCTTTTTTTATGTCCGTTTCCATATTAGTAATGTTTGATTTTGTACAAAAGTTGTCCGCTTTCAGATATTCATAATTGCATAGAAACGAGTTAAACGTTGCGCTAATGAATGGGTCAAGGGTGAGGGGTGGTGAGGGTAGATTTATAACTTTC
>NZ_JADMQH010000011.1:0-235251 GCF_015559655.1 Bacteroides sp. 1001136B_160425_E2 | reverse complement strand
CTTTGGCTGTACGCTTGCCGCTATTAAGCTGCGTTAGGGACTTGCACCCGTTAGACTATGCCCATGTCGGGCGAACACGAGGAATCCCTGCCAATTTTCGAGTTGGCAGGGATTCATTTTTATGATTCAAAGGTTTTGAAGTTACTACATTTATTGCTAATTCATAAAATATCAACAATTTAGTTTACTTTTCCAGATAGTCTGATAAAACAAAACAAGAATAAGGAGTTAAACAAATCACCCATACCACAGATCGTTGTAGCATGGGTGATTTCATAATTTACTTGCAATATTTTGTAATCAGCTCATCTACATTCGGATCACCTAAATCTTTCGCTTTTTTGAAGTTTCCACAGGCTTCATCTGTCTTTTTCAACTGTATCTGGCAAAGCCCCAACAAACGGTAAGCTTCGGCATATTTAGGATCAGCCTTCAATAGATTATTCAAAATCTGAATAGCTTCTTCATAACGTCCTACACGCAGGTTTACCACTGCATGTTCCGCCTGATAGGTCAGGTCTGTCGGATTCATTTCGACTGCTTTAACTATATCATCTAAGGCGCGCTGGAATTGGCGTGCTTTCAAAGCGGCCTGTTCACGATAATAATAGAATACGTCGTTCACTTCTCCTTTGACTGCCGTATGATAAGCATCATAATCAAGCATCGCATTGCGTGGCTGGCCGGCATCCATATTCATCTGCGCACGTTCCAACAAATATGGAGCAAAATCTGCCGTGATCGGTTGCGGGCAACGGGCAATACAGCTATCCATCAAAGCTACGACTTCTTTCGGGTCACCTTTCATCAGCTCCTTCGTCTTGGCAGCACTAAAGAAAGTGGCCGGAGAAGCAATGTTGCTGGCATTTACCTTTTCATAAGCTGCCAAAGCACCAGCATAGTCTTGCTGGGCAAACAGTATATCACCTTCCATTTGAATGTAAATGGGCAGCGGATCAATAGCGATTGCCTGACGAACATTTTGCAAAGCAGTGTCATAAGTCCAGTCTTTATACGTTTTTTCCGGCTTCGACAATTGATAAGCATATATCAGCTTACCTATATTATAATATACATCATCTTTTTTCTGGGCTACTTTCAAAGCCTGATTAAAGTCGGCAACTGCTTTATCATACCAAGTCTGATCGTCTTTACCTTTAGCTGCATAATAATTGGCACGACGAAGATAACCATCCGCATTAGCTGGGAACTGACGGATAAAATCATCCAACAGCTTTTCGTAATCGTCACCCGACAGGCTTGAAGATGCCATAAACAAGTACACTAATGCCTGATCTTCCGTTTCGGGCAGCCCTTTCCGAATACCAATCTTTTTCAAAGCAGCGTCTCCCAAAGAAAGAGCACTGATTTTCTGTGACATGGCAAAAGCTGCTCCTGCCGCATAGCAAGTAGTCACTGTATCGACGCCGGATGATTTCTGCGCAATACCGAACACCTGACCTTCGGCATTCATCACCGGACAGCTCACCATCTTATCTTTCATCTGCATGCCTAATGTATAGTAATGATATTCTCCGGCTACTTTGGAAACATCTTTCACCTTACCAGTAACGCAAGCGATACTTTTTTGTGTAGAATAAGGAAGCATCCACGCATCGGCTCCCACTGCCGGAGCTGTTTTAGCCACAATCAGCGCAGGTACTTTCTTCTCGGTGATAGCCACACAGAACTTAATGACATCATACATATCATTCGCCCCAAGTATCAGGCTGACCGGCATCTGTTTGCCTTCGGAAGTGATTACCACCGCACGTTCGGCTCCTTTAAAAAGAGTATAATCTGATAAAGCCAATCCATCTTCAGATACAAAAAATCCGTTTCCGGTATTCAGCATTTTATCATTCTTGTCATAAGTCACCACAGAGAAGACTGCACGTTTTGCCTTCTCTACCCATTTGGGAGTTTGCGCCATGCTTCCCTGTATCAGGAAGAAAAGCAGCAAAGGTAGAATTAAAATCTTCTTCATATCAGTCATTATTTCTTTGTTTCACAGCTTCGTAAATCAGGATACCGGCAGCCACGGAAACATTCAGAGATTCGATGGTACCCAGCATCGGGATTTTCACCCATTCGTCACAGAGCGCAAGGTTATCATAAGAAACTCCCGTATCTTCCGCTCCCATGATGATGCACAGCGGTCCTGTATAATCGGCTTTTGTATAGTCGTAATCTCCCTTCTCGGTAGCAGCTACAATGCGAAAACCGCTGTCTTTCAGATATTGCAGAGTTGAACGGAGGTTCTGCTCACGACACACAGGCAGCGTGTGCAGCGCTCCTGCCGATGTTTTCACGGCATCTGCATTGACAGACGCACTTCCGCGGACTGGAATAATCACTGCATCGACAGCTGCACATTCGCAGGTACGGGCAATGGCTCCGAAATTACGTACATCGGTCACTCCGTCGAGCATAACAAAAAATGGATTTTTCCCTTGTTCAAACAAGAAAGGAACAAGATCTTCCGTCTTCTGATAAGTCACAGAAGAAATGAAAGCAACCACTCCCTGATGATTTTTCCGGGTGATACGGTTGATACGTTCCACCGGAACACGTTGAACCGGTATCAGCAGCCCTTTCAAAGCGGCAAACAGTTCTTTGGAAAGATCACTCTGAATGTCTTTCTTTACCAGAATTTTATCAATTTCTTTACCTGCCTGAATGGCTTCTATCACGGCACGAACACCGAAAATCATTTGCGCTTCTCCACGAGCATCCCCAGAAGAGGAGGTAGAGTCATTTCTGCTGTCTTTTTTATATTCCATACTTATTTATTCAATCTATTATTATTCATTAGCGAGAGGGAGAGGCTGCCAACAGGGATTTGGCATTGCTAAGGGCGGCCTCGGTCAGAGTGGCGCCACTAAGCATATGAGCTATTTCCTCTACTCGTTCTTCATCAGTGAGACGGCGGATATGACTGTTTGTTTCCGTATCGCTGTCTTTCTTATATACTTTATAATGAGCACGTCCACGGGCAGCAATTTGCGGCAGGTGGGTGATGCTGATTACCTGACGGTTCCGGTCGCCCATTTCCTGCATCATGTCTGCCATGCGGTCGGCAATTTCACCGGAGACACCAGTGTCTATTTCGTCAAATATGATAGTCGGCAGTTTCACAGCTCCGGCAATCAATGCTTTTATAGAAAGCATGACGCGGGCAATTTCACCTCCCGAAGCTACGGAAGAGATATTCTGCAAGGTGCCGTTCTTATTGGCAGAAAACAGGAAGTTGACTGTATCTTCCCCTTGCAATCCCGGTTCTTTCTTCAGTCCCATTTCGATCTGGAAACGAACATTCGGCATTCCCAACGGAATCAAGCGGGCGGCCAATTGCTTTTCTACTTCACGCGCAGCTTTCGTACGGGCCTTGGTCAGCAATTCTGCTTGTTGTTTCACCTGCTTATATTGTTCCTCTTTACGAGCGGTCAGCTCGGCAATACGCTCATCATAGGAAGTGATATCAGACAATTTGCTACGATATTCATCCGTCAACGCTATCAATTCATCAAGAGTCTGTACCCGATGTTTCTGTTGCAAGGAATAAATCAGGTTCAACCGTTCGTTCACTTCGTCCAGACGGACCGGATTGAATTCAACGGAATCGCTTTGTGAGGAGACTTCATGCGAAATATCTTTCAATTCGATATAGGCGCTCTCCATACGTTCGGTAAGTTCCTTAGCAGGCTGATAGACTCTTTGCAGGTTATTCAGCGTATTCAGACTATCTTTCAGGTATGAAAGCAATCCGCCTTCATCCGAGACAAATGACTGTTCTACCCGATAAAGTCCGGCTTTAATTTCCTCTGCATGACTTAGTGTTTCAGCTTCCTGCTCCAGCTCCTCCTGCTCTCCTTCCACAAGATGGGCTTCTTCGAGCTGTTCGAGTTGGAAGCGGATATAATCTTCATCGGAACGGCTTTTCTCTGCCAGTGACATTAATTCAGCCAATTCACGATCTGTCTGCTTCCATTCTCCATAACACAAATGGTATTTCTCCAATACTGCATCATTATGTGCCAGAATGTCAAGCACGTTCAACTGGAATCCTTCTTTATTGAGCAACAGATTCTGATGTTGAGAATGTACATCTATCAACTGTTCGCCCAGTTCTTTCACTTGTGCCAATGAGGCGGGAGTATCGTTGATGAATGCCCTGCTTTTCCCGGAAGCCTGTACCTCACGGCGCAAAATACACTCTTCATCATATTCCAATTCATTTTCTTCAAAAAACGGACGCATACCGTAGGCAGCAATATCAAACCGCGCCTCTATGATACATTTGGAAGCCCCGCGACGAATCGCTTTCACATCGGCACGCTGCCCCAGCAGGAGTCCGATAGCTCCCAGAATAATTGATTTCCCGGCTCCCGTTTCACCTGTTATAACGGAAAAGCCTGTTTCAAAACTGATATCCAGTTTTTCTATCAATGCGTAATTCTGAATGTATAGTGAACGTAACAAATTAATTAAAAATTAAAAATTAAAAATTGGGAGACAGGGTGGCTACCAGACGATCGATGATGTCTTGAGCTACTTCCGTTTTCGACTTCAAAGGATAGTCTGTACGACCTTTCCTGTCGATTATACTTATCTTATTAGTATCATGGCGGAAACCGGCTCCAGCATCATTCAACGAGTTGAGCACAATAAAATCGAAGTTCTTGCGTTCGAGCTTTCCTTCGGCATTCTGCTGCTCATTATTGGTTTCGAGCGCAAAGCCAACCAGACATTGTTGTTTTCTTTTTATAGCTCCTAAAGAGGCAGCAATATCTTGTGTTGCCCGAAGATGCAGGGTCAGTTCTTCTTCTTTTTCCCGCTTAATCTTCTTATCGGCTACCGTTTCCGGACGATAGTCTGCTACTGCCGCACAGAGAATCCCTGCATCAGCATCTGGAAAATGAGCCTGTGCCGCTTCGTACATCTCCCCGGCAGATTCGACATCGACACGGATAATACCAGAATGTTGCGTTTTGAGTTGGACAGGACCTGTTATCAAGGTCACCTGTGCTCCGCGACGGGCACATTCTTCTGCTAACGCAAATCCCATCTTTCCGGACGAATAATTGCCTATGAAGCGCACCGGATCAATCTTTTCATAAGTCGGTCCGGCGGTAATCATCACTTTCTTTCCGGATAGTTCGTCACTCGAAGCAAAAAATTCATCTAATACTCGGATGATATTCTCCGGCTCTTCCATTCGCCCCTTCCCTACCAGATGGCTGGCTAGTTCTCCTGTCCCCGGCTCGATAATATGATTACCGTAGGAACGCAGAATATCCAGATTTTTCTGGGTGGCAGGATGAGCAAACATATCGAGGTCCATTGCCGGAGCAACAAACACGGGAGCTTTTGCTGAAAGATAAGTGGTTATCAACATATTGTCGGCTATTCCGTGGGCCATTTTACCGATAGTGGAGGCAGTGGCCGGAGCAATCAAGACAGCATCTGCCCACAAGCCAAGATCGACGTGACTGTTCCATGTTCCGTCACGCTGGGCAAAAAACTCACTGATGACCGGTTTACTGGTCAACGCCGAAAGAGTGATCGGAGTAATAAATTCTTTTCCCGCCGGAGTAATTACAACTTGCACTTCCGCTCCTTGTTTTATCAGTCCACGAATGATATAGCACGCCTTATACGCGGCAATACTGCCGGTAATTCCAAGAATTATTTTCTTTCCTTTTAGCATTATTTTGTAATCAAATTACTCATTTCACGCAAGCGGATTTTTGTCAATACCGCCTTGGTGTTCAGCGTGAAATCACTATTCAAAATCCAACTGTAATATCCGGGATCTTTCTTCAATACCTCGGCTACAGACATTCCCTTATATTTTCCGAAGTTGAACACTTCTACTCCATTATCATCGTACACCATACGTCCGGCAAAATCGACATTCTTGCTGAAACTTGAATAATCAGCCAGGAACGCAATATCATTCTGAAGATCGGAGTATCGGTCTAACTGCGCTTTCAGCACCTCGTAAGTGGCTCGTGTATCTGCTTCGGCAGTGTGCGCGTCTTCCAGATTTTTGTCGCAATAAAACTTGTAGGCAGCAGACAGGGTGCGTTGTTCCATTTTATGAAAGATGACCTGTACATCTACAAATTTGCGTTTTGTCATATCAATATCCACTCCGGCACGAAGAAATTCTTCGGCAAGAACAGGAATATCAAAACGGTTGGAATTAAATCCTGCCAAATCGCAACCTTCAATGTCCCTGGCTATGTTTTTTGCCACTTCTTTGAAAGTGGGACAATCTACTACATCGGCATCATAAATGCCATGTATCGCAGAGGATGCTTCCGGGATATGCATTTCAGGATTGATACGTAATGTTTTTGCTTCTTCATTTCCATTCGGATATACTTTCAGATAGCAGATTTCAACAATCCGGTCTGTGTTGATATTGGTTCCTGTTGTTTCTAAATCAAAGAAAACAATGGGGTTTTTCAGGTTTAATTTCATTTCTGTTTATTTTATTGGGTCACCACAGAGGACGCAGAGGACACAGAGGGTTATTTAATAAATATTCAAATTTATCCTCTGTGTCCTCTGCGTCCTCTGTGATGAATTAGCATTAATCATTTAGCATCATCGGCATCAGCAGCATCAGCAGGTCTTCGTTTTCTTCCTGCTCTACCGGGATGATTACTCCGGCACGTGAAGGATCTGCAAGTTCGATGACTACTTCGTCTGCTGAAATATTGTTCAGTATGTCGATGAGGAATGTCGATTTAAAACCGATGCTCATTGCAGCACCTGCATACTGGCAAACTTGTGTTTCTTCAGCAGAAGTAGAGAAATCAATATCTTGCGCGGAAATCACAATCTGGTTTTCCTGCATACGGAGTTTAATCAAACTGCTGGCTTGTGACGAGAAGATAGACACACGACGCAAAGCTCCTACCAGTTGTTGGCGGTCTACAGTTACTTTGTGCGGATTATTTTGCGGAATTACCGAGTTGTAGTTTGGGTAACGTCCTTCAATCAAGCGGCAAACCATCCGGTAGCTTTCGAGCATGAAAACAGCGTTGCGTTCGTCAAATTCGATGGTCACTGTACCTTGTTCTTTCGGCAAAAGATTTTTAAGCAATGTAGCCGGTTTCTTCGGAAGAATGAAGGCTGCACGCTCGTTGCCTTTGGCTGCCAATGTCTTGCAACGCACCAGTTTATGACCATCCGAAGCAACCATTGTAATGTCTTCTGTTGTAATATCGAAATAAATACCGTTCATCACCGGACGAAGTTCATCATCGGCAGTAGCAAACACCGAACGGTTGATACCTCCCAAAAGTACGTTTGCTTCCATTTCTACGCGGACAGCATTATCACCCAGTGTAGCCGATTGCGGGAATTCATCCGCATTCTGCCCCATCAGGCTGTATTTTCCGTTCTGGTACTGCACTGTTATTTCATAATTATCCGGATTGATTTCGAATGTGAGTGGTTGTTCCGGAATTTCTTTCAGTGCGTCAAGCAATGTTTTCGCTACTACGGCAAAACGCCCGTTTGTATCGCTTTCATTCACTTCTACGGTAGTCACCATCGTTGTTTCACTGTCGGATACAGTCACAGACAATGTTCCGTCTTCCAATTCGAAGAGGAAACAATCGAGAATTGGCAGCGCATTTTTTGAATTAATAACACGGCTGATGGCCTGTAAATGGCTGGAAAGAGCAGTACTTGAAACGATAAATTTCATATATTTTCGTGTATTTAAGTTTTAAATGTTCTATCGCACAAAGTTACGAAAAAAGATTTGGGCTGCCCAATAAAACAAAAGAAAAAACAGGTATTGTGCGAGGGATATTACTAAAAAATTGTAACTTCGCCGCAGAATTTAAAATTATCGCAATGGAATTTACAGGAAAAATCATCGCTATCCTCCAGCCCAAAGGAGGAGTTTCAAAAGCTACCGGCAACGAGTGGAAAGCGCAAGAGTTTGTTATCGAAAGTCACGACCAATATCCACGCAAAATGTGCTTCGAAGTATTTGGGGCAGATAAAATAGATCAGTTCAACATTCAAATGGGCGAAGAACTGACTGTTTCATTCGACATTGACTCTAACCAATGGCAAGACCGCTGGTTTAATAGAATTCGTGCATGGAAAGTAGAACGTGTCAGCACTGGCGCCCCAATGGCCACAGGTGGCTCTGTTCCTCCTGCTGCTCCGTCGGCTATGCCGGAATTTACTCCGGGTGACGCAAAAGACGATCTGCCATTCTAAACCGAAAGTCATTCGTTCGACGAATAAGCATAAAAAACTCCCGATGGGATTAAATTCCATCGGGAGTTTTTTATACCCTTTTCTTCCCTCAAGAAAAACAAATCTTTGTCTTCTTTTTCATCTTCAGAAGAAGAAGTTTTTTATTTATTCCTTTGTTTATAATGGGGGATGAATTTTTCTGCATATTTTACAGATTCAAATATTAAATAGCGTCTTGAAAATGTATGGAGAAAGCAGACAAACGATGATTTTTTATTCTGATTTATATTTCAAAACAATATTAGGATATATCACTCCGTCTGTACAGACAAACTGAACAAAGAGGGTAAAATTATGGAAGAAATCAGCGTTACGCAGAAAGAAATCCGGTACAAAACGAACGTGATTTTCTGATTGCTGAAATATGTGGTCGAAATCCACCATCAACATAAAATGGTATGAATCGGACAAATGATCCATGCTTGTCTGATAGGCCATCGCTCCATTGAGTACCTCACCTTTATCCAGTTGGCGAATATAATGCGACAGAGCATCCGCATCAGGAGCGAGCAACAAGCGCCCGCCATAGAATACCGCATATACATCCAAAGTTGGTTCCGCAAAACTGGTTAGTTGTTCAAACAATGTCGTTTGAGGCAACCGATAGACAAGATATGCCTTATTTACAGTATAACAATAAGTTATACGGGGAATTCTTCTTCCTTCATCCGTCGGAGCGGCATTAACAAGAGCACGAAGCATTCGCTCGGCTTCGGCAACATCTGTCACAGCCAGGCTCAAGACTGCCGCTGCACCCTGTAAGGTATCTTCACGCTGAAAAAGACAGGCAACCAAATCCTGCCCGGCATTTTCCATCAAATAACGCGAAAACTCTTTATCTATATTTTGCACTTCGCTCGTACGGGAAACCACACCCTGCCCCTGCGCATTTCCATAAGAAAGCAGAGACGCCCAGTCCGTAATCCCCTGCCTGCTAAAACAGAAAGCTGTAGACGGCAATACCTCACCCGGAAATCCTTTTACGGATTGCTGCTGACGGAGCTGGTTTATAAACGCAAAACAAGAGTCTGCATCGTGAGTGATGCCGGAGAAATAGATGAAATCATCTTTCATCTTCATGTCAAATTCTGTCCATCCCATCATCCCTTGCATACGGGTATAGATGGTAGCGATTGCCGCACTTTTTTTCGGAGCACGCATGCCTGCAAAGGCAGAATCATCAGCCAATGATTTTCCACTTTTATATGCATCAATAACGTTTTCAATCAGTTTTTTCTGAAAACTCAATGCCATAAAATCAGATGTCAAATAACAGGCAAGGAAATCACCGTCCGCCATCGGATAAATGACAATTTCTTCTCCTTTGTAAACAAATGTTTTCGGCGGATAAAGTGAGGATATATATTTACGCACAAATCTGTTTACGAGTTCTTTATCTCCATTCCCTAATCTGCAATAAAGTACTTGATTACGTTCGTTATCCGGCTCGTGGAAACTAATCAGCATTTGATTCATTTGCCGGCTCAAACCGTGGGGAGTATCTTCTGAAAGGGCGTAAAGGCTCTGTTTCAGATAAGAAAAGAGTTTGGATACATAAAGATATTGCTGATTTTTACTACAAGTCAGATCATCTACTTCCGCTACAAATTCGAGCACATCATCAGTAACGAATACTGCTGAAGTTGTGGAGGGCACCAGTTCATAAAGATTAAAATCTTTCTGCCCTTCGGCTGCCGACAGCCTAAAAAAAGAGTACAATGCGAAACCTGAGCACAAAAGTACAACAGAAGACGTGATCGCTATTTTCACTATCGTACGAAGTTTCATAATATTCGCTGTTTATCGGCTAGGTGCAAAAATAATAATTTCTACAAAGAAAACAAAACTTTTGCTAAAAATTTCACCAATAATCAAAGATAGATATCCAATCCGTCAAACGCCAGGTGAATATTTTCCGGAAGGCCCTTTTCAACCTCCGCATGCAAGCCTATATCATGACTCATATGTATAAAGTATGTCTTCTTTGCCTGAATACGCCGTGCCACCGCCAATGCTTCTTCCAAATTTTGGTGAGTAGGATGCGAGGCGATGCGAAGTGCATTCATTACCAAAACATCTATTCCTGCCAATTGTTCATAAGATTCTTCGGGCATGATCAGCATATCAGTGATATAACCCAACTGCCCGATACGATATCCCAGAATCGGCAGTCGGCCATGCATCACACGCAGAGGAAGCACTTCCGTGTGGTTTATAGAAAAGGATTGCCCCACCGAAATTTCCTGCAAAGGAATATCAGGAACACCCGGATAACGATGATCAACAAAGCAATAGGGCATGCGCAAACGCAATCCTTGCGCTACATAATCTTCCGCATAAATAGGCACGGAACCGAACCGGCAAAACGGACGTAAATCGTCCAGTCCGCCTACATGGTCATAATGTTCGTGCGTAATGAGCACACCATCTATCCTCTCAAAAGGGAGATGCAATACCTGTGTCCGAAAATCGGGACCACAATCTATCAGAATCCGCGCGTCATCGGTCTCCACAATAGCAGATGCACGCAATCGATTATCTTTCGGATCGGAAGAAGTACAAACCGGACATGTACAGCCGATTTGAGGCACTCCCGTCGATGTTCCACTTCCTATAATTCTTACTTTCACTTATTAATTCTCAATTTATTAAGTTGACCTCCGGATGGATATCTATGCCGAACTTCTCACGAACAGAAGCCCGAACCGCATCTGAAAGTGCAATAATATCACTACCTTTTGCTCCGCCACGGTTCACCAGCACCAGTGCTTGTTTATCATGCACGGCAGCCGGTCCCAAGGCTTTTCCTTTCCAGCCGCATTGATCGATCATCCACCCTGCCGGAATCTTTACGCGACCGTCGGCCAGTTCATAATAGGGTATGCGGGGATATTCCTGTTGCAAAGCTTCCAGTTTTTCTTTCGGCACAATAGGGTTCATAAAGAAACTGCCGGCATTACCCAACACTTTCGGATCGGGCAGCTTACTCTCGCGGATATCAATAATCACTTTCCGGATAACAGACAGGGTCAACGACGGATATTTTTCAAGTTCCTGACGAATGGTGCCATAGTCTAACGTATAATGCTCTTCTTTACTTAGCCGGAAACGGACATAAGTAACAAAAGCCGACTTGTTTTCCGGACGTTTAAAGATGCTGTTGCGGTAGGTATATCCACATTCCTCTACTGAATAAACATGTTCTTCAGCTCGAATGTTCACCGTTTCCACAGCCGTTATCAGGTCTTTCACCTCAACGCCATAGGCTCCGATATTTTGCACCGCACTCGCCCCCACCTCACCGGGAATCAGCGACAGGTTCTCCGCTCCATACCATCCATGCTCTACACAATAGGCTACAAAGTCATCCCATACTACCCCTGCTCCCACTCGCACTGATACAGAGTGAGCATCTTCTTCTGTCACTTCGATTCCTTCAATGCGGGAATGTAATATCAGCCCGTCGTAATCTTTGGTAAACAACAGATTACTGCCGCCACCAATATGCAAAAAAGGTGTCGTAACGGCACCTTGCGCAATCAGTTTCTTCAGTTCTTCAACCGAAGTGTACTCTAAAAAACGAGCGGCATTGACATCGATGCCGAATGTATTGTAGGGTAAAAGAGAATACATATATTTTTAATTATAAGTTATATCGTTATTCGTTATAAGCCGACAAACACAGTTATATCATTGACAGCAAAGCTATTTATAGCGTATTACAACCTGTATCAAATGCTTGTATCTTCAAACTTATATAATTCCCATTCTCCGGCTTTACGACGGAAATAGAGGATATTGGAAAAACCATTACCGATACCTTTCAATGCCAGGATTTTCGTTGGCGAATCATCGTCATTCCGCTGTCCATAATTGATATTAGAAAGACGATCGGCAGGAAGTCCCGGTTTAAAAGCGAACCACTGATTAAGATCAAGGGTGGTCTCCAGAATAGAGAAATCATCATCCGGATCGGTGGTTACAAAAGCCAGAGGCTCACACACGCGCTTACTCTGAAAAAGACTATCTGCGGCAAAATGTCCGAAAAACTCTACAAAATTTTCATTATCACTTTGCTCAATGGAACGCAAATTAATTGCCTCCAGCATCCATGCACCTTTGATACGTTCAAAATAGTATCTTTTTACCATTCGTGTTTTCACGAACATCCACTCTACCTGCACGGAAGTGAGAGAGGTGTCTCCTACTAAATCCATATCTTCTTCTCTATCAAACAGAAGCGTATAGTAATGCTGTTTGGTAAACAAATCATCATGCTTCCAGTTACGCTCTTCGATATTCGATTTCTCATCTCCATTGTAGTAGGGCAACGGAAATTTCACGCGCTGGCGCTGTAACACGTCATCAGAAGCAAAATTGTAGATAAAATCATCGAAAGATTCATCCGCCTGTATAGGTTGCGGATCTTCCGGCGATTCACCACGGTGGATAGAATCGGCTATCTGCCGAATAGAATCCACTTCTTTAGTAATGGATGCGAAGGGGTCGATGTTTGTTTTCTTGTTTCCACAAGCGCCCAGTATACCGAGCAGCATGACCCCTGCAATTAGTTTTTTCATTATTTTAGTTTCTCTCTTAACTTTTCAAGCATATCCACCGTCATGCTTTCCAAATTGTAGGCCGGCTTCCATCCCCACTCTTCACGAGCGCAGGTGTCATCCAGGCTATCAGGCCAGCTATCGGCAATGCGCTGTTTCAAAGGATCTATGTCATAGATCATCTCAAACTGCGGTACATGCTTCTTGATAGCCTGATAAATCGTCTCCGGATCGAAACTCATAGAGGCGATATTGAAAGCATTGCGGTGTATCAATCTTGTCGGATCAGCTTCCATCAGTGTGATTGCTGCGTTCAGTGCATCCGGCATGTACATCATATCCATCAGAGTGCCTTGCTTAATGGGGCACACAAATTTTTCTCCTTTCACCGCCGAATAATAAATATCGACAGCATAATCGGTCGTACCTCCTCCCGGAGGGGTCACATTCGAAATAATGCCCGGAAAACGGACAGCACGGGTATCGACACCATATTTATTAAAATAGTAATCACTTAGCAACTCGGTCGTTACCTTAGTGACTCCATACATGGTACGCGGACGCTGAATAGTATCCTGCGGTGTTTTCGTATGAGGCGTACTAGCGCCAAACGAACCGATAGAACTCGGAGTAAACACTGCACATCCTTGTTCGCGTGCCACTTCCAGCACATTCCATAATCCATCGATACCTATTTTCCAAGCCAGCTTGGGTTTCGATTCGGCAACTACGGACAGTAGAGCAGCCAAATTATAAATTGTATCAATGTGATACTCTTTTACCACAGATGCAATCACCTCTCCATCCGTTACATCAGCAATTGCCGACGGTCCGGACTCCTTTAATTCCCCTTTAGGCTCTGCACCTGGGATATAACCTGCTACAACATTTGCATTTCCGTAACGTTTACGTAGCTCCATCGTTAGCTCCGACCCTATCTGTCCGGTAGCTCCAATAATCAAAATGTGTTTCATTTTTTCTTTTGACTTAGAATATCAAGCTTAAATAGTGCGCAAAGTAAGCACTTTTTTTTCAGATTTTAATCAAAAAGACATTGTTATTCCAAGAAAAATTGTGTCCTTTGCAATATAACTTAATCACCCAAACACTATGTACGGTAAAATGCAAGAATATCTCTGCCAAACATTGGCTGAAATCAAGGAAGCCGGACTTTATAAAGAAGAACGACTGATTGAAAGTGCGCAGCAAGCTGCCATCACTGTAAAAGGCAAGGAAGTGCTGAACTTCTGCGCAAATAATTACTTAGGATTATCCAATCACCCCCGATTGATTAAGGCTTCGCAGGAAATGATGAATAACCGTGGCTACGGAATGTCGTCTGTCCGCTTCATTTGTGGAACGCAAGATATACACAAAGAACTGGAAGCTGCCATCTCGGAGTATTTCCAGACGGAAGACACAATCTTGTATGCCGCTTGTTTCGACGCTAACGGCGGTGTATTCGAACCGCTTTTCTCTGAAGAGGATGCCATTATCTCGGATTCTCTGAACCATGCTTCTATCATTGACGGAGTACGTCTTTGCAAGGCAAAGCGTTACCGCTATGCCAACGCTGACATGAAGGACTTGGAAAGATGTCTGCAAGAAGCACAGGCACAACGTTTCCGCATTGTTGTGACGGACGGTGTGTTCTCTATGGACGGCAATGTAGCTCCAATGGATCAGATTTGCGATCTTGCCGAGAAATATGATGCGCTGGTAATGGTGGATGAGTCTCATTCTGCCGGTGTGGTAGGCGCCACAGGGCATGGAGTAAGCGAGTTGTATAAGACTCATGGACGGGTAGATATTTATACCGGAACGCTGGGTAAGGCTTTTGGCGGTGCACTGGGAGGTTTCACTACCGGTCGTAAAGAGATTATCGATTTGCTTCGTCAACGCAGTCGCCCGTATCTATTCTCGAATTCTTTGGCTCCAGGTATCATTGGTGCCAGTCTTGAAGTTTTCAAGATGCTGAAAGAGAGCAATGCATTGCATGATAAGCTCGTCGAGAATGTAAACTACTTCCGCGATAAGATGACGGCTGCCGGATTTGATATCAAACCGACACAAAGCGCTATCTGTGCCGTTATGTTGTATGACGCGAAGTTGTCCCAGATTTACGCTGCACGTATGCAGGAGGAAGGCATCTATGTGACAGGCTTCTATTATCCGGTAGTGCCGAAAGATCAGGCACGCATCCGTGTGCAAATTTCTGCAGGTCACGAAAAAGCACATCTTGATAAGTGTATCGCTGCCTTTATCAAGGTAGGCAAAGATCTTAATGTGCTGAAAGCGGAATAATTCCGGAGCAAGGTTTACTTGCAGAATCCATTTTTAGGCACGGATCACACGAATTACGCTGTTGCTTTATGCAAGCATATTTCTAAAAACCGTAAAATCCGTGTAATCCGTGCCTAAAAAATACTCTTTTATAAAATGACTTTTGAACCGCTACTTGACTATAAAAAATAGATTATGGAAGAACTGACTCTCACTACTCCTACCCTGCTTTTCTCGGCAGTTTCTTTGATATTATTGGCTTATACCAACCGTTTCTTATCTTATGCCCAACTTGTGCGCCAACTGCGTGACCGCTACATGGAGAACCCTTCAGATATCACCGAAGCGCAAATCGAGAATCTACGGAAACGATTGAATCTGACCCGTACGATGCAGGGACTAGGTATTGCAAGCCTTTTTCTCTGCGTAGTCAGTATGTTCCTGATCTATATCGGGCTGCAATTATTTTCTGCTTATGTATTCGGATTGGCATTGATTCTGCTGATAGCCTCTTTAGGCGTATCTTTCCGCGAAATACAGATTTCCACCCGTTCACTGGAGATTTACTTGGGAACGATGGAGAAAGGGAAAAATAAAAAATAAGATTAATGTATTTCCGTTGAAGTTTATCATTATCAAGATACCACCCGGCAAGGAAGGATGACCGTAAAGCGGCTTCCCTTGCCTATTTCGGACTTGAGTTCGATCTTTCCACCCAGCTTCTCTATTATCACCTGACAAATAGAAAGTCCCAATCCTGCTCCCTGCGAGAATTCGTTTTGTTTGTAGAAACGGCTGAAAATCATTCGTTGTTCTTCTCGTGGAATCCCTCTTCCGGTATCTTCTACATAAATCTGTACTTTGCCTTCATCCGGCAGATAGTTATATCCTAATTTGATATATCCGGTTTCTGTAAACTTACCGGCGTTATTCAGGAAGTTTGTCAGCACTTGCATCAAACGTTCTCTGTCCACGTTGATTTCCAAAGGAGTATCATCCACTTCTTTCAGGAATTCCAGACGTGGGGCAATCAGCACTTGGTGTGTCATATAGACATCGTCAATCAACTCTTTCACCTTGCACTTCTTGAATGAGAAAGACATATATCCTGATTCGATACGGGAAAGTTCCAGGATATCATTAATCAGCTTGAGCAATAACTCACTGTTCTTATTAATAGTACTGATATACTCTTCGCGTTCTACGGAAGTCAATCCTTCTTCCAATGCCAGTATATTGGCAAAGCCTACGATTGAATTAAGTGGAGTACGTATCTCATGGCTCATATTTGCGAGGAATGATTGTTTCAATTCCGCCTTTTCAGCCAATAAGCGTGCAGCTTCCAGCTCCTCTTCACGGTCTTTTATATCCTGCACATTCAGCAACAAACCTGCGGTTTTATATTCGCCTCCGGGTAGCTGTTTGGTGGTATAACGGAACTCCCACCACTGATAGCCTTTGCCGTCAAAGTTACAAAGCTCCTGCACAATTTTTTTATGAGCACTTTTCAGATTTCGCCAGTTGAACTTCACTCCCTCCCAATGATCAGGATGGATAAAACTCATGAATTCTTTATACGAAAGTTGTCTAGGATTTAGCCCTTGTGAGCACCAGAATGCATCTTCAAAAACAAAACGACCGTTATCCAATCTCCAGGCATACGTCATTCCACCCTCAATGGCTAATGACAATGTTTCTTTTTCATCAGCCAATGCTATAAGAGCCTGTTTTTTCCTCATCTGTTCCCGAAGGTATAGCCACCAAAGAGAAGCAAAAAGTAAAATCAAGAAAAGAACAAATGAAACGACTAGGGCTCCCCACAAAAATGGGTATTCGTCTCTGAACGGAATATTGATAATACGATATTTAGCAGGAATACTTTCTTTACTCAAGCCTATTTGCGTCATTGTATTCCAATCTACAACATATTCTTTCTGGCTTTCAACAATAGGCATGTCCGACGGGATTGCGCCATGCAATATACGAACGGCAGCTTTCACCTCTTCCTCCACCTGAATAGGCAACGAAGTGATGTATCCGCCCAGCAATTTCTCACCAAACCCAAAAGCTTCATTGATGGCTGTCAGACTGGGACTGCCACAGATGCTTCCAATATTAATGGTGGTGTAATCACGTTTCAACTGAATGTAGCATTGATCGCGATAGCTTCTGTTCAACACCCACATAAAGGTAGCGTCCGAATGGTTTCTGGCATTACGTAAAGGAATAGCCATGAAACGAGTATAACCTTCTTCCTGCGTCAAACGTATCTGTTCTTCAGGAGAAAGTTCGGGGTTATCAATAAATCCGGTCACTTTATGACCTTTAAACTGTTCCTTTGCATCTCTTCTGATTTGTTTATCGATATAAGTGGTATCGAGCATGGTAAACAACCGGACATGCTTACCGAAAAGTTCTTTTGCCACACTGATATTCTCATTAAAGGCGATTTTATCATGGAAACCCGTCACATTAGGATGGCGTTTCAACAATCCCCAATTCGGGTAATTGACACCACCAAATACCACAGGTACTTCTTTGCCCAACTGAACCCCACATTTCATCAATGAATAGGTAGCCTGATCTTCATTCACCAGAATCACTTCCGGTCGCCAGTCTTTCGAAACGGAATCAACCAGGAAGCGCATTCGCTCCAACTCCGGTTCTTCCCAATAAGACTCACAATCTAAATAAACGGTACGAATATCAGCATCTATTTTTTCTTTCTCAAATTGCTCGGCTATCATCCGGTTAAATTCCGGATAAGCTGTGTAAGTCTCCTCATAAGAGTGGATAACTAGAATACGTCGTTCTTCTTTTTGAGAACAACTACTCACCCCAAAAAGGAGCAATAAAAATATAGGGAGCAATCTGAAAATTCCTCTATTCACATCATTCATTTATAATAATCGGGATTAATTTCTCTCTGACTCGTAATACAAAGGTAGTTTATTTTCGAACATAAGCCAAATAAGTGAAAAAAAAGAAGCTGTCTGAACAGAAATTCAGGCAGCTTCTATCTATATAAAGAACTATTTTTTCAGAGTAGCATCATTAACGCTGTCCCAATTGTGAATCTACGAAGAAAATTCCGGTATCACCGGCTTTCTTGACTTTATCAACAATGCCTTGCGCTGTAGCTTCTTCTTCTACTTGTTCACGAACAAATCCCCACAAGAAATCCTGTGTTGCTTTATCCTTTTCAGCAGCTGCTACGTCTACCAGCTTGTCCACCAATTGAGAAACATGACATTCATGTTTGTAAACGTGTTCAAAAACTTCGAGAGGTGTACCCCATCCGTTAGGAACAACATCTATTTTATCCACTTTAGCAGTTCCTCCACGTTTGATGATATAATCTGCCATTGCATAAGCATGTCCCATTTCTTCTTGGGATTGCTTTTTCATCCAATGAGCAAAACCGCTGAAACCTTCTTTCTCAAAATAGAAAGACATTGCTAAATACAGGTTAGCAGACCACATTTCAGCAGTAATCTGTTCGTTAATTGCATTCTGTAATTTTTCTGAAATCATAATCGTATTTTTTTATTAAGTTGTTAATGTAGTTTCTTTTTGAACTCATTACAAAAATAACACGCTTTCAGTTAAAATTGTTCCATGCGCCCTCTATTTTTAAACTACATTCACATTTTGATTGTAGCGGTTCATTTTTCTACTTACACCAGTTCGTCAGAAGTATATCCTTTTGGCAGTTCACGGCAGTTGTATCCGGAAGCCATAATTTCGCCATAAGCACCGGCAGAGCGAAGAGCTATCAAGTCACCACGCTTCACTTTGTTCAAATCAATTGCTTTTCCGAAAACATCTGACGATTCACAGATCGGCCCTACTACATCGTATGCTTCCAACGGTTCTTCAGAAGTTATATTTTCCATTTTATGGAATGCCTGATACAAAGCCGGACGGATCAGATCGGTCATACCTGCATCAAGGATGGCAAATTTCTTCCGTGTTCCTTGTTTTACATAAAGGACCTTGGATATCAAAGAACCACACTGGCCTACAACAGCACGTCCCAGCTCAAAATGCAATGTCTGATAAGGACGCAATTTCAATTGTCCGGCATAGGTAGCAAAGTAATCTTTGAAATTCGGGATAGCCTGACGGTTGGGGTGTCCGTAATCAATACCCAAGCCACCACCTACGTTGATATGTTCTACCAGAATTCTCCGTGCTTCCAGTTTGTCCTGCAACTCATTGACACGATTGCAGAGGGCCACGAAATCACCCATATCCAGAATCTGCGAACCAATGTGAAAGTGAAGACCGATAAACTTTACGTTTTTCATCTCTTGTGCTACGTCTATCACCTTGTCCATGTCCTGCATACTGATACCGAATTTGTTTTCTGCCAAACCGGTAGTTATATTGGCATGTGTATGTGCACCGACATCGGGATTGATGCGGAAAGCAACATTGGCAATTTTATTTTGAGCAGCAGCCAATTCATTGATTACTTCCAGTTCGGGGATAGACTCGACATTGAAACAGAAGATGCCATACTCCAGTCCGAGATTGATTTCCCAGTCGGCTTTGCCAACTCCTGCGAAAACAACTTTATTGGCAGGGAATCCGGCACGAATAGCGGCACGGATTTCTCCGCCGCTCACACAGTCGGCTCCCATTCCGCTCTCACGGATAATGGTAAGTACTTTCGGGTTGGCATTGGCTTTAACAGCGTAATGCACTGAATAATTAGGATATTTGGCAACCTCATGGTTAATAGCCGACAATGTATCACGCAGCACTTTGGTATCGTAATAATAGAAAGGTGTCTGCAAAGTACGGAATTTATCGATTGGAAATATTCCCTTCATAATTCGAAAAACTTGTTTAGTTGGTTAAAAAAGAGCGCTTTTATCAGTTCGGTAAAAGCGCTCGTGTTATTTGTGGATTTATTTGTCGTTGAAAAGCATATCGCTCAACGACTGTAAAGCTACTTTCTTATCGCATTCCCGAATGAGGAAGGAGATATTGTAGTTACTTCCTCCGAACGAGATCATTCGCACCGGTATATTCCGCATCGCATCAAGTGCTTTCGCTTCAAAACCGACATTTTCCCATTCAAGGTCACCTACAACGCAGATGATACACATATCTTTATCAACGGTTACTGTTCCGTATTTTTTCAGATCGTCCAGAATCTCGTTAAGATGCTTCGTGTTATCGATTGTTACAGATACACCCACCTCTGAAGTACAGATCATATCAATAGATGTCTGATAGCTTTCGAAGATTTCGAATACCTTACGCAGGAAACCGTGAGCCAATAACATACGGCTGGATTTGATCTTGATAGCAGTAATGTTTTCTTTTGCGGCTACTGCCTTGATTTTACCTTTTTCCGTATCGTTGGAAATCAGCGTGCCCGGAGCATCCGGATCCATTGTATTCAACAGACGAACAGGGATATTGGCATATTTAGCGGGCTGGATACAGGTAGGGTGCAGGATTTTTGCACCAAAGTAAGCCAACTCGGCTGCTTCTTCAAAGTGAAGCTGACGTACCGGAGCGGTCTTGTCAACAATACGCGGGTCGTTATTGTGCATACCGTCGATATCTGTCCAAATCTGGATTTCGGAAGCATTTACTGCGGCTCCAATCAGAGAAGCTGTGTAGTCACTACCACCACGTTGCAGATTGTCTATCTCACCGTAAGCATTGCGACAGATGAAACCTTGTGTAATGTAGATTTCTGTATCCGGATAGAGTTCGAACTGTGCGCGCAACTTATCCTTAATATATACAGGATCCGGTTCTGCGTTCTTGTCAGTACGCATGAATTCCAAAGCCGGAAGCAACACAGACTTCACACCACATTCCTGCAGGTAGAAGTTTACCATCGCCGTAGAAATAAGCTCTCCCTGTGCCAAAACCACTTTCTCTTCGAACAAAGTGAAAAGGTCTTTAGTATAGGAGCGGATGTAGTCGAAGTGGGATTTGACAACTTCAAGACCTTTCTGTTTATATTCCTGGGTTGCAAAAAGCTCATCAATGTGCTGTTTATATTTCATTTCCAGCTTATTGATAATCTCGTTGGCACCCTCCGGATTCTTCTTATACAGATAGTCCGAAATTTCCACCAATGTGTTTGTTGTTCCTGACATAGCAGAAAGAACAACAATCTTTTGTTCACCATCGGTAATCAATTTGGCTACTTCCTTCATGCGCTGAGCAGAACCTACGGAAGTTCCTCCAAACTTTAAAACTTTCATTTTCGTTACTGTTTTAGTTATCTATATTTAAATCTATTTCTATTGTTCTCTGTCTGGGCATGTATTCGGCTGTCACATCTACAATCTGATGGTCGGCACAACGATATACCCTGCCCGGATACTCTTTCAGCAATTGCAGATTGTGCGTTGTCATCACTACGGATGAGCCGGATTCACAGATATTGCGCAACAATTCAACAATGGCTTTACCTGTCTCTACATCCAAATTTCCGGTGGGTTCATCCGCCAGAATAATAGCGGGAGAATTGAGTACGGCACGTGCAATCACAATGCGTTGTTGCTCTCCACCGGAAAGCTCGTTCGGGAGCTTATAACCTTTGTTGGACATTCCCACCAATTGAAGCACTTCTTCAATGCGGTCTTGGATTTCCTGTTTGTTTTTCCAGCCTGTGGCACGAAGCACAAATTCCAGATTATTATATACAGTTCGGTCTGTGAGCAACTGAAAATCCTGAAAGACAATGCCTAATTTCCGGCGCAATTGCGGGATATGTTTACGTTTGATAGAACGCATGTTATAGCCCAACACTTCCGCTTCACCGTCAATTACGTCCAGTTCGCCATACAAGGTCTTGAGCAAACTCGTTTTTCCCGAGCCTACTTTTCCGATCAAATAGACGAACTCTCCTTTGTGCAATTCCAGATTTACGTCGCTTAGCACACAGAGTTCCTGTTGATGGATTTCTACGTTCTTATATTGAATCAACGCCTCGTCATCCATACTGGCTCCTGTTTTAATTTTTAATTATTAAATTTTCATTGTTTAGTGCTTCTTCCATGTACTGCTGTGTCTTTCCTGCAATTCACGTGCAAGGTCTTCGAGACGATAGCCTTTTGAAGTAAGCAATACAATCATGTGATAAATAAGGTCGGCTCCTTCGTAGATCAAACGTTCGTCAGTACCGTTTGTTGCTTCAATTACTGTTTCTACAGCTTCTTCACCTACTTTTTGAGCTATCTTATTGATTCCCGACTGAAACAGACTGGTAGTATAAGACCCTTCAGGCATTTCTTCATGACGTTTGTCTATGAAATCTTGCAATACTTTCAGGAACATAACCGGTTCTTCGTTTTTCTCACCCCAACAAGTATCTGTACCTGTGTGGCACACGGGGCCTACCGGATCTACCTGAATCAATAGTGTATCATTGTCGCAATCGGCCTTTATAGATACAACATGAAGGAAGTTACCGCTTTCTTCGCCTTTTGTCCACAAACGATTCTTGGTACGGCTAAAAAATGTCACTTTTCCGGTTTCTACCGTTTTATCATAAGCTTCTTTATTCATGAAACCCAGCATCAAGACTTTACGTGTCTCGTTGTCCTGTATGATAGCCGGAACAAGTCCGTTCATTTTATCGAAATCCAATTCCATTTTTATATAAGTTCTAATTACTATTTCAAATTACAATTACGCTCTCTTCGCCTACGGAGTTTTTTGCAGATATCCCATTCTATTTATCTAAATATATTATCCATCTGCAGGAAAACCCGGCCGAGGTGCCTCCCTCCTGATGGCAATTCCTTCACCGCAGCCTAAAGGCTAATTTTTGCTACGCAGCAATTACCTGATAGTAATTCCTTCGCCGCAAAGATACGATTTTAATTCGGGAATTTTAATTTCTCCGAAGTGAAAAACGCTGGCAGCCAATGCAGCATCCGCCTTTCCTTGTAAAAAGACATCGCGGAAGTGCTCTTTACAACCCGCACCTCCCGAAGCAATGATAGGAATGGAAAGCTGATCCGCCAAAGCGGCAAGTGCATCATTTGCATAACCGGCCTTTACACCATCGTGATTCATGCTTGTGAAGAGAATCTCTCCAGCTCCGCGTTCCTGAGCTTCTTTTGTCCACTCAAACAAGTCTTTATCCGTTTCGATACGTCCTCCATTCAAGTAACATTTCCAACCATTTTCGGTTTGTTTGGCATCTACCGCCAACACACAAACCTGCGAACCGAAATTCTTTGCAATCTCGTCAATCAATTGAGGATTACGGATAGCGGAAGAATTGATAGAGATCTTATCCGCCCCTGCATTCAACAGGCGGTCTACATCACTTAATTCGTTGATGCCGCCACCTACGGTAAATGGGATATTGATATTAGCAGCAATCCGTTTTACCAATTCCGTAAAAGTCTTACGTCCTTCATGACTTGCGGTGATATCCAGAAAAACAAGTTCATCTGCTCCTTGTTCACTGTAAGCACGGCCTAACTCTACCGGATCACCAGCTTGGCGCAAATTGACAAAATTCGTTCCTTTCACAGTTTGTCCGTCTTTTATATCCAGACAAAGTACTATTCTTTTTGCTAACACAATCCTATTTTATTTATTGTTCAACAATTTATAATCTATATTCCTAAAGCTTGATTCTTTATTTCCTCTTATAACAATAAGGTAGCCATTTATAATATAAAATATAAACAGCCATTTCATTCTGGTACACTAATTATAAAAAGATTCTCAAATCTTTTAAGGTAATATGTCCTTCATATAATGCCTTACCGAAAATAACTCCGGGAACACCAGCTTCATCCAAAGCAACAATATCATCCACCTTACTCACCCCACCACTAGCCATCAGATAGAGATCGGGAAATTTAGCCAGCATCTCCTTATATAAATCAATCGAAGGACCACCCAACATTCCGTCACAGCTAATATCCGTACAGATTACTTTTCGTATACCTTTATCTATATAATTTTCAAGAAATGGAAAAAGTTCACAGGCACTTTCGTCTTTCCAACCATTGACAGCTATCTTATGATCTTTCACATCTGCCCCCAGAATGATTTTCTCACTGCCATATACTTCCAGCCAATGACAGAACAATTCCGGATCTTTCACCGCAATACTTCCACCTGTAACCATCTGCGCTCCACTTTCAAAAGCTATTTTCAAATCTTCATCACTCTTTACTCCACCACCAAAATCGATAACAAGAGAAGTGTGTACAGCAATCCGTTCCAACACCCGATAATTGACTACATGATGAGAAGCGGCACCGTCCAAGTCTACCACGTGAAGCCTGCGAACACCGTTCGCTTCAAACTCCTTGGCAACTTCCACCGGATTTTCATTATACACCTTTTTACTATCGTAATCTCCCTGGGAAAGGCGTACGCACTTTCCGTCAATAATATCAATGGCTGGAATAATTTCTATCATCTATTATTTATTTGCTAAAAGTTTATTATAAACGATGAACGAGTTTATTATAAACTATGATGGAGTTTATTATAAACGGCAACATAGTTTATTATAGATTCAAAAAGTTCGTCAGAATTTTCTCTCCCGTCTTGCCGCTTTTCTCCGGATGAAACTGGGTAGCATAAAAATTATCTTTATGCAAAGCAGCACTAAACGGATGAATATAATCAGTTGTAGCAGCAGTAAAGTCACAAGTAGGCACATAAAAACTATGCACGAAGTAGACAAATTCTTCGTCGGTGAATCCTTCAAAGAGTTTGCTGTTCGTTTCCCCAATTGTGTTCCAACCCATGTGCGGAACTTTATCTTCATGCTTCTGTGGAACAAAACGTTTCACGTCCACATCAAAGATATTCAAACAATCGACCTCTCCTTCTTCAGAATACCGACACATCAACTGCATACCGAGACAAATTCCAAATACAGGCTGACGGAGATTTTTTATCAGTTCGTCCATTCCCGTTGCTTTCAAGTGGTTCATGGTAGTTTCCGCCTCTCCCACTCCGGGGAAAATAACTTTATCTGCTGATTGGAGTTCTTCTTTATCAGCAGTAATCACCGCTTCCACACCCAACCGCTTTAAAGCATAATCCACAGAACGAATATTGCCGGCATTGTATTTTACAACTGCTACTTTCATCAGCTAAATATTACTGTTTTATTTTTATAAGCCAAAACTTTACGTTCGATGTGCTTCTGCACTGCACGCGAAAGAACGATTTTTTCCAAATCTTTTCCCTTATTTACAAGGTCCTCAATAGCGTCTTTATGAGTAATGCGTACTACATCCTGTTCAATAATCGGTCCGGCATCCAGTTCTGACGTTACATAATGACTAGTTGCACCAATAATTTTCACACCTCTCTGGAAAGCCGCATGATAAGGCTTCGCCCCTACAAACGCAGGAAGGAAAGAATGGTGAATATTGATAATCTTGTTCGGATAAGCATTAATCATCTGCTCGGAAATTACTTGCATATAGCGTGCCAATACAATAAATGTAATCTTATGTTTGGCAAGCAGTTCCATCTCCTTACGCTCCTGTTCTTCTTTTGTCTCCTTTGTGATAGGAAACAGATAGAAAGGAATTCCAAACCGCTCTGCTACGTGCTGCAAATCCGGATGGTTGCTTATAATAAGAGGTATTTCTACATTCCATTCTCCGGCTGTATACCGTGCTAACATATCGAAAAGACAGTGTGACAGCTTAGAAACGAAAATAGCCATACGTGGTTTTACATCAGAGAAATAAAGACGAAAATCCATTTCATATTTTTGCCCGTAGAGAGTTCTGAAATAATCTTCAATTTTCTCCTGCGGAACCAGAAAGTCTTTCAGTTCCCATTCAATACGCATGAAGAATATGTTCTCTACATGATCTACATATTGATCCAGATAGATAATATTTCCTTTGTTTACCGTAATAAAGTCTGTCACTTCTGCAAGGATTCCCGGTTTGTCGGGACAGTGCAATAACAGTTTGGCTGTTGTCATCATTCTTTTTACTAATTAACGATTCTAGGCGGATTATTTTCCACCTTTCTTATTTTAGTCCGCAAAAATAACGATTTATTGCAAAATTACGAATTATTCAAGCAGAAAGTTGATATAAAAACGGTGATTTCTTACAGATAGAAAGATATCGAGAGTTATTTTCTATGAATAGAATGACAAACTTCAGGATAGTGACGCTATTGACTTCAGATAGTGACGCTATCCTATCGTGATGGCGTCACTATAACAACCGGATAGCGTCACTATCCGAAGAGAAAAAAAAACAATATTTATTTCATTACAAAAGTACTCAAAATGAGACACTAAGCGTTTTTCTCGTTTTTTCTTGAAAAAAACTTTTCTCAAAACGCTTGCAGATTTACAAAAAACAACTACCTTTGCACCCGCAATCGAGAGAGATACAGATTAACAAAATGAAATTCTGGTGCGTTAGTTCAGTTGGTTAGAATACATGCCTGTCACGCATGGGGTCACGGGTTCGAGTCCCGTACGCACCGCTTCTTCAATAGAGAGGCAGAAAGAAATAAAAAAAGTTAGTCCAAATAAAATTTGGTGCGTTAGTTCAGTTGGTTAGAATACATGCCTGTCACGCATGGGGTCACGGGTTCGAGTCCCGTACGCACCGCTTCTTCAATAGAGAGGCAGAAAGAAATAAAAAAAGTTAGTCCAAATAAAATTTGGTGCGTTAGTTCAGTTGGTTAGAATACATGCCTGTCACGCATGGGGTCACGGGTTCGAGTCCCGTACGCACCGCTTCTTAAGAAAGCGAAACAAAGAAAAAGCTCTGTAATTCAATGATTACAGAGCTTTTTTTATTTCACTTTTCTACTTTGTACACAGTTGGCTATCTAGCCAGAAGTCATATTCTCGAAGCTAACTTCAAGGTTTTCAAATCATAGATTAAGATTTCATCCTTATCTGTTTTGTCATACTTGTTATTATTGTTTGTATCATAATAACCTGCGACGACAAGTTTACCTGTTTGTGTATTGACAGTCCCAGTACGGACAAAAAATTTATCTTCCGTTAATTGAGTCATTTCTTTTCCGAGCGTATCGCACTCCCCCATAAGGTATTGTACCTTCCAATTCATTTTTCCTGAATGGAAAAGTTATAGTTTTTACTTCACGCCCTTCATCATTGCTCTTTGAATGATAAAAAGTTTCCTATTGTAAATTGAATAATCATATTTTAATTGTATTATTCGAGATTTTACCACAATTACTACTACAAAAGTCAATTAAATATCACACCTTTGTACTCACTAAAAATTAGAATCATATATGAAAGAAGTAATATTTGTAATTTTAGAAGGGTTCGCCGACTGGGAAGGCGCATATATAGCTACCTGTTTGAATCAGGGAGTCAAGCCCGGAAATCCTATTAGTTATAAAGTGAAAACCCTATCAATAACCCAAGAACCTGTAAGTTCAATAGGCGGATTCAGAGTGCTGCCTGATTATGGGCTAAAAGATATGGCAGAAGATTATGCGGGGCTGGTGTTAATTGGCGGTATGAACTGGTTCTCACCTGAAGCTGAATTGATAGTTCCACTTGTAGAAAAAGCTATTAAAGAAAAGAAATTAGTTGCCGGAATATGTAATGCTTCTGTTTTTCTGGGTATGCACGGTTTCCTTAATGAGGTAAAGCATACCAGCAATACGCTCAATTATCTAAAACAATATGCTGGGGATAAATATACAGGCGATTCGAACTATATCAATGAACAAGCTGTAAGAGACGAAAATATTGTAACTGCCAACGGAACCGGGCAACTGGAATTTTGCAAAGAAATATTATATGCATTAGAAGCTGATACTGCCGATGCGATAGAGGAAAGTTATCTGTTTTATAAAAACGGATTCTGTCCGGAAGCATAAAATGAATGAAAGAATGACCATTCTTAAAAAAGGAATATTTAAGCAATCAGGAAGAGAGACAATAGCATAACGATTTAAGAAAAATAGAAAAAAGCCCGGCATCTGTCGGGAGAAAGTTCTTTCTTGTTATCATTTGGGACATATATCATCCAAATAGCAGCTATTTTCCATTATTCATTCACCATTCAATATAAAATACTAAGATAAACCGTTCTTTTTATTATTCCTATCCTTTCTAACAGTTATGCCAAACTAGAGAAAAAGCACCATCAAAAAGACCGGTTTCAGCTTCCTCAACGATGACTAACAAGTTCCCCGGTGAGGAAGATAGCGACGCACACCGAGGAACACCTCGCTCCTCACCGAGGAACGAACGCTTTGCCTGCAAGAAAAGATGCATACCGTATGTAGTTTTATGCGAAATAGACCTGCATTTCCGCATATTATTGCACTAATTTATGCCGTTTATTCACTGGTTCATTGTTTTTAAAGTCGCTATTCTTTTATACAATCTTAAAAATAGCACATTGAGACTATAAAAGCTCTGTCTCTTAGTATCTCTTATATACTATGAGTTTTATTCTACGATAAAGCTCTCCGATTTGAAATTACTATAAAACCTACCGGAAGTTGCCGTAAATTTCAATACACAATAGTCGGGATCGGTGACTCCCTCGGGATAATACATTGTATCGCCTTCCTGCCATATCATCTCTTTACTGGCACTGTCTGTCAAAACTTCCATGGTGCCACGCAACATTACTCCCCGAAAGAAGCGGTTATCACAAAAATAAATACAAGCATGATTGTTTTCCCGGTATTGTGCTACACGCATGGATGAAGTATTCGTTGTCAGATAAATCGTTTTTATCCCTTCTCTCTTTCTAGGCTGCAACATTGCCTTGATATTAGGAAACCCTTCACTGTCTATAGAACCGATAAAAGCTGTTTTCAACTTATCAATCATGTTCCCTACTGTTTTTTCTACATCTTTCATCATTTCATTTTTTATTGTTAGTTATTATCTGATGCGAAAGTAGAAAAATAGAAGAAAAACGGCGTAATAAAAAGAAGGGGGAAAATAGTACTTTTTACGGTTTATGTGTTTTCCGATAAAATAATGGAGTTTCTCCCGTATGTTGCCGGAAGCTGCGGATAAAATAGGAAACCGTTGAAAAGCAGAGTTCAAAAGCAATATCCGATACGGGGAAGTTTGTATAAACGAGCAGTCTTTTAGCCTCATCCATCACTTTATTCTGAATATATTGTTTTGCGCTGAAGCCCATTGTCGAGGTTACCATCTCATTCAAATAGTTTGAAGTAATACAGAGTTTATCCGCATAATACTGAACCGAATGTTGCTCTTTTGAATGGATATTTACCAATTTCATGAATTTACTTACATGATTATTAGTCGTTTCTCTACTCCCGCCCTCTTCTATCGAAGTCATTTTAAGATAAGCCCGGTCCAATAACATCAGGACTTCATAAAGCAACGCTCTCAATACATGCACACCGTTTTGCTGATACGAATCAATCTCCATCTTTATATGATGCAAAATTTGGAATATACGGGCATAAAGCTCATTCGACAAATGTAGTCTTGATGAAAAGCTTTCCAGCTGAAAAAACGAAAGATGCTGTACAAACAAAGAATCTTTAAAGAGGGAAGACAAGAACTCTTCCTCGAAAATCAGCGCATAACCATTGATGATATGATACGTATCCCAGTTCCGGATTTCTCCCGGTTTAGAGAATAGAACGTCACATGGAGTTACTTCATAGGTTTGGTTATCGACTGAAAAACTGCCTTTACCTTCTGTTATAAAAGTAACATCATAATAATTCAAAGTGTGAATAGCACTTTCAGCCAAGAACCTCTTCACATATTTCAGTTCTACAACATCGACCAAAAGCTCGCTTCCATACTTATTCTTATAAAAAGTATATCGAGGTATTGAGTTTTTCATTTGGAATACAAAAATAATATTCCTTACCAAATAATCCAAGGACTTTTCAAACTCAATTAGATTGAACAGTCAATGAACCATCTGATAAGGAATAGATTTTAGTTAATATATGTCACTTAAAAACACCTAATTCGACATAGCAGGCATCAATGTGCCTCTCAAGTATAATTTCCTTTGGGTATATCGCAAATACCAGATACAAATCAATAATGAAACCACCGTTGAAATGGGCGGAGCAAATCCCATGATAAACAGCGACGAGCTATCCATCTGACTGAACCAGTATGACAATGGTATACGGAACAGGAAAGTGGCTATCAGACTGTGAATCATCGGGAATAATGAGTTCCCTTGTCCGCTGAAATAAGAATTAATGCAGAACACGAAACTGACTATGATACAGTCAATGCTATATCCCCGCAGGTAATCTGCCGCCATTGCCACCACAGCGGTATCTTTCGTAAAGAAAGCGGTGAGAGTCTCCGGCAAGAATTGCGAATACACGCAAACCGACACACCGAAAACAAGAGCAATCCCTATTCCGGAAGCAAGACATTTATTCATTCTCTTGATAAGTCCCGCCCCGTAATTTTGTGCAGTCATGGTTGCTACAGCCGACGATATAGCCATCGGAGGCAGCATGGCAAACACAATGATTTTCTCAACAACACCTAAAGAAGCAGACGCAATGACTCCCATCTGATTCACAATGACAGTGATAATCAGAAATGAGACATTGATTAAAGCATCTTGCAAAGCAATAGGTGCTCCCAATACCATGATCTTTTTAGACAGATTCCGGTTCAAACGGATATCCTTCCGTGAGAAATCAAAGTGGAATCCATGCCGATATAAAAAACAAAGTGCTATTCCAAAGCTGACGCCTTGTGCAGTGACAGTAGCAATAGCCGCTCCTGTAGCTCCCCAATGAAAATAACCGACCAGTATAAAATCGAGCACTATATTGATTACACATGCCAAACCTACAAAATAAAGCGGTGTCTTAGAATCACCCAATCCACGCAGAATACCACATACAACATTATATCCCACTATAAACAGAATGCCCATAGAGCATACCAGAATATAGCTTTTCGTATCTGCCATAGCTTCAGCAGGAGTATGCATCACTTCTGCTATCTGACCATGAAAAAGCACCATGACCAAAGTAAGCAGCACGCCGATAATTGAAAACAGCCATACAGAAGAGCCAATGGTAAAAGCAACCTTCCGATTGTCTTTAGCTCCGGTAGCAATGGCAATTAGCACCGTTGTTCCGGTGGTAATGCCCAGAATAATACCTGTAATTGTCTGCATCACCTGACTACCGATAGCCACGGTCGCTACACTTGCCGAATCATCATATTGTCCTACAACGAAAAGGTCGGCCCCACCATACAGTGCCTGGAGCACATTGGCAATCAGGAAAGGTACTGCAAACTGCAACAATACCTTCGGTACACTTCCTTGTGTCAAATCTAACTCTTTCATAGTTTCTTCGATACTTCTCCTCTTTATCTTATTTGTTACAACATAAAAAAAGTGCCGGACAAGCGAATGATTTACACCATTCATCTTATCCAGCACTATAATTATTATTATAGCACCCTCCGATGAGGATTTTTATGCCTGTCCCTATTTTAGGGCTGCAAATATGGGCTTTGTTTTCATAACTACCAAATTTTAGCTGTTTTTTTTCAAAGAGATAACTCGCTAGATATCAAATTTTAATAGATAAAACCCGATCTATAGAATCTCTGTTGGAGAAACGGAAGAAAGCTAATAACCGATCCGGATTCAGCGTATAACGCGCCCGTTCTTTTAATAATGATTCTGCATTCATGACGGCACATGAATGAGACACTGCGGACATCATCGGCCAGTCCTTTAACGAATTTCCTACGACTAAAGTATGTTCAGAAGATAGACTCAAAGCTTGGCACAGCTGAAGTAGTCCCTCCTTCTTACTTGCTTCATGATGAATCACTGTGATAAGTGGAGCTTTATGAAAAACCTGACAGTGACTTTCTTTTAACCGGACAAGAATATCTTCTCTCTGTTCTTTATTACGTACCAATATACTATATTTGTAAACCACTCCTTCATAACTATGAACAGTAACCTTTGCCGATTCTCCATAAATATCCGGCACTTCCACTGGCAAACACTTGACCTGACCCGAATAAGACAATAAACCTCCATCTGCGAACACTCCTCCCTTGAATAAATCGAAAAGAGTCTTCCCCAGTTTCCTTCTTGCTTGTTCCATCGACAGAGAAGTGGCAAGATACAATGAAGCCGACTGTGCCATAGCTCGCAATGCATTAGCATAACTTTCAGGCACCTTTCCCCCTGCGTCAGTCAGCGTTCCATCCACATCGAAGAAAACAGTAGTAATAAGTGGCCTATCCGGTATTCGCCAAAACGTCCCTTCACCCATTATTCTATGCAGAGGGTGGTTGTTCAGGTTACTAAAAGCAAGATAACAGTCACAAACCTTTCTCTTACAAGATAGTGGCAGTATAGAGCTATCGCCCTGATAAAAATTACCTAGCTTCACCCGACTTCGGGGACAAGCATACATATCCCCTTTCCAATCAACAAAACAATTGCTTTTTCCTCCTGCACAAACGCCCCATTGTGCAGGAGCATTCTTCAAGTCGTATTCAAAGAGATTATCCAATTGCCTAAAAAACAGAATATCTTCCTGACTCAACGGTGAACTTAATCCCTGCATGGCATTAATAAACAAATAAATGTCCGGTGAAAGAGTCTTCCGCAAATCATTAAGTACCGCTTTTGCAGACGGATTTCCTACGGCTCCGGCACATACCTCCATTCCTGCATGATGGAGAATATGAATCTGCCCCACAAATTTCTCTACCGACACCATCTCGGGATGAAAACTAGCCCAAAGCCTGATCTTACTTATAACAGCCAGAGACATACGAATTTCATCAAGCCACCGTTTAGCAGAAAAAGAAAGATTAGTCTGACAGGAAATCCCAGCCACTTGTGGCAACGCTGCTAAATGGATAATCCCTTTCCGATAATAACGATGTATCAATGCTTCACCGTAAGGAATAATAAATAACTGCAAAGGTCCCCCTTTCCATTGTTCAATAGCCGTAATAAAACGGTCCCACGCCTGTTCATCCTGCGTAGTGGCTACCAGATGCGACTTTTTGCCGAAGGGACAATAAGAGCAGCTATAATTGCAGCTATTCAATTTACCACGATAATAGATACGTTTGATGGAAAGTAAAGAACCCTCGTTTTTCATTTCTATTTCGTTCAATAAGAATAAGTTTCCATCAGCCCTCTTATTTCAGGAGTAATGAATAACTGACCAATATAATCAGAATATGCCATTCCTTCGGAAGTAAGACAAATGCGGCTATCTGTATTTTCTATCCATTGCCGTTCTGCCAATTGCCGGAATAATGGAATATCATCCGGTGATTCGCCAAAACGGCGCTCATATTCGGCTTTATCAAGACCCATATAATACATCAGATTTTTAATGATGAAACGTTGTCTCCGCTCTTCTTGAGAGAGAATAAACCCATTACGAGCTACTGTAAAATCAGCAGTGCCCATATAGTCATCTATCTCTCCGGCAATACAGCGCTGACATACAGTATACCGGGTAGCATAATGCAAATTCCCCAAATAACTGCGTCCACCGGAACCACACGAAAGCATCACTTCATCTCCACATGAGATTTCCGCATCAGTAGACAGATGATGAACAAAACGCCGCATCGAAGTTTGTAGAAAGCCTCTATCTTTCAACATATCACGAGCGGCACAATACATCTGAAAACAGACATCATCAGATTCCCGCTCCGTGATAGCTGTTCCCTGTCGCACATATAATGGATAGATAAAGAGTTCGTTAGGCTGAAACAGAAGAGCCTGCTCCAGGGAAAAGAGAAAACTATCCACTGTTTGTCCTTTGATTCCGTAAATCAAGTCAATATTAAAAAAAGGAAATTCCATCTTCCCGATAGTTTCCAACGCCTGATTTATCGTGTCTTGCCGGGGACGTCTTTTCAAAGCTGTTAATTCTTCGTTGAGAAAACTTTGTATACCTATACTTACACGAGCCACTCCTGCTTGTTTCAACAATGTCAAACGTGCAGGATCAGCATACTCCGGTGATGTCTCTACGGAAGTAAAAGCATGTGAAGGATGAACTCCGAACAAGGTAGCCGTCTCCAACAAGTATTCCAGTTGGGAAACAGTGAGGAGCAATGGCGTACCTCCTCCAATAGCGAAACTATCAAATATCAGTCCGGTGGTAAGAGGTGACAACTGTTGTGCCTGCTTGTGAAGGGCTTCCAAATAGGTCGCGATATAATCCGCACGATTTGTTTGTAGAGAAAACAGGTTACAATATCCACATTTATGACTACAAAAAGGAATATGAAAATAAAGCGATGCCTTCTGCCCTTCCACCTGTTCCATATAAGGAACCAGCGAAACCGGGGATGGAAAAGGACGATAGGCAGTTTTATGTGGATAGCTATACATATAGTCTACATATCGTGGTAGCGGTTGATTCATTTTTTCGTTAAAATAAAGTGTTTGTAAGGGACTGTATAAACCGTTTCATGAGATATGCAATGATATTCATACCCATCTTCACCATAGCAAGTGCCATGGTCGGAAAGGGCAATCACCAGCGTATTGCCCCGCTTCTGAAAAGCCTGAAACAAACGAGGTAACTGACTGTCAATATATTGCAGGGCAGCCGCATGTGATTCTTTATCATCTTTCATTTTACCCTCCACATAATGACAGTTCGGATAATGGATAGCAGAAAAATTGATATACATAAAGATCCGCTTGTCCTCCGGATAATTTTCTAGTTTTTTCAATGCAAAATCAATCTGTTTTTCAGTACTATCGGGTGCTGTGCATCCAAAAGCAGGCAGCCAATAACTTTTAGTAAAGTAACCGGGGAATACACGCCCCAACTCATTACGTTTGCTAAAGAAGTTCACACCACCTATACAAATCGTTTCATAGCCTGTATTGGCAAGACTCTGCACAAACGTTGCTTCTGTAAATGGATAACTTCCTTTAGGCGGAATACGTCCTGTACCCGCCTGCACGGGGAAAAACAACCATTTACGGCTACGCAATGAATGAGGTTCTGCCGGAGAAGGCAGAAATCCTGCAAAGATGGCAAAATGAGACGGGTAAGTAAAATTTCCCGGAGCATGTCTTTTCTCCCATTCTCCTCCATGACTGTTCAATACAGGCGTTCTTCCGGCCACTTCTTCCTCTTTGCTGACATCATAACGCAAGGTGTCAAAGCAAAGCATCAATATATCATGAGTACCCACTACCTGATTCATATCCAGATCCGGATGATGGGTCTGTTCGCCAGCCGGCAGTTCATCTATTTGCATGGTTATATTTCTTTTTTATGTTTTTTATTTGTTGAATATAAATAGAATTATGGGCAAACATATCCTGATAAACATGGTCTCCTTGTCCGTTGACTTCTATTATATAAGGAATATCCGTCCCTCTTTCTATCAATATATCTACTCCTGCATAACGCAAATCCAAGGATTGGGCAGCTTCCTGACATTGAAAATAGATTTGTTGCCGCACTTCTTCGGATAAAGACAATTCATTCCACAAATGCGCCTTGTTGTTCAGGTGCAGGTTCGTAATACTTCCTTTACTGCATCTCACAACGATATAATCTATTTCAGATTCCCGGCACACTACCCGAAGATCGTAATTTTCTCCTTGCAATTGTTCTTTAGGAATCCATTCCTCCAGGATAGCTTCTGTTTGTATCACAGCTTCTGCTAACAGGACAATCTCTTTTTCCACGCTCAAACGATTGATTCGTTTGGTATTATAAATGACTCCGTCCACTTGCCGCAGCGTAGTATAGACCACCCACTTATTCCGGTTAGGCTGATAACGAATCGCCATAATGCCTCCCGCACCCGAACCATAACGTGGTTTTAAAAAGCATCCTCTCCCACAATCGGCAAGAAGCTGCCGTAACTCATCGAAAGAGTGTGGAGATGATAACATCGGAGTCACTTTCAGCCCTTTGTCCATCAGAACCTCTTTAGTTTCCTTTTTATCAAGAGCACGCAACAAAGCATCAGGAGTATTTAAAAAGCGAACATCATCAGGCAGGCTCATCTTGTTCAAACGTTGCAATGTCTCCTTATATGCCTGATTCAACAGCGCATATTTCAGGAAATCAGTTTCATCGCTTACACAGGGTTCCAGTTTGATAACTGCCTGCCGCAATAGCGGCAAGCAGCCAAAAAGTTCCTCATAAGTCATAAAACAAACTTCTGTCTGCAAGTGCTTACCTGCTTCAACAAAGTATTCTATACGTTTGGATAAAGAGTTGCTGACAACGATTATCTGCATCTCCTATTCTGTAATCATCGGATAATACCACAATTCACCATCATATTTATCCGCCTCTTCAGTTTCGGCAATGTCTATTTTCATAGGAAGATTCTGCAACTGTTTCTTCATGTCCTTGCTCAAATAATTATAGCGCATATTGATAAACTTCAAGTGAGCGATCTTATCCATATTATCCAATAATAACTGTGCACCTTCATCTTTAAGAGTACCAGCCGAAATATCCATGGTTTCAAGTTGAGGAAGAATATCCGACTCCAGGAACATTTCTACAATACTATCCTGTTCTTCAGAATTAACAAGCCCCAGATAAGTCAGCTTCGGAAAACGCTCTTTGGAGAAAAGCGGGCGGAATATCTCAATATCACCTTCAAATCCGTAATCTTCCACACCAACATATAGAATCAGTTTTTCCAGATTGGGAAAATCAGAAGCAAGAATGTCCTCTACCACTTCAGTAGGCAGACCACCACTGATTATTTCCAACGACCGCAACTCCGGACGTGAAGTTCTTCCTAAACGCAGATTGTTTGTTCCTTTTATTTTCAGATCCTTCAATTTAGGCATACTATCGAGCAGCGGACTAAGATCGGCTTGTTCAATCCATGAGATTTCCTGTTCTTCTTGTTCAATATCCCCCCAAAACAGACCTTCTATCTGTGTAAACTTGTCCTTATTTTCAATGAGACCTTGTAACAAAGCCGAGCAGTCCTCGCCCTCATAATCCCAACAGCCAATCGTTATTTGTTTATATTCAGAGAGATGTTTGTCTTTCAATATCTTATCCAAAAGCTTCACATCGTTTTCATACTCATCATAACTCAATGTATATTTCTTAGCTTCCACTTTCATTTCACGTGCTGTTTCTTCGGCAGTTTCCACATAACCTTTCTTTGTCTTCTCTGCAATCAGTTTGCCGGCAGCCTTTTCAGCTTCTTCAGTAGTCGCGAAGTTTTTCACTTGTGTTTGTCCGGCAGTCCCCAGCTTACCATAATTTACAGTAACATCTGTTCCGACTACCTCTATACTCCAGAATTTTTGTGATTTAAAATCTTGAAAAACAAATACTCTCTTCATAATACAGTTTTTAATAGTTGATATTTGCACACTCAACACAGAACGCGCATGAACAATACTTGCAAAAATAGCTATTTTATGTAATGTACAAAGAAATCTGTTTACTAATCTTTCAGGGTATTCAAAAATTAGCCGCTTATCTATAAAACCTGTATATACAACAAAGGCCGCCCAAAAGGCAGCCTTTGTTATTCTATTTATGTAATATATCTATTTAATCCTCAATCGTACATATACTTACACGGTTCCAATCCGGTTCGGTAAACATGTCACCTACGCCCTGACCTTCAGCAGTAATGCGGGATGCATTAATCTTGTATTTATTAACAAGGATAGTCTTTACAGCCTCTGCACGAGCAGCAGCGATTCTTGCGTTGACTTCAACACTACCTTCCGGAGAAGCGTATCCTTTAATAACAACTTTTGCATCGGCATATTTCTTCATGTATGAAGCTACACGTTCCACATTAGGAAGTTGCGAAGCGTCAACCGATGATTTACCTTGTCTGAAAGTAATGATAGATTCGGGTACACGGGCAGTTTTCACTACTGTTTCTACCGGAACCACCTTTGTACGGCAGGCTTCAAGTTCTTCCTGTAATCCGTTGATCCGCTGATTTGCATTGCTGATTTCACCATCTTTGTTGTTCACCTCTGAACGAAGCGCATTGATGGAAGAGTTCAATCCGTCAATTTCAGCTTGGTTGTACACTCTCACTTTAGCAAAATGATGTGTTCCGTTACTTGTCTTAAAGTGATATGTCAATCCGGCTGTCAATTCGAAACCTGCGTTATTGGCATTGAAACGGCTCTTTGTTTCGGGGTAAGTGCCTTGCATATCATATACAATGGCAGGCTTAATACCCAATGTCCATGCTTTACTTTCACCCAAGTTGAAGTTGAAGTTCAATCCCAAACGAGTAGACCAGGAGTTCTGATCTCCGTCACCATTCACATAATAATGTAACCAGCCCATTCCTGCAACAGCTTCCACCTCAAACAAACGAGGTTCGCCAGTGTAACCTGCAAATAGATTCATCAAATTGACTTTACCCAATAAGCTGACATCCGAAGCATCAAAAGATGTTTTACTCGGAGTGGTATTAACATATCCCATTCCCTGAAATCCCAAACCGAAGATAGGAGTTAATTGTTTTGAGACTCCCACTCCAAAAGCGGGGCGCATATTTTTAAAGAAAGCACTGTGAGTAAGGGGAGTGATCGCACCGGCATTCACTTCTACAGACCAATTATCTGTAACTTTTGTACCTTCCACAACTGATTGGGCTTTTGCTGTAAGTCCACCCAATATCAAGGCTAATAAAATAATCGATTTTCTCATAATCATAAGTTTTAAAATGTAATGTTTTATCTGCTAAATCATTAGAAATGCTTTATTTGTCCATGTCTAACTTTCTAGTTCATTTTTTAATTCGTTATTCACTTTAAACAACATATCATATCAAAAATTAGTTCGCAAGCCTAGTAGCCAATTAACATCTATTGTGTTTTCGAGAAATCTAAAATATGAAAACCACATCAACAAACGATATTACTTATCGTTTTCTTCTCCATCATTCCAAGAAAACTTCTTAAAAGACAAACGCTCAAGCGGAGGCTATTTCTACCGTTTGAGCGTTACTTTTCTTATTATTTCTCCGGAATTACATCGTTCAGACAGGCTATGGCATTGAGTGTGCGCGGATAACCGATAAATGGCAATAGTTGCGTTACGACTGCCAGCAACGTATCTTTATTATTCCCTACGTTGACATTTCCCTGTATGTGACTTTTTACCTGCGATTCACAGCCGCCTAAAGAAACAAGTATCGAGAATGTAATCAGTTCGCGGGTCTTTACATTCAGTCCGCTACGTGTCTGATAGTCGCCGAAACAGTTGGCGGAGAGGTAACGTTGGATGTGCTTCTGATTGTCGGGAGCGTTCTTATGCATCTGTTCTATCCGTTCACCAAATATGGATTTCTGCAACTCCAGTCCCTTATTGAAACGTGTTTCGGATAATACAACCGATTGTCCTTCCAAAGGAAGACGCACGCCACGGGCGAGCAATATATCATTGGTGATACCGATAAAATCTCTGACCTTAGCCATGCCCGCATAGGCTACTGACTGGTAAAGGATTTCTTTTATTTCTATCGGAGTAATGCCTTCATTAAGGGCGCTTTCGAGTGTGATGCGGTATTCGGCCTGCGCTTGTGAAGCAATATTGGATGCCAATGTTACCATAAGACGGGTTTTAATGTCCAGTGCACCGTATTCTTGCACTTCTTTTGTAAAATTACTAAATATATCGTCCAATTCAGGATCGGTAGCTTGCAGTCCGATTGCTATGTTATCTTTCGTTGCTTCGGCATACTGTTGGTCATCCACTCGTTCCAACCACGTATTCTGGTTGGCCTGCGGATTGCATCCGATAGCCAGATGTGAGAACCAACTATCGGGAGCGGCGCCATGCCAGTGTTCTATGTTCGGAGCAATTTCAACCACATCACCAGGAAGCAAACGGCGCGCAGCTTTACCACGTTCCTGATAATATCCCACACCGCCGACGGCAATCAGGAGTTGTCCACCCGTATGGCTGTGCCAATTATTCCGGCAGCCAGGCTCAAAAGTAACGTTGGACATGGGTACATTCAAGTATTTGTTACCAGTCAGCGGTGCCAGCCAAGATCTACCCGTGAAATATTGTTCGAATCCGGTATTCGCTTTTCCTACCGGAAATGCGCTGATGTTTTGAGGTACTTCTTCTTTTTTCATATTCTGTGCATTTATAGATTGCATCGGGATTTGCATCATTCCGATAGCTATTACAATAATAAAAAACAATTTTCTCATATAACTACGTATGGTTTATTATTTATGAACTCTCTGATAATGCAAAGTTAGCTATTCTGTTCCAACTCTTTATGATACAAATTACGGATATAGAAACCAATATTACTGATTCAATTTACTTAATCTTCAGCCCGGGAATGAGTGGAGTGGTATCTACCAGTTCGAGCGACTGCACCATATCAAGCGTTTCTTTTTTATATTTCTGAAAATGAGGCGTAGCAATATGGCTTTTATAAGCTGCTTCATCAAGATAAATTTCAAGAATTGTCACATGGTGGGGACGTTCTTTCTCCGCTACGGCATAGAGTACCAGCACACCTGGTTCTAATCGCATTGAGGCTTCGATTTCTTCCTTCAGATAAGCATTATATTCTTCCAGTCGTGCCGAATCGACTGTTATGCGAGACAACCGTACTTTATTATTTTCGGTGGCAAACCGCTCAACCGGTTTAATGATGCTGGCCGAAATAGCGGCAGCAAACAATAGAAAAGCAATCAGTAACTTTTTCATCTTGATAACTTATGATAGTTCGAATTTCAGTATTAAATTACCGATTACAAAATTACTGGGAATCATCCACCCCGGATGTAGACGATTTACGGATATTTATACCCCAATCATGGATTTTGAAGATGGAGAACTAATTTTATGGATAAAAAAGAATTATATTTGTAACCTACTAAAAGCAGACAACGCTATGGAAGAGAATTATAAAGACGAAATGGTTGTAATAGATAACGTGAATCGTTATAACGAAATCTTCGGGCTTGAAACCAAACATCCGTTGGTCAGCATCATCGATCTCACCAAGGCCACCACATGGCCTACACGCGCATGGTTTCGCTATGAAGTGTATGCGCTATTTTTGAAGAATGTAAAATGCGGTGATATTAAATACGGTCGTCAATATTATGACTATCAAGACGGAACCATTGTCTGTTTTGGCCCCGGGCAAATTACTGATTTGGAATTGATCCAAAATATTCAGCCCAATGCGCACGGCCTCCTATTCCATCCCGACCTCATACGAGGCACTAGCCTCGGACAAGAAATAAAAAACTACTCATTCTTCTCTTACGAAACCAATGAAGCACTCCATCTTTCTGAAGAGGAGCGACAGATAGTAATGGATTGCCTGCAAAAAATAGCAATCGAACTAAACCATGCTATCGACAGACACAGTCGCCGCCTGATCTGTACCAATATCAGATTGCTGCTTGATTACTGTATGCGCTTTTACGAACGGCAGTTTGAAACCCGAAACAAAGTTAACAATGATATTATCGTCCGCTTCGAACATCTGCTCAATGAATATTTTGAAGGAGATGCTCCGCAACATTTAGGATTGCCATCGGTCAAATACTTTGCCGACAAAGTATTCCTTTCTCCCAACTACTTTGGCGATATGATTCGTAAGCAAACTGGTAAAACCGTCTCCGAATATATTCAGGATAAAATGATTGAACTGGCAAAAGAACAACTCTTGTCTTCGGATAAAACAACGAGTCAGATTGCCTACGAAATCGGATTCCAGTATCCACAACATCTTAGCCGAATGTTTAAACGAATTGTCGGGATGACTCCTAATAAATTCCGCACGCAAACCTGACATCTTAAATACAAAGATATAGCGTCATTATTAGATCAACACATTCCTCCCTTATACTCCCCGTTCAGGTATTTTTTACGTTATGAATGGGAAGTGCTTAACATAGCATTACAAGTGACTTTTTTACTGACGAGATAATACGAATATTAAAGAAGCGTCAATCCTCTATCTGTTTAAGGATTCTACACGGATTGCCAACCGCCAGCACATTGGCCGGAATAGACTTTGTGACAACGCTCCCTGCCCCAATAGTTGTATTATCGCCAATAGTTACTCCCGGAAGAATAATGCATCCTCCACCAATCCACACATTATTACCAATAATCACCGGAGCTGTCTGTGACTTCCAAAAAGTACTGTTTTCAGAGGTTCTTTCCGATGCCTTTGTAGAATGAAAAACAGTATAAATATGTACTCCCGGCCCAATCCCCGAATTATCACCGATAACAATCTTGTTACAATCAAGAAAAACGCAATTCATATTAATCTCTACATTCTTCCCGATATAAATATTCTCACCATAGTCCACAAAGAAAGGAGCACTAATCCAGACATTATCCCCCCTTGAACCGATTAATTCATCTAATAAATCAGAAATTTTACCTGCATCAGTAGTGAGAGTATTATTATACTCCTGTTGAAGCTGCTTTGCTTTATGCCATCTGGTCAATAACTCATTATCAGCACAATCATAAACTTCTCCCGCCAACATTTTTTCTTTTTCTGTTCTCATTTCTCAAATTATTGGTTTATTCATCCTGATACAAATATAAGGAATTATATTATCGAAATGATATAAACAGCACAAAGCCAAAACATTCCACTGGCAAAAAGCATCTGTCAGGCAGAACCGGCAAAAGCATTCACTTTTTCTTCACGAGAAGAACGATATTTGGCATATAGCGTTCCCAAAGCCCAAGATATACACCCGAAAATAAGGAGCAGGAGTGAGAAGGGGGATCTCTCAATAAACTGACAATTATTTTATTATTTCAAAGCCCGCTTCAATCTGTTTAATCCATCTATCAACCGCTGTCTCGGACAGGCAATATTGATGCGGATAAATTCTTCACCAGCCTCTCCATACAGGCTGCCTTCGTTCACCCAAAGTTTTTCTTTCTTCAACAAGTCTTTGACTATTTCCTCTGACACCTGATGCAGAACCGAACAATCTACCCAAACTAAATACGTACCTTCCAACATCATTACAGGAAACTCCGGAAGATAGGTCTCGAAATAACCTTTTAAATAGATGTAATTCGCAAACAAATAGATTTTAAGTTCTTCCAGCCATTCTTCACCCTCATTATAAGCAGCTATCAACGCCTCCACTCCAAAAGGATTCACATCACAGACTTCATTTATATTAATTGCTTTATCTATCCGCCTCCGTACATCTGCATCTGCGGAAATGATATTGGCTATCTGAAGTCCTGCCAAATTAAAGGCTTTGCTAGGCGAAACAAAAGTGACCGAGTTCAGTAGGAATTCTTCTGATATGGAAGCAAAAGGAGTATATTCATGCCCCAGAAATACCAATTCACAATGAATCTCATCCGCAACCACAAATACATTATTTCGAAGACAAATCTCACCTATCCGCCTTAACTCTTGCTTGCTCCACACTCTTCCGGCAGGATTGTGCGGATTACATAACAACAGAAGTTTTACCTTCGGGTCTGAAGCTTTCCTCTCCAAATCATCAAAGTCAATCTGATAGCCCCTGTTTCTATATACCAAAGGATTGGCAATCATCTCGCATCCGTTATTACGGATAGAGGAGAAAAAACAGTTATATACAGGTGTCTGCACCATTACTTTATCTCCGGGCAGCGTTAATGCTTTAATTACAGCAGATATTGCCGGCACAACACCGGTAGTGTAAATAATCCATTCTTTTTCCATCTGCCAGGCATGCCGCCGAGCAAACCAATTTACAACTGCCTCGTAGTATGCATCAGGTACACGTACATAACCGAAAATTCCATGTTCCACCCGTTTCTTCAGTGCCTCCACGACAGGGGGAGCCGTACGGAAATCCATATCAGCTACCCACATCGGCAATACATCCGCATCTTCAGCCGAATCCCATTTATAAGAATTCGTTCCTCTGCGTGGAATAATTTCATCGAAATTATACTTCATATTTCAATTAAAACAGGTTAGATCGTCCCAAAGTTTCAATTCGCAATTTCCTGGTGATTTAATATTTTCGTCCAAAATGATTGCTCCGAAACTTTCGGCAACAATACTTCCAGTACGAGGATTTTTTACGCTATGAACGGGACTTTTAATCGTTGCCTTCACACTACTGTGTTCAAAAGCAAGGTCAGCATCTTCCGCCATCGTACAATTTTCCATCACCAAATCATGTGCGTAGCAAAGCGGTTGAGTCCCCGAAATCCTGCAATTTACCAAACGTAAGTTTTTAGAATGCCAGCCCAGATATTCTCCGTTCAGCTCGGAATCATAGACTGTTACATTTTCCGTATTCCAGAAAGCATCTTTGGAGTTGATAACTGCATTACGGATTTCTACATTCTTGCAATATTGGAACGAATAGTTCCCGTTTTGGGTATAGTTTTGTATCTTAATATTCTCACTGTGTATAAAAAGGTAATCCGCTTTATCAATCTGTACGTTCTTCAGCTCTATATTACGGCAATACCAAAACGTTTCCAAAGCATTAGGCAACTGCACGTTTTCGAGTTTTATTCCGTCCATTTCACGAAACATCTTCGGTGCTTCTACCAAGGTATCTGCCATTTGCAGACTTTGAGAGTACCATAGAGCAGCACGGGCTCCCTCTGTAAAGAGACAGTTTTTCACAATGAATCCGTTGGTATGCCAAAAAGGATATTTTCCTTCAAAGCGACAGTTGATTGCTATAATATTACTACATTCTTTCAATGCAGATTCACCGGCGTGAATTGTTACATCTTCCAGTTGAAGGTCGTGGGTCGCGAACAGAGGACGTTCGCCTCCATATTCTTTATTTCTTATTTGTTCCATTAGTTTATTCTTTAATCTGTTATTTCAAAAGTTACATTTACGCCTCCTGAACCAAGGACAGAGGCTAGTCCTGAAGGATTTGTTATGCGTCCTAAACGGGTATAAGTATATGAGGTGGGAAAGGTTTCATAAAAAAGTACCACACAAGTGGAACCGTAAAGCATCAAGTCCCCCGTCCGAATAGTCCCAGGATTGAATGATGCTGTCGGCAAACCATTCGACAGATAATAATATTTTTCATTACCATGCAGTTCGGACATATCCACTGTCATAGGGAGTAGTCTCTTAAATGCTTTCGCTGTCTCATTATTGTCCAATGTGGCATTGAATGAAACAGGTCCGATTGTTATTTTAAGATTATTGCTCACTGGGGTATCATCGTTATTGTTGTCATTATCATCGGGATTATTGTTACTGCCATTATCACCGGACCCCGAACCATTACCCGGAGTCACTTGTTGACCTGCTCCCTGTATGGGTTCATCTTCGCTACATGATGCGGAACCGACCGATAATGTCAGCATAGTAAGAATTGCTATTATATAGTATCTCATATTTATAGTATTAAAAACTTATTTCTTTAGATATTCCTTAAAGAAAGATTCCAGTTTATCAAATGGAATAAGGCTCACACGATCGTAAAGATCTACGTGCCCGGCACCGGGTACTATATACAGTTCTTTAGGTTCGGCGGCCAATCGGTAGGCGTCTTCACTAAATTCACGTGAGTGGGCATTTTCACCGGTGATGAAAAGCATAGGGCGGGGTGAAATAGTCTCAATATCTTCGAAAGGATAGAAATTCATAAATTTCACATTGCTTGAAAGTGTAGGATGAGTGGTGGTCATAGGAGTTGCTCCGTCGGGGGTAAATTCTCCTCTTTGTGTACGGTAGAACTCATAGAACTCCCGTTCAATCGGACTGGACTTTTCTGTCAGTTGATGTACAGTACCACCGGTATATTTAGTTTCTCCACCTAAAAATTCAGCATAACGCTGTTCTGCCGCTTCAGCCATTATTTGCCTTCTCTGTTCCAATGTCAATGAGTGTTTTAGCCCGTTACGGCTAGCCGTACCCATATTGTACATACTGATTGTCACAATGGCCTTAAGGCGAGGATCTATTTTCGCTGCACTGATAGCAAAACTTCCACTGCCACAAATTCCGATCACTCCAATCAGATTCCGGTCAACAAACGGACGGGTACCTAAAAAATCAACTGCGGCACTAAAGTCTTCCGCATAAACTTCCGGCAAAACAGCATTGCGCGGCTCGCCTTCACTCCCACCCCAAAAAGACAGGTCTATGGAGAGTGTTACAAAACCCCTTTCGGCCATTTTCGTTGCATAAAGATTTGCGCTCTGTTCCTTGACGGCTCCCATGGGATGTCCGACAATGATTGCAGGATATTTGTCTCCTTCTTTCATATTCTTAGGCAGAAACAAATTTCCGGCTACCTTCATTTTATACTGGTTGAAAAAAGAGACTTTCTCCACACTTACCAAATCACTTTTATAAAAGTTATCTGCATCCGTCTGTGCAGAAGAAAAACTAGTTCCAAGCATCATCATAAACACAGTTGTTAATAATAAAATCCGTTTCATATCTCTTATTTTTAATTATTAAAAAATTGATTGTCTACTTTCTACATTGCAAAAATACGATGAAAGAAAGAGACCGTTTGTAGATGAATTACTGACATAATAACCCCAATTACGGATTATATTTTTTTTATTATTCTGTTACAACATTGACATTAACCTGCTTCCGGATATGCGCTACGCGAACCCGCAGATAAACGAATACAATACTCGCAATCAGGAAAAGCAACGATCCAAAAACAGAATATCGTGTCCCCATCTCTGTAATAAAAGCTCCGCATATAGCTGTACCAATCGTTGTTCCTAAATTGGCTGAAGTCAGAAACATTCCATTGGCAAAGTCCGGAGCTTCGGGAGCGGCATCTGTTATCATATATTGCATATTATTACTTGCTATACCCGCCAATACGCCTAAAATAAGAATGACAATCACCATAGCTCCAATCCATTCTCCAACGATGAACAGACAGATATATGAAACCAATAGCGCAAAAGGCATGAAGATAATCGAACGCCTGGCGTTTATTGACAGCAGCTTCCCCGCTATCACATTACCCACAATATTTGCCAAACCATATACAAGTAATACTGCACTTATCACATTATATGGGACCTCCGTTACTTTTTTCAGGTAATCCGACATATAGCTAAAGAATCCGAACATAGCTCCATTAATCAAGGTAACAGCAATAATTGAATGCCACATCGTTGTTTTTTTCAATACGCAAAGCTGCGCACCATAAGATACTTTTTCTTTTACAGGCATGGAAGGGATAAACAAAATCGTAGCAATAAAGACTAATGCGTTTACAACAGTGAAAAACAACATCGCCATGGAGAACGAAACTTCACTGGCAATAAAACTAGTCACCGGAACACCCAACACCATACCGGCGGACACACCGACAAAGACTTTAGAAACAGCCTTGGGAGCCTGTTCCTTGCTAACAGACGCCGCGGCTACCGTAAAAGCCATAGAGACATATACCGGATGCAGGAAAGCGGGAAGTATCCGAGCAATCAACAATACTGTGAAATTAGAGGTGAGCATGGATATTACATTACTTATTGTGAACAATCCCAATGCCAGCAACATTACTTTCTTCCGATTGATCCCCGAAAATAATAAAGGAGTCACAGGGGCTGACGCAGCCACCACCAACGCGAAAACACTTACCGTCCAGCCGGCTTGGGGTACGGAAACATTAAAAGTAATGGCTATTAAGGGCAGGATCCCCACTACTCCCATTTCGGTGTTTATAATTCCAAATACACCGACCGTAAGGATAAAAACGAGCAAACCGCCCGAATTGAGTTTTAATTTATTTTTTTGTTCCATGGTTACTATATGCTATTTATAATTCCAATCCCTTTTTATGGGCGTTTTCAAGATGTACTTTATCAATCTGCCATGCCAGTTTCTCGCATCCGGTACAACCACCGACACAGAATGTCTGCGCTCTACCAATCCTTTAATATATGCATCGGTCAGTCGGTCTGTATTGTCGAGTTTTGTGCCCGCACTCATTATTACAAGTATCTTTTTCATATCTCTCTGATGTATTTTTTCGATTAGCGAAGGAAGCGAAGTGTCTGTCACTTCTTTACTATTCAAATACCGAATTTTATTAATTTCCTCTGCTTCATTAAGTTTTATTTAACATGGCAAAGATCGGAAGAATATAAAGAAGCCATTGTAGACGGATTACGGATATGATAACCCCAATTACAGATTAGTCATTTCCCTACTATGAAAACAGGACATTTATCTGTATCTTTGTTACCGATCCCAAATACCAAAAGCCATGGATAAAGTTATAAAACTAGAGAATGTGAAACCGTAAGTCAGATAGCTTATTCGTTAGGATTCCAATACCCGCAACATCTCTGCAGATTATTCAAAAAACGCGTCGGATGCACGCCTAATGAATACAGAAGCCAAATTTTAGCATAAAAATATGGTTCACTCGAATAAGGGAACTGTAATATAGGTAAAACAATCCGTAATTCATATACAAACAGATTTCAAATCCTGCTGTATCTTTGCAGTGCCATAAAGAAATAAGTAAAAACATTATTTAGAAAAACTGTTTGATATGTACTTAGAAAATATTTATTCTCCGGCAGATGTAAAGAAGCTGTCGGTAAAAGAGCTAAACGAGTTAAGTGATGAAATCCGTGTGTCACTCCTACAAAAGTTAAGCGAACATGGCGGGCATTTCGGGCCCAACTTCGGAATGGTGGAAGCAACGATTGCCTTGCACTATGTATTCAATTCTCCGAAAGATAAAATCGTATTCGATGTATCGCACCAAAGTTATGTACACAAGATGCTGACTGGCCGTAAAAACGCTTTTCTTCATCCGGAAGAATACGATCTCGTGTCCGGTTATACCGAACCACAAGAAAGCGAACACGACTTCTTTGTAATCGGTCATACTTCTACCTCTGTCAGTCTGGCCAGCGGATTGGCTAAAGGACGCGACCTTACAGGTGGCAATGAAAATATCATAGCTGTCATAGGCGACGGCTCCTTAAGCGGAGGGGAGGCTTTCGAAGGACTGGACTATGCTGCAGAACTTGGCACCAACATGATTATTATCGTCAATGATAACCAAATGTCTATCGCTGAAAATCATGGAGGTCTATACAGGAATCTGAAAGAATTGCGTGACAGTAACGGTCAGTGCGAATGTAACTTCTTCAAGGCGATGGGTCTGGATTATATATATGTAAATGAGGGTAACGACGTACAAGCATTGACTGAAGCATTCTCCAAAGTGAAAGATATTCAGCATCCGGTAGTAGTACACATCAATACTTTGAAAGGTAAAGGTTATGCACGTGCCGAACAAGATAAAGAGACTTACCACTGGCGCACTCCATTCAATCTGGAAACCGGAGAAGCAAAAGTCAGTTATGAGGAAGAAGATTACAGCGAAGTAACCGCTCAATATCTGCTGAAAAAGATGAAAGAAGATTCTCGTGTGGTGACAATCACTTCGGGCACTCCCACTGTATTGGGATTTACACTGGACCGTCGTCAAGAAGCAGGTAAGCAGTTTGTAGATGTCGGTATTGCAGAAGAACACGCAGTAGCTCTTGCTTCGGGTATCGCAGCCAATGGCGGAAAACCTGTTTACGGAGTGTATAGTACATTTATCCAACGTTCATACGATCAACTTTCGCAAGACCTCTGTATTAATAATAACCCGGCTGTTTTGTTGGTATTCTGGGGTACACTGTCCGGAATGAATGATGTAACTCACCTCTGCTTCTTCGATATTCCGCTCATCAGCAATATTCCTAATATGGTTTATCTGGCACCGACTTGCAAAGAGGAATATCTTGCTATGCTAGAATGGAGTATCCGCCAAAATGAACACCCGGTTGCAATCCGTGTACCGGCAACAGATGTAATTACTTGTGGGGAACCGGTGGAGACTGATTATAGTGTTCTCAATCGCTATAAAGTAACGCATCGTGGATCAAAAGTAGCCATTCTTGCTTTAGGTTCGTTCTATGGATTGGGACAGTCGGTTGCATCACTTCTGAAAGAAAAAGCCAATATTGACGCAACACTCATCAATCCGCGTTACATCACCGGTGTAGACAACGAACTGATGGATGAACTGAAAGCAGATCACGAATTAGTGATTACGTTGGAAGACGGTGTATTGGATGGCGGTTTCGGTGAAAAGATTGCCCGTTATTATGGTGCTACAAACATGAAAGTTCTGAACTTTGGAGCTAAAAAAGAATTTGTTGACCGATATGATATACAGGAGTTTCTCCGTGCCAATCATTTGACGGATGAACAAATTGTAGAAGATATCACAGCAGTGATCGGTTAAAATCAAGCCAATTCACTATATATTCAAGTAGGTTGATGTATACGGTCTTTAAGGACAGTTGCATCAACCTACTTCCATTTTCATTCAAATCAGTCAACTTATTATTTAAATTCATTATATTCCCTATTCAGTTCAGCAATTCCCCATTCAGTTCAGCAATCCTTTCCGTTCAAATCAATAATCCTTTCCGATAATTCAACGGAGTCTGTCCCGCATTTCTTTTAAAGAACTTACAAAAACCGGCTGCATCACTAAACCCCAGTTTAGCAGCAATCTCGCCAACCGTAAATTTGGTAGAACTCAATAAAGTACGCGCTTCCATTACTAACAATTCATTTATAAGGCTATTGATAGTCTTACCAGTTCCAAGACGTACAATACGTGCCAGGTACTGTTCACTAATAGCCAATTTATCCGCATAAAAGCTCACGAAATGTTCTTCCCTGAAATTACGGGTAACGAGTGCATGAAATTCTTGCAGAACATGGTCTTTACGACTGATCTCTTTTTTGATAACGGTCTTTCGGGAAAGAAAATCTGCTATATCCAAAAACAGAGAATTGCACGCTGCCTGTATACGCCGGAAAAGGAAATGATGTTCAATATTCATTAGATGCATCAATACTTCCAGCTCCTTATGAATGATTTGAGCTTCGTACTCCGTCAACTGAATCGTATATTGCTTATTCCGCCTCATGGTCGCCAACAGGATTGCCGTGATTTGTGTCAGATATGAATCGTCCGTCCGCATGGATTCGGAAAGGGCAAGAGTGATAAATTTAATATCCCGGCTTGAATAAAGATGTTCCGTGAGATAATTCGCTCCGTGAATAAGTAACATATTCGGTTCTATCGCAATAAACTCTCCATTCAGTAGAATTTCCGAACGACCTTCAAGAACGAATATCATATAAAGCTCCCGATTGAAATAACATTCATTCGCCGGATAACTTCTATCTTTATATTCACTCCGGAAACAGACTACCTCCTCTTTATAATGAGGAAGTTCAGGATGCTCCTTCAATAGTTGCGTATTATCAAATATACGAGATTTTACCATTTACACCTTTATTTTATGACGTAAAAATACGATTTGTTTCGGATATGACAAAAACTGTATGGAATTAGATAATCTATTTCAGAGTAAAAAACAGGACCTTTGCATATCCTTTTCAATACATGAAAAGGGAATCAATAGAAAGAGGTTAAAAAGACATGGAAATGAAAGAGATTTTTAAGAGGTATTTAGTTTTTGTTATCGGACTCTATTTTTTAGCGGCAGGTATCGTATTGATTATACGCTCGGCATTAGGGACTACTCCCATATCGAGCATCAATTATGTATTAAGCCTGAATAGTCCTTTATCATTGGGTACTTGTACATTTATCATCAACATGGTGCTTATCCTGGGACAGTTCTGGTTAATCCGTAAGAACAGAACCCGGCAGGATATTATTGAAATTTTTCTTCAACTGCCGTTCTCTTTTATCTTCTCGGCATTCATTGATTTCAATATGATGGTGACAAGCGAACTACATCCCGCTAATTATGGTATGTCGATTGCTTTATTACTTACAGGATGCATAGTGCAGTCTATCGGAGTAGTACTTGAACTGAAACCAAGAGTAGCCATGATGAGCGCAGAAGCATTTGTGAAATATGCATCCCGCCATTATAACAAGGAATTTGGAAAGTTCAAAGTTTATTTCGATATTACTTTGGTTACATTAGCCGTGATTCTCTCTCTCCTGCTGACTCAAGGTATTCAGGGAGTACGCGAAGGATCACTCATTGCAGCTTGTATAACGGGGTATATCGTCAGCTTCCTGAATCAGAAGATAATGACTAGAAAAAACCTCCATAGATTACTGCCGGTCTGGAAGTAAGCCCTATATCTATTTAAAATAAACGCCTTATAAAAGGAGTCATATAAAAAGGTCAATATAAGAAAATCGCTATAAAAGAAAGTCGCTTCTCTGTAAGAATCTGATTGATTCTTTCAAAGAAGCGACTCTTTATTTTAGATATAATTATACTCGTATTTACTTCTTCTGACTATCTATCTCTTTCAAAAGTTCATCGACAGCCACCTTTAGTTGGGTATCTTCTCCTTTGACTACTGTTTCCGGATTATTGGCAACCTTCACATCCGGTTCTAATTGAGAATTTTCCAAATAACTGCCGTCAGGCAAACGATAACCGACAATAGGAATACCAAAAACCAGTGAAGGATCTTGTAACGTTTCCCAAGACACACTCGTCATAGTGCCCGGAACAGGCATACCGACAAGTTTGCCAATCTTTTGATGTTTATATACCCACGGAGTTCCGTGTGCATTCGAGTAGTTGGCCTCACATTGCAGCATAATGGAAGGTTTGTTCCAACGACGGCTTGGCATATCACACGCTTCACGTCCGCGTACTACCTGTGTAAAGTATTTCTGACCACTGAACAGTATTTCAATATCTTCATGCAGACGACCACCACCATTGAAACGGGTATCAATCACAATGCCTTCGCAGTTGTTATATTTCCCCAGAATGTCCGAGTAGACAGTACGGAAGCTATCATCTCCCATCGACTGAATATGAACATATCCCAAACGTCCTTTCGACCATTTTTCAACATCTGCCGCACGTTGTTTTACCCAACGTTTATATAACAATCCATTCAGTTGCCCGTTGGTGACCGGTATCACCACTTCTTCCCAACGCTCTTTACTTTGCGGATTGTAGATTGAAATCAACGTTTTCTTCCCTGCTTTATTATTCAGCAAACAGGTTATATCATTATCGAGAGTTATCTCTTCTCCATTAATTTTTTCAATAATGTAACCAGCCTTAACTTTGGTACGCGAATGATCGAACGGACCTTTTTCTATTACTTCGGCAATCTGCATTCCTTTTCCCTGATAATCCCAGTCGAACAAGAGTCCGAGATTAGAAGTGACATCTCCTTTTCCTTGGGGAAAATAATGTCCTCCGGTATGTGAAACATTCAGCTCACCCAACCACTCACTCAATAATTCCGCAAAGTCATAATTGTTATCAATATGAGGCAGGAACTTACGATAAGCATTAGTCATGGCATCCCAGTCAACCCCGTGCATATTGACATTGTAGAAACGTTTCTGATGCTGTTTGTACACATGGTCAAACATCGTTTCACGTTCAGCAGCCAAATCCATTTTCATTTCAGCCTGATAGCTGATGGACTTCAAAGCATCCGACTTGGCATCCATCTTTTGCATATTACGGCTTCCCAACAAAAAGATATCTCCTTTTTTGTCCAGCATCAACGATGCCCAACCGGTATTGAGTTTGTGCAGACGCTTCGTATCTTTTTCACGGAGATTCATTTTCCAAAGATCATATCCATCTTCGAACGCAGAGAAATAGTAAAGATCTTCCCCGTCTTTTGAAAGTATGGCACTGCCTAAGTCGGAAGAATTGGGGGTGAGACGTACGATACGGTCTTCAATACCGTTAAGCTCGACAACTATCTCTTTCTGGTCTGTTTTATCCTCGGTGGACTCATCCTGATCGCTGTCTTTGCCGCTATCTACTTTACTCTTTTCCTTGTCGCCCTTGCCTTTATCAGTCTTTCCCTTGTTAGCTTTTTCTTTATCAGCTTTTTCCGCCTTAGACTTCTTTCCGACTTTTGTCTTATCATCGTCTTTCTCCTTTGCCTTCTTCTGTTCCTTTTCAAATTCCTTGAGTAATTCGAAATCTTCTTTGCTCAAACGGTAACGATCATAAGCATCCTGATTGAGAAATACCAACATCACGTCTTGCTGCGATCCCCAGGAAGCGTGCGCACGCATACCATAACGTTCGGTTTGGAAAAGAATAGCATTCCCATCGAGTACCCAACGCGGAGCACCACTGATATATCCACTATTTGTCAGATTAATAATCGTTCCTCCCTGTGCGCTGACAATGCCTACATCCGAATAAGGATCGTGACGGTTGCCTATAAATTCAAGAGTGAACCATTTACCATCGGGCGACCATTCGTAATCAAATCCACCTCCGGTGTTATACCATGTAGAACCATCTGTCACCTGACGTACCTTTTTTGTTTTCAAATTGAGTACCATCAAACGATTACGGTCTTCAATGAAAGCCAATTCTTTGCCATCCGGTGAATATTGCGGATAAGCACGTTCTACCGTTTTGGACGGTAGTAATACTTCCTCTTCAATAAGAGTGGCATTAGGGAAATTCGGGTCTTCCTTACGACTTATTTTGGCGGTATAAAGTTGCCAGTTACCGGTTCGCTCACTGGCATAAACCAGTGTCCGATTATCCGGAGCAAAAGAGACGGCAGCTTCTTTTGCCGGAGTATTTGTGATTTGCTTGGTGGTAGCATAATCAGTTGAGGTCACAAACACATCACCACGTACAATAAAAGCAACTTGTTTACCGTCCGGAGATACAGAGGCGGAAGTTGCTCCCTGCGAGAATTTAAGTGCAGCAAGCTGCTGCTCATCATCACGGACAAGTTCTACTTTTACTTTTTCCGGACGTGCACCAGACTTCTGTGTGTATAGCTCACCATCATAGGTATAACATAAGGTACCTTTATCGCTGACAGACAAAAAACGCACCGGGTGAGTTTTGAAAGCAGTTACAGCTTTCACTTCCTGTGGGGTATTCAAAGGGAAAGTATACACATTGAAGGAACCTCCATCACGCTCACTTAAAAAATAGACAGCATTACCATCAGGTGCATACACAGGATTACGATCCTCTCCTCCCCGGTTTGTCAGATTCGTATGTTTTCCCGTTTGGGTATTATATAACCAAATATCTCTTGTAATGGAGGAAGTATGATGTTTTCTCCATTCATCCTCAAAACCTTTACGATCCTGATAAAGAAAGTTCTTCCCTGTTTTGTCAAAGCAAACCAGTTCGGCAGGAGTGCCCAGCACTTGCTCGGTACGTCCGCCGGCAACAGGAACTTTATATAATTCCGTCATTGCTCCTGTAGGAAACAGGGCACTGCCTGCCGGATCCTGTATAGAGGCAGAGAAAAAGACATACTTTCCATCCGGAGTAAAAGCCGACGGTATTTCTGATGCAGAATGATAGGTCAGTCGCCGGGCAGCACCTCCGTCAGCCGGCATAATGAATAAGTCAAAATTCCCATTCCGGTCACTGGCAAACGCTATTTGCTTGCCATCGGGCGACCAAACCGGATTGGCTTCATAAGAGGCTTGTGTGGTAAGTCGGACTGCTGTTCCTCCTTGTGCCGGGACTTTATAAATGTCACCTTTGTAACAAAAAACAATTTCTGATCCATCCGGTGAAATACGTGCATCACGCATCCACAAAGGAGTAATTGCATAGCTGGATAATACTGATAATACCAGCGCTAAAGAAGTTATTAGTTTCTTCATATCAAATTATTATATATTTATTCCGATAAATCAATCGGTTTGAATTAGTTTTCCCGTGTAATTATAAAATATTCTGTCGCCAAAATCCTTGCAAAAGAAGGCATATTTATCCACTCCCGTACAATGACAAACGCCAATCTGCCGGGGAAGATATGCCTGTAAATAATCTGCAATGACCTGATATTTTTGTTTTTCCGCATTATGGATATGGAAACCTCCTAAAAGTAACTTACAAGGAGATTCGGGAAAGGCAGCCCGAACCGTGCGCAAAATATTGGTTATTCCCCGATGAGAGCAGGCACTTAATACAGAAAATCCTTCCGGTTCCACCAATACCACCGCCAATTCATCCTGAAAAGTATCCGGCACTTTGCATCCGTCTTCTTGCCGAACCCAAAAACGCTCAAAATGGGTATCTTCCTGATTTATAATATCAATAGACGGAAAAAGAAAAACTCCGGGAAGCAGTTCGGTCTGCTCTGTAATAAAGCGGAAACGGGAAAGGTCGAGATTTTGTGTATGCATCATCCCATTTTCACGTTCATCCTTAAATTTAGGAGAAAAAACCTCACGCTTACAGACAACGGTTGCCTGCGTATTCAGTTCCAGAAAATAACGTAATCCGCCCGTATGATCACTGTGACCATGAGATAATATCAAATAATCAACTTTTTGTAAATCAATATGCAAAAGACGGGCGTTACGGATAAACAAGTCGGATGCTCCCGTATCGAAAAGTAATCTATGTTCTTGAGTCTCGATATATAGAGAAAGACCATGTTCTGCCTGCAATTTACGTCCATAGACACAATTCTCCACAAGAGTCGTTATTTTATAGCCCATGATGCTTAGTTATCAAACGAATTATACAAAATAAAAAGTTCTGCCACAAAATTATAATAATTCTGTGGCAGAACAAGCAATCCAGTCAATTAAGTAATCGTAAAAAGGGGAAAAGGTGAGGGTAGTGAGGGAAGAATTGCAACCTTTTATTTTTATATTTTATTTTTTCCTATCTATATTTTCTCTAAAAAAAACACGAATGTTAGAAATCCACCCTCACTACCCTCACCTTTTCCCCTCTTCTTATAAAAAAAGACGGCGGAAAATCTGGAAAACATAACCGTCTTTTCCAGATTTCCCGTCAGGTTTTAAAAGTTAAGTTCAAAACTATATCTCAAATATTCGAACAAATCCATTTATCATATTCTTTATGAATATCTTTAATATGGAAAACAAACAGTTACACCATCTTTCCCATATTATATGCTTCCTGCATGTAGGGAGTATCTTTAATCTCTCCTACTTTCCATGCACCGATGCCATAGACTGTCCCTTTTTCCTGTGGTCCTTCCAAGCAATCGAGGAAGCCACGGAAGCCGTCGATAGTACGCTCCATCATTGCTTTATCGTTTTCTGCTGCCGCAATAATGAAATAAAATTCCTTATTGGTTATTTCTGTATAACGTGCGCAACAGCGGTCAATCATTATCTTCATCTGCCCGCACATGGTGTAAAAATAGACCGGAGTTGCCATTACAATCACATCTGCGGCAATCATCTTTTCTACAATTTCCGCTGCATCATCCTTCTGTGGACAGGGCTTACCGTACATACTGCAAACACTGCATCCCGTACAAGGATGAACCGTTTTGTCTTTCAGAAAAATCTTCTCTACTTCATTTCCCGCTTCGAGAGTGCCTTTCATAAATTCATCACAAAGCAAATCAGAATTGCCTCCTTTACGTGGACTGGACGAAATTATCAGAACTTTTTTAGCCATAACTTTCTTTTATTACTTTTTATTTTCAAAATTCTTTTAATCAATGATTCATGTTGCAAAAATAGACAAATAAAAGAACCCCGCATGTAGATAAATTACAGAGAAAGATACCATAATTACAGATTCTGCAAACAAAGCTATATTCCTCCCCCTAATGCATGATAAAGATTGATAATCCTTTGAACTTTATCAAACAAATCCTGTGCCTGCGTCAATTCGGCATTTAATAACGATTGTTGAGCTGTCAACACTTCTAAGTAGTCTGTTGACGAATGGCGCATTAAAAATTCTGTTTTTCGCACAGCCTCCTGCAAGAAATCCGTTTTTTTTATGTAAGTTTGCCCGTGATACAGACAACATGATACAATGAAAAAAATACAACTGACCGACTCACATAAAGAAAAGCTGTTTCAGATCCCCTTATTCAGGGATTTACCTTTAAACATCAAAGAATCCTTATTGGAAAAACTGGATTTTGTAATCTATGCGGCTAGTAAAAAAGAGATAGTCGTTACACAAGGAACACCTTGCAACAAGTTATTTGTACTTTTAGAAGGAAAACTACGTACAGATATTATTGACGGATTAGGTAATGAGGTGATGATTGAATACATTATCGCTCCACGTACCTTCGCCACTCCTCATCTTTTTAATTCGAACAATACTTTGCCGGCTACTTTCACTGCTCTTGAAGACAGTGTGGTACTTATGGCAACCAAAGATTCAACCTTCAAAGTAATTAGTCAGGACCCACAAGTTCTTCATAATTTTCTTTGCATCGCAGGTAATTGTAACATCTGTACTGTATCCCGTCTGAAACCTCTTTCACGCAAAACCGTACGGGAAAGGTTCATTGTCTATCTATACGAACATAAGAAAAAAGACTCGTTAGTAGTAGATATCATGCACACCCAATCCCAGCTCGCCGAATATTTAAATGTGTCACGCCCTGCTCTATCTAAAGAAATCAATAAGATGATGAAAGAAGGACTCGTCATCATGGAAGGAAAACGAATTGAGATTTTAAATAAAACAACTTTGGAGAAGTACCTGTAACAATCAGGTTAATAGAAAGAAAGTGATAATTAGAAAAGTCTACTTAAATGAAAAATCATCCTCACTTCAGATATACTGTAGTAAGGATGATTTTATAAGTTCAAAACCTTTCAAAAACTCTCTTTTTATTTAAATTTTATCTATTCCCTTGGATTTACCACTTCACAAACAATATCTTCGGATTAATATTCAACAATAACCAACCCCAATCCTGCCAGCTTTTATGATTGCCGGTTTTCACAGCGTCCATCGTCTTCGTACCACGCATAAAAGAATATCCGGCAGAGAGTTTCACATCTTTCATTATCGACCAGTTTATCTGATAATCGACTTCCGATCCTAAATACTTCTTCAAGTCCTGAACCTTTACGGCTGTACTAAAGTAGTGATAATTAAGCTCCATATCCACTTTGGCAGAAGCACGGAAACGACCTCCGATACAAGCATCCATCAATCCCGGCGCATAACCGTTCGCAAATGTAGAAGCATAAAAATAATCCATTGCCCCATAGAATTTATGATGAGTTCCATAAAGAGGATCAAAAGCTTTGTACTTTCCGCCATTTCCCTTATCACCGCTTAGATAATCAAAGCTAACCACAGCTCCCCATGTCTGGTCAAACGTATAAGCTGCCTGTATACTTCCCATCAAAGCTGAAACTTTCTCCGCAGCCTTATTTTTACCCATCTGATAGTAGAAAGCACCATCCAAATTCCAGTTACTATTCTTATAAGTGAGATAAGTACCCATTGTTTGCAAGTAACGGGTGTGAGAATCATCCGTAACTTTATCGCCCGTCTCCAATCCCAAGTTCATAAACAATAAAGAAGCCCCGAACGGAACATTGTCCGCCTTATAGTGATACCAAACGGTTTGCATATTCTTATAAGGCTGCCCCGTAGAAGAATCATAGTAAGTGCCTCCGCTTGTTCTGCTGTCATTATTCTGATTAAAGGCAAGGATCAAATGCACTTCATTATTTTTGTTGGCATATCCCAGCTTCAACGCATCGTGGTAACGACCCGCTACATTCCAGTCCAATCCTCCCAAAATACGTTCATCATCATAAATCAATGACTGACGTCCCAGTTGAGCAAAAAATCCTTCGCCAAAGTTCATCTTTGCCCAAGCCTCATTCAGCATAAAACGCCCGTTCTTTTCGATCTGTGGGTCCTGTCCCCAGACACCTACATGCTGTGCCGACATCTTCAGTTCCAGATCCGAACGTTTATAATCCATCGATAACCGCGCACGGTTATTAATGAAGGACGTAGGAGCCACCCCTTCATCCCGTGGAGTCAAGGCACCGTTCCGATACTCTGCACGAGGTCTGATTTGCATAGACATCGTAAATTCATTCTCTTTCTCCGTGTTTTGTGTGTATGCTATGCTTGGCAATAGCATAAGCAAGAACGACCAATAAAATGTTTTCATTGATATTGCAGTTTAAATGATTCGATATTTCAATTTAAATTATACGTATGTACACTGACTCCTTGTGCGGACGGAAGATAATTAATACCATACCAACACATTTGTAATAAGACAAAAGATACCAATAAAATAACCAATGCCGGCCGTGCCTTCAATGGCTTTCCCAATCTGAAATGGATATATGCCAGATAAGCAAACCAGGTCGCTGCCGCCCAGGTTTCTTTCGGGTCCCAAGCCCAGTAGTGTCCCCAGGCTTCTTTTGCCCAGATAGCTCCTGTAAGCATACCTAGCGTTATAAATGCCAGACCTACATAAGTGAGGTTATCGCACAAATCCATTTCTTTCCGTTCAATCTCTTTCTTCTTGAACCAAAGCAAATAGACAGCCATCACCGTCGCCGCTCCCAACATAGCGTAAGCAAACATATACACAATCACATGAGGAGCAAACCACGGACTTTGCAAAGCAGGCATCAACGTTTTATTGTGAATCTCCGGTTTGAAGATATTGATACAGATAAAGACGAACGAAAGGATGCAACTGAAACTAAGAATCCATTTGTACTTCCAACGTACATAAGTTATCAATCCCGCCAACGGAAGGAAGAAAGAATACCATAGCCGGGTTTCTCCCATGGTTCGCATCGGAGGGCGTTCCAATGAAATCCACATTCCGATAATGAAGCTGAAAAAAATAGCCAACCCTAAGAAAGTAAATCCATAAGCCCATTCCGGTTTTGTTCCTTTCCAGGCAGCAAAAGCTCCTAAAGCCCAACAAACCAGTGCAGCTATTGCAAATAATATAAAGTACTCCCAATTCATGCTTTGTCCTCCTCTTTTCTCTTTTGTGCACTGACGAACAAGCAGACAGCTCCTGCCATCATCATTATAATTCCTGTGTAAACAACCGGTAACCACGGGTCGCGAACCAACTCGAAGACACTGACATCACTCCATCGTCCTTTCGCCTCGTCGTAGCTTAGTTGATAGATTTTCCATCCCTCTATCTCCATCGGACGGTTCACTTCAATAGTACCTTCCGTTATAGTTCCCTCTTGTGTGTAGATTCTCACTTCCGATGCAAATCGCTGCGGTTCCCGTTCCGGCATCACAAGACTGGTCAAAGAATCCAGTCGGATTGCCTTATAAGGAAAGAGAAAACTGCCACAGCTTACCCAACCTTCTTTTGTTGTTTGATTCTTCGGATTGACAGCTTTCAGGTGAACAGCATAAGTTGCTCCCATCGAATAAAATTTTGTAAACTTCAAGGTATCTTCAGTAGCCACAGAAGCTGCCATCGGGATAGATTGTTCGATTGTCAATTGCCAGTCCTGTAATGTTCCCTCTGTCACTCCCTCTTCTAGCAATACATGTACAGGAGATTTTTCGGGAAGCGTACGCCCGGTTTCGTTGTCAATCAGCATCAGTTTCGGAGGATATTCGTCAATAGTAAAATCCTTCAGTTCGATAGCCAATGGAAGTTCAATCAGTTGACCTTTATCGTCAGTAGCCCGCCATTCGGCACTCCCCATCCGGGCAGTCATTTTCAACCTTTGCATATCGGCATTTCCTAAAGTGGCTGTTATCAATGCAATAAACAATCCGAAATGATTCAAAAGAAAAGAAATCCGGCTGACCTTCAAAGAGAAACCGGTACGAAGGATCGTCAATCCCAATATGGTGACCATCCAAAAGTAGAGCAGAACAAAAGGCCAGGAGGCAATCATCTGCGAAAATCCCAACAGATCCGTCGGAGCATGACCGGAAGGAGCCTGCCGGATCAGTCCCATCACCACCGTCATGCCAACTACCCACAACAGAGAAGAAACAGCAGCAGAATAATGACTCAACCATCCAAATAAATAAACACGTTTACGAAGAAGGTGCATGGCTACCAAAGCAATGATATAAACCACTGACACAATCACATTGACCGGATAGGCAAACAGGCTCCAGTTGATAGCGCCCACTGTCATTTGCAGCAGTAGTCCTATCACCAGTAATCCTGCGCCAATCACCAGCCCTTCTTTATAACTCCATGGTTTGCTCCACATATATAAATTCTCTTATTTTTGTGCCAGACGGCCGTTTTCTTTCGCTTTTTCCAACCAGGCCGGAACAGTTGTTTTCAAGAATTTCTCCTTAGCAGCTCTTTCAGCATCCATATCCAGACCGATATACTCTTGTGCTTTCGCTTTCGTTGAAATGTCCGGCATCGGAACATCTTCCGTATATCCGTTCTTCGCCAATACCTTAGACACAGCCAGACGAGCCTGCATTGCACGGTCCAGCCCATGAGAAAGAATTCTCTGAATTTCCTGCGGTGCATGGAAAGAACCTCCGTGTGAAGCCACTCCAAAGTCCCAACGCCATTGTGCCTGACGAATCAGTGCGAGCACATCTTTCATCTGTGCTTCCGTAGCACCCTTATCCCAGGCAAATTTAGCTTCGATATGCGCCTTTGCCAATTCCTGTTCCAGACGGTTACGGATCTCATTCGCTTTGCGTTGGCGTTCGTACACGTTATTACGCAAAGTCTCTTCGCTCTCACGATGACAAACCTGACAGGTACGGTCAATCATAGCCAATGGACTCTGAATGTGATGATCGCTGAATTTCACCCCACCTTCACTCTTATACGGCATGTGACAATCGGCACAAGAAACACCTCTCTGCCCATGAATCCCCATTTGAGCAATCTCATAATCAGGATGCTGTGCTTTCAGAATCGGAGTACGACTCAATTTGTGAATATAATCATAGAACCCGGCCTCATCATAATAAGCCTCCATATCTTCTACCGTGAAACCTTTATCCCAAGGGAAAGTCAGGTATTTGCCATCACCTTTGAAGAAATATTCAACGTGACATTGTGCACAGACCAATGAACGCATTTCTTGCGGAGTAGCTTTGGTGATGTCTTTACCCTGGCGCTGGAAAGCTTCAATCAAAGCCGGACGGCTGATATGAAGATTCATTGTTTCCGGGTCGTGGCAATCAGAGCAGCCAATCGGATTTACGATTTCGGCACCCATAGCTCCCCATTTATTATTATAGAAAGAATCAACACCCAATGCTTCCATCATACGGGGGACATCCGGACTTTTACAAGTCCAGCAGGTAGACGGTTGAGGACCATCTGTCGGGTTCACAGGTGCACCGGTACGTAATGATGCCGTAATATCTTCAATGGCATGCATGTGCCCCCGTGGAGTAGAATAATCTTTAGAGAAAGCGTAACCTGCCCATAGAATCACCATTTCAGGACGTTTTTCCAAGGCGTCCACCGCAATATTCCCATTAAATTCGCTTTCAAAGTCAGTCTTTGCAGTTTCCGTCCAAGTTTGATATTCACGGGGGAAATCATCCTTGAATAGTTCATTTCGCGCTTCAATTCCCTTGATGACGTTTTTACGGTTGTTGAAAATGCTGGCAACTTCCGCCCTCCGTTCCATCAACGCAGAAACGCATAATCCCAAAACAAAAACAACGACCATTGAGCCTCCGAACAACAGCCATCCTTGCCATGATTTTAATTTCTTTTCCATTGTATATCGGTTTTATTATTTTATTACGTATTTCATTTCCTATTTATCTTTATGATTCACCATCTTCCGAAGCCATTCGGGAACGGGCGATTCCGGAAGAGGAACAATAGCCCCCGGAGTGCCGGACAGAGAGTTTTTTCCACCATGAGGAACATCACGATGGCAATCCCAGCAAGCCTTGCCCTCTCCTACCTGTGACATCATATAATCAATCTTCCCCGTCTTCACAAATTCCGTATTGGGTTGTGTATGACAGCGAATACAATTATTCATTATCACTTCGGAACTGGCTTCATGAGCCTGAATCACCTGCGGCTCGCTTTTGGTAAGAAATGCAGCCACGTGTTTCATACCGTCCACCCCTTTAAAGGTCCATTTTTTCACAGCATTTTCATGCGGCACATGACAATCATTGCAGGTGGCATTCCGGGCATGTGAGCTATGAAACCAAGTCGCATAGTAAGGAGTCATAATGTGACAATTCACACATGCAGCCGGGTCATCTCCAAGATAGGTATGCGCCCGGAGCATGTACAGAAACAATGCTCCTCCACCCACAATAACACCGCCAATGATGACAGCCGCTACCTTCCATTTAAAAGAAGGAAAGAGTCGATTTATTATTGGAAACTTCATCATATGAAAAAGTATTTTTCACAAAAGTAAAGGATTGGAAACAAAAAAGGTGTAATAGATATTACACCTTTCAAAAGAAAAAATACGCACAGCTGTTTATTCGTCATGATGATGGTCTTCATCTTCCACCTCATTGCTCAATTTAATATTGCGCGCGATATAAGATTCGTTGCCTGCGGCATCCGTGCAATAAACCATCAAATGATAATCCCCTGCAGTCGCATTGGCTGGTATTACAATATCGTGATGATGAATATGTGCTGTTTTCTGTCCCGACACATCATACGATCTGTTAAAACTAAAATCTACAGTTTCCTGTGCAGCTCTACTATTACCGCCATGTGAATGATGGTCGAAATTGCTATGAATTTCTATTTTATAAGATTTCAGCATGACGTCATCCGACAAATCCATCTCAAAATGAACTCCATGTTCGTTTCCAATCTCCAATGCCTGACCTTCTTCCGGTTCGTGAAGTTCAATCAGAGGCTTGGTAGTATCACTGGAATCATCATTATCACAAGAGAAAAATACGAAAGTCACTGTTGCCAAAAGGCCGATCATTGGGAGATAAAATTTATTTTTCATTTCAGTAATTTTTTAAATGGAACTTTGATTAATAGCTGGAAGTTACGTCCCGGTTCGGGGATCTCAACTTTCCGGTAAAAACTAAGATGATTGTAATATCGGGTATTGAAAATATTCCGGGCGGTCAGGGTAATTTCAATTTCATTATTTCCACCTATCGGAATATTTAAGGATCCGCCCAGATGGAATAAGTTGGCTCCGGGTGTGCGGTCTTCGTTACGGTCTACACGATTTTGCCGGCCCATACTCTGCCACTCTGCATACAACATATATCGCTTCTTTTGCCAGGTCAATGTATTCCGCATGACAGGTGGCGGCGAGAAGCTCAATGGAATATGCTCGTCACAATTATAAGTGTAAACGTATTCGGCGGAAATCCGATAATTGAAGTTGCGCAGAAAATGAACATCTACGGTGGCTTCAGTTCCTGCGAATAGTGCTTCCGCTCCGGTATAGCGATAAATTTGTCCGGCATGAGGTAACACAGACCACTCTCCGGTAGGACGCAGAAAGATGTAATTGCTGAACCAACTGACAAAGGGAGAAACGGAGAAAGAAATTCCCCGATACTTCAAGTGATAAGAGGCATCCAGTTGCCAGCCCTGCTCCGATTCTAAATTGGCATCTCCCTGTTCATGGCGGAAAGTGCCGTGATGTACTCCGTTGGCAGCCAGTTCATTCGCACCGGGCAGACGGAAGCTTCGCCCCACATTTACCTTTACCAAATGTCTGTCAGAGGGAGTCCACACCAGTCCCAGGGAAAGAGAATAATCACCATAGTGCTTTTTCACTTGGTGGCTGTTCCACTTATAAAGGTCTATCTGTTCCTGGGTATATCCCTGTTTATGGAGATAGTCGGCAAGGTAAACATCTTCATGCGAAGAAATATTTATGTATCCGTAGTCATACCGAGCTCCTCCGCTGACGGAGAGCACATTGTTAGGTCTGTACGTTGTAAGCCAGAGCATACCGGTGGTGGAACGGTGATATTCGGGCAGTAAAAACGAATAGCCGGCAATGTCATTCCGTTGATGCTGTCCATCCCATCCCAATGTATGTTCCCATGAAGAAGATCCGATAAAACGAGCTTTCACAGAAGCGCTGAAGGTGTTCAGATTAAATGCGAGTTCTTTGTCGGGGTCTTTCTCCGGTGCGGGTTGCGAGCCATAGTGAGTATGGAAAGCACTCCACTCTTCACGGTGATTGTTCTGAAAGCCCAAATCACCTGACAGGATCAGTTTCTCCCACGCATATTGCTGATGTGTGGTCACCTTCAGGTGATTCACTTTGCTATAAGGCAATTCAATATTACGGCTGTCTCCATCATCTTCCACACGGGACGCATCGGGTATGCCATGCGCTCCGGGGAAGAAGCCTGTCTTTTGATAGACATTACTCACGGAGAAATTCGCTCTATATGCCCTTCGCTGATATTGGGTAAAGAGTCCGATATTACGTTCAATGCCTGCTGTATTCTTCAGTTTACGCCCATATATGGGGATTCTCTGTGTCAGGTAGACAATAGAATCCGTAGGAATATGATAGTCGCCGAAGTGCTGTTCCGAATAACGGACGTGAGAGTACCAGGCATTTTTCCTGATTCCCAGCATCAGTGATCCTCCCATTGTTCCATTGACCGATTTACCAAGCAGTGTGACATCTCCAAACACCCGATTATCCATAGGTACGGCCGGTGGAACGACATCTATCACTCCTCCCATCGCATCGCTGCCATAAAGTAATGAGGAGGGGCCTTTCAAGACATTGACCGCTCCTATATTGAAAGCATCCAGTTCCAGTCCGTGATCGGCTCCCCATTGTTGTCCTTCCTGCTTGATTCCGTTTTCCAATACAACAATCCGGTTGAATCCCATTCCGCGAATCATCGGCTTGGAGAATCCCGAACCGATATCCATCGCTTGTACTCCGGGAATATTCTCCATCGCTTGCATGAAGTTTCCTGTAAAATGTTTGCGCAGAAAATCCTGATCTGCGACATCAACCGTAAGGGCAGACTTTTTAACTTGACGTTGCTGGTACGTTTCGGTCACCACAACATCAGGTAAAAGCATACTCTTGATTGAATCGGATTTCTGTGCATGGACGGATAAGGTTACAAATAACCCTATTACGCCCGAAATAATTCCGATACGCATCAATTACAATCTTTATTTAATGTGTAAAATGAGTGTGAGGACAGGTTACAGTGAATCTGTCTTCTTTGTAAATTTGAGTATGTAATTATGCGACAGGGGGTGCACGCAGTTGATGCGAATAAGTCCGTTTGCAAACGACCTTATCCTGGGTAACAATCAGCTCATAAGGAATGAGCGTCAGTATACTATGAAATTCTATAGGTTGAGGTTCAGTAAAAAGGGAAAGGGAGTACTTACATATCGCACAATCATCTGCATGATTCCGGGAATGTTCGGCATGAGAACATGACGTTTCATCCCCGCTTCCATGATAGTGAAAGGTCTTCACCGCAAAGAAAGGAATGAATGTCATGAATAACATCCACGCTATGTATACTCTTGCTTTTCTCTTATGATACATTCTCACCTAATTGATTATAATAGGATAGCGGAAGCAAATATAAGTGTATGAAAGTGAACGGACAAATTATCAGGCTTAATATGTGTTATCAACAATGGGATTCAACTCCTTTAACGTCCAAATCTCCTCATATTCATAAGCCTCTCCCGGCTTTAACTCGACCATAGGACTGTTTGGTTCCATTTCTAAGAATTCATCATTAAAAAGAATCCTTCACTATCCCCAATGTGAAAAAACGCACTTGAGGATAGTAACAATCAAAGAGGAGTTTAAAAGCATTTATATCTCCGGAAATCATTCGAGAGATAATATGACTCTCATTTTTCATAAACAGTTAGTGTAATATCACAAACTTTACCATCTTACACTTCCCAACATTTCCATCCTTTATTGGCGCAAATGTATACTACATACGTACGTACATTATAATATGGAAACTTTCTCTTCGTATCTTCACCATATCTTTTCACCTGCTCCACATGTTCGGGAAGGGGTTCGGTAAGTGCAAGCATCTTTTCTGCTTCTTTTGCACGATAATATTTGAATTCTACGACACGGTCATCTGTATAATAATCCGTACCGGGAATACCTGTCATTTCAAAATCCGAACGTCCTACGGAGTTGTTCTGTTCAATAGCAAATGTATAACAGCTACTTAGGTAACGCGAAACAAGCTCATAGAATGAACATCGGATGAAGTTCTCATTGATTTTATCAAATACCTGTGCAGGGAATTGTCCCAAATATTGCTCAAAATAGTTTTGTACCAGAGGTTCCAGACTTCGGTTGGAATCATAATACCGATACACCGGCACATAACGCTGCGCATTACCTTCTATCTTGTTCAACTGATTATAGTAGTCCATGTACACACTACGCATCGTCATATTAGGTAATGTTGTTACAAATTTATCTTTCAATGTCGTCATTCCCAAATAGAACAAGCTAATGGGATAAAACTCTTTATCAAAGAACTTTTTCTTATTAAATTTACTGGCAAGATCGGCTACATTATAAGGCAACTCATCATCAATAATCAATGCATCCAACATCGCTTTCGCATTATCCAGTGAAAGGGTAAGTCGACGAATCCAATTAATATCGGTACGTAGATTTTCATCTACCAGTTCGTCGGGAATACTACCAGCATTGGCCGCAAACTTCTTGAAGAAATAAGTCAGGATAGTAGCATTGAACAACCGATCACCATTGGGACGGAAACGATAACCATCATAGTTGCTTACGATTAGTTGCCAAATTTCATCGAAACGTTCTTGTCCTGTGGAGTATTTATCAAGTACATAACGCAGATATGTTTCTGTCTCTTCGTATGTAAACCCGAGCATATTCAGAAAATTAGGTTCAAGAGTCAATATCTCTGCTATATTATATCCACTGGTCAAATCATCCATCGTAACAGGTAATACACCTGTACAGAAACAGGTACGGATACTCCCCTCACCTATTCCGGCTTTTATCACTTTAAAGAAAGTACGCAAAAAACTGTCATTCGTCGTCACTTCCTCATAAAGCGGATCGTTGTATGCTGTAAGCAACTGATTAGTGAAGTTATCATATTCATCAATCAATAGATAAACTTTTGGAAATTCATGAGAACGAGCATAATTAAGAACTTCTTCCAACATTTTGGAAGCGTCTCCCCGAGTAGTAAACTGAAAATCACCGAACAAATCTCTGTTATGCTCTACCATCACATCTACCGGGCCACAGTTCAAATCATTAAAGTTTTGAGCCAATCCTTCAATAGTATCCGCCATTACCATTTTCGAAAAATCGTAGCGAATAATCATATAACTGTTATGCTCTTTTGTCGGATGGTTACCTATCCAGGTTCCCCCAAACAGTTCTTCAAACCGATGCGCTTTTGTACGGTCATAATAGCAAGCCAAAGTAGAAACCAACAAACTTTTTCCAAAACGGCGGGGACGGAGAAATACAGGAGCATTATAATCCTCTAATTTAGGAATATAATCAGTCTTATCAACATAATAAAAACCACGTTCACGCAAATCTATGAAATCCGCTACTGCATAAGGAATAGTTATTCTTGCCATAATCATACTATTTTCTCTATAGACAAACAAAGGTACAAAATTGTTAGCAAAAAGAAGGACAATTACTTATTATAATATTATTCTTCCTGTTTCCATACATAAAACACATTCCTTCCCGCCCCTCTCTTACGCAGTTTTCCCTCCTGAATAAAAGTATTCAAATCATCAACAGCTTTCAGCCGGGCTACTCCTGTCAGTCTGCTGTATTCTATGCGGGTGATTCCTCCGTTCTTCTTCAGAAACTCCTGTAACATTTGAAGACGTTGTTCGACAGGTATCTCCGCTTTACTGACAGTCCGTCCCGATTTGGGCACACGTTCAAGTCTCATTTCCCGTCTTACCTTCAATTTAAAATTTTTGGAAGTACGCAGGTGTACATTGTCAAAACAGATAGATTCGGAACGGATTTCTTTTTTAGTCATTACCTTCTGAGTGCATTTCAAAGAGACACTAAGATGTCCCAGCTCTCCAAGCTCCACAATATAGCCACGCGCCAAGAGACTACCAAGTTCATCTATTACAGCCCCCAACACCCCGTCAACCATATTCTGGGGAAAATGTTGATAACGTGACACACGTTCTATAAACTCTTTTTGGGAATAAGTCCCGCTCGGAACTATCCGTGCATGAAGGGGTTGCTTCTCGCCGGTATTCTGAACGTCCGGTGTCTCATACAAATCATAATACGCACTCATAAGCAGCTATATTTTATTGAGTTATCATTTACTGTTTTCTTGCCTGATATTTAATCTCTCTTATACCAATCATTAGTTCTTGGCTAGCACATATTTATTCGTCTGACTATAGTGTAACTTACATCTGACTATAGTTACTCTTTCGTCTGACTATAGTTAGACGAAAAAGCAACTATAGTCAGACGATTAGTTTATTGCATGCAAAGATATACTTTATCGCAATACAACTTATAAATATTAGGAAGAAAAGATTTAGCTAACCGCTAGAAATTAATCACCCAACAGCAACTTAGTCACAGCAGCAGTATTCAAAGCCCATTCACGGGTATATACTTCATCGGCTTCCGGTGTATCAGCCAACTTCAAACCCTGTGCTTGTGCTTTGATTGCCAACAGTTCGCCCACAGTGGTTTTGGCTTCCAGTTTATCCAGATACTTTTCAATAGTCTGTGTATCCAAAGAAAGAATGGTCTGTCCGCCGAAAGGTATTTCCAACCATACAACTTCCCGTTCCTTCACTTTCAGGACTCCGAAAACAAGTCCTTTCTGCACACTTTGAGAAACTCGTACCTGATGCTGAACACAAGAAGGGTCATAAGCCACTCCGTTTCTCTCCGATATTTTCATCGGGTAAGCGGAGTTCATCCAACCTACCACCAGATTAGGAGAGATAGCCCCATTGCTATACGCATTGCAGGTGAAAGCAACATATTGCGCACCTACACGGTTCAACTCATTCAAATCCAATTCGATATACTCGGCAGTACCTTTCTTGTCGGGGATGCTTCGGATATCTCCGCTATGTTTAGCACCAATAGCTTTCAAATTGAAGTAGGAACATACTTCTGTCGTTGAGGGCATAGTGATATGACAGCTCAAGTCCATATCCAAATGCTGTGCCGGAAGTCCTTTTCCCCATTGCATAAACAATCGAACCTTATCTCCTTCCACCGGGAAACGTGTACCCTGCAATGCACAGGAAGTATCCTGAACCGTTTCGCTACGGTCGCCGATAGACAATGGAATATGAAACAACATAGGATCAATATACATACTTGCGCTTCCACTCCCGGCACCCGCATTAGCAAAACGGGCAGCAACAACCTCTTTACACAAATCCTGTACCTCTTTCACCATCTCTTTAAGCTGGTCTTCCATATAAAGACTCACCAAATAGTGAGGCTCTATCAAAAGCGCATTACCACCTAAAGGTTTCACCATTCTCTTATGTCCTTGCTCAAAGTAACTCTCCGCATACATACCCAAAGTGACCACCAAACGAGCCGGCAACAAATGAACGACTTCTTTAAATGCCGCCAACGTTTCTTCCGGACCGAACCAAAGCATATTGGCAAACAGGGAACGTGCAAACATACCCGGGCGTTGCTTCAACAAAGCGAATGTCTGTGCCGCGTCTGCTTTCAAACGGCTACGTTCCACTTCTCCCTGCCAAACTGTATATGCCTGACAGTAGAATACGTCCATCAACTCTTTCAAATTTTCGAATCCCGGTTTACGAGCATATTCCGCCAAACGCAATGCACGTATCATACGTACCCACATTTCCCTTTTCGGATGCATCATTTCACAAGACTTCTCCGGTGTCATCGCCAAATTGTTCAACCAAAGAGCCACCATTTTACACTCGCAACGGGTATATTTCAATTTTAATTCTTCCCGCTTTGCCTGGGCAGCCGAACGGCTTTTATCCAAAGCATTGCACAGATGTGCATTGTTTCTACCCGCTTTACGAATGAGGGTCTTAGGCTCTATGATTTGCAAGAATCCGGTTTTCTTATACCACAAATAACGCAATATATCATTCGGAGCAGAGAAATAAATCTGCGCTTCCTGTGCCCTATCCTGCTCTACCAGTGTGTCGATCACCAGCATCAGAGTTTCTTTCATCTTGATTCCGACTGCCGGCAACGGAAGTTCAGCCAGCAAGATTTTCAAGCTGTCCGCTTGTGTTGCATCAAGAGCCGTACGTGATTCCAGCAAGTCACCAAAGAAAACATTCAGCTCTTTTTCCTGCCAAAGTTCCAACACTTTCAATTTACTGGCTTGTCCGAAATATTCTGTAGATGCCGTTTCAAACGGAGTTCCGCAGAACGGACAACCGTTGTATCGTTCCAAGGGGAATGTATTATCAGGAATCACGTGTCCGCAAGATAGTTTCACACCTTTCTTACTATTGAACATGTTAGCAAGCCATGTAATCCAATGATCCAAACGTGTTTCTCCGGTAGGTGTATCCCAACCTTTCACCAATGGAGCCCAGTTGAGTGACACACCCAATACTTCTTTCATCACCTGGAGAATCTCCACCTGTTTTGCCGGATACAACTGATTGACAGCATGCAACAACTCTTCGGATAAGCTATATCCCACTTTTCGAAGTTGAGCAACCAATGTTACAGTAGTTGAAGTCAATGCCTCACGCTTTTCTGTTCCTTCTATCACTGGCAAATAAATTGCATGTTGCCTGATAGATACTTTCAACAAATCTTTTTTCATACGTTGTGTTTTTTAAGTAAGGTAATCGGAAGACTGTGAATCAATGGTGCATTCCTGCAGTGTTGAAGTAAGTCTTCCTTGACCTTAGTTTATAAAAAAGAGGTAGAACAGGCCGGATTCGAACCAGCAATATCCACCATTAAGAAGTAAGCCCCGGTTGACCTCATTTCAGATAATCCCGAAGCTACCGTCCTACCTCTATATTTGTTTTTTGTGGAGCAGGCCGGAGTCGAACCGACGACCGTCACGGGATAGAAGTAAATCTTAATTGACCTTTTTATCAAGATGATCTCAAGATTAAAGATGATGCTCTACCCACTGAGCTACTGCCCCTTTGCGAAACAGGAAAACGGATAATCGTACTGGTAATGTTCTACCTAAAAGAGTGTGTTGAAGTAACCCGTACTTGACCTGTTTCCTTGTTTCCTCGACAAAGATAGAAGCAGCAATACGCAGCCTTTTTGCGTAGCTCAAACTTTTTTGCTCTTTTGAAGAAAAAAACAGTAAAAAATGAATGAACAGGACTTGTTTTGTGAAGAAAGAGAAACTTCCCTATGTCGAACGCATTAGTCATATAGGTAGCACAGCCATCAAAGGGATTTAGGCAAAGCCTATTATAGATATAATTTATAAAAACATAGAAAACACCCTCGAATGGAATCATCCGAGAGCAAACGAAAAAACAACCTGTGTCAGAAACACAGATTGTTTATCAAACTAAATCCGATTTATTATTTTTAGTCATGCCGTAAAGATAGGCATATTCTATTTAATGGCAAAACGGGCAGTCATTTCATATCTCAACTTGATGACACGATACTGTTCGGTAGCAGCTGTGCCCATACTAACATTGCTCTGTGCCTGAAAAGGAAGATAACGGCTTATGTTGTTATCGGCAGGTTCGATGATACGAATGACTTCACCCAATTCCTGCCCCATCGCTTCCACCAAGTAGGATGCTTTTTCACGGGCAGCTTTCAACGCTTCAATCTTACCTTGCTTCCGATACATTGGCAAATCCTGATGCTTCAATTCTCCGATGCGCATGGACTCAATTCCCCATGTATTAACAGAACGAATAATAGAATTGATCTGCTCAAAATCGGTCAACCGGATATCCAATTGCTTACCTATCAGAAATTCCTTTCCTCTTTGGCGCCAATAATCCCCTATTTCCTGTGTACGGATAGCATCATCCGCTATTCCGATTTTGCGCAAACTCCGACGCAAATCCTTTTCAATCATAGCCAATGGCACTTTCGTCCGAAAATCTTCTTCTTTATTGGATTTACCTGTATACTCTTCCTGCCAATACTCCTTAATCTGAATCAGAAAATGTATTTCATCCGGAACGACTTCAATCTCCGAAGAACCGGTCACTTCAATATATTTCCCATCACTTTCTTGAGCATTGACAACCATACTCCATGCAAACAAAACAAAAGCTAATAAAAATACCTTTTTCATATCTTTGATTTTATAGTACAACCTCATTTACAGCATCCGAATGATTATATCACAAAGCTATTAAAAAAAACTGTAAAATCGATCTTATCCCCAAATATCAATCTAGCTTTTTCGAAGGGCAAATATAATCGTTTTTTATGATTATATGACGCTTTGGTGAAATTTAAGGAACAAGGTATCCGAAAAAGCACAAAAATAGTATCTTTGCCTGCGATTTATTCACAAAGATGTGATAAAGCTATTTTTAATCATTTAATAATAAAGACTATGATTAGATTAAATGTTTTCGTCCGCGTAAGCGAGACAAACCGCGAGAAAGCGATTGAGGCAGCTAAAGAACTGACTGCTTGTTCCTTGAAGGAAGAAGGATGCATTGCTTATGATACTTTCGAAAGCAGTACCCGTCACGACGTTTTCATGATTTGTGAAACATGGCAGAATGCTGAAGTATTGGCTGCTCATGAGAAATCTTCTCATTTCAGCAAGTACGTAGGTATCATTCAAGAATTAGCCGAAATGAAACTGGAGAAGTTCGAATTCTAAATGAAACACGGAGAATAGATATACTATCTATCCAACTATCATCAAAAAAGAGAGAGAGACATTCTTCTTCGAAAGAAAAGAATGTCTCTCTCTTTTTATTTCCAGATCTCACGAGAATATGACCGTATGAAGTGATTAGTCCAGCTTCTTATGAATAAATGTCCCTTCAATCCAATAAGTTGCGTGATTCGATTCAAATTTCAGCAGCACATAGCCCGGATCGGTAGGACCTCCAGGGAAATGTTCGATAAACCAGTCCTGCCAAAGTTCCCGTTTCATCTTCTCGTCGGTTACCACTTCCACCGTTCCCGTCAATGCTACACTGTCTCCCTTATCCTGAAAGCATAATCCGGCTTTCGGATTCGACAGAAAGTCAATGGTCTTTAATGAATCCGCTCCGGTAGACATCCAAATAGTAGAAATCCCCTCTGTTGCAATCTTGCTCATCGGCACAGGACGGGGATACCCCTCTTTATTTACAGAAGCAAGCACTACCACTTCACATCTCTGCAACAACTCGGTTGCTTTCTCTTTCATTGTTTTTGTTGACATAATCTTATTGGATTTATATTGCGGACAAATATAGTGAAAATAAAATCTAATTCACAATACGCCCGTTTGCCTTAGCCTTTTGAAGCCATTCAGGGACAATTTCTTTGAGAAATTTATCTTTGTCCGCCTTTTCAACAGCCATATCCAAACCGATATATTGCTGTGCTTTTTCTTTCGTTGTAATATCCGGAAGCGGTACATTATCTGTATATCCATGCGCTACAAGTACTTTACCGATAAGCATACGAGCTTGAAATACTTTATTTAAGCCATGCCCCAAAATACGCATTGTTTCCTGCGGGGCATGAAAAGAACCACCATGAGAAGATACGCCGAAATCCCACCTCCATTGTGCCTGACGAATCAACATCAAGGCCTCTTGCATTTCATTTTCTGTAGCTCCTATATCCCAAGTAAACTTCGCTTCAATATGTGCTTTTGCCAACTCTTTTTCTAAAAGTGTACGCAACTCATTTGCCTTTTGCTGACGTTCGTATACATTCTTACAGAGTGTCTCTTTATTATCACGATGGCAAGTCTGACAAGTACGTTCAGTCACTGCTAACGGATTCTGAATATGGTGATCGCTATATTTTATCCCTCCTTCATCATTGTAAGGCATATGACAGTCAGCGCACGACACACCACGCTGGGCGTGTATGCCCATCTGAAAAATTTCATAATCAGGATGTTGAGCCTTTAGTATAGGAGCACGACTCAATTGATGAATATAATCAGTAAATCCGATTTCATCATAATACTTTTCTAAATCTTCAACAGTGAAACCCTTATCCCAAGGAAAAGTAGGATATTTTATGTTCCCCTTGAAATAATACTCCGAATGACACTGCGCACAGACCAATGAACGCATTTCCTGTGGAGTGGCATGAGTGATATCTCTACCTTGACGACTAAAAGCTTCAGTGAGCGACGGACGGCTGATATGTAAATCCATATTTTTAGGTTCATGGCAATCGGCACATCCTATAGGGTTTACAATTTCGGCTCCCCAGGCAGCCCACTTATTATTATAAAAGGAATCTACCCCAATAACTTCTATCATACGGGGAACATCAGAACTTTTACACATCCAGCAACTTGCAAATTGAGGACCGTCAGCAGCATCCATAGGCGCACCAGTACGAAGTGAATGAACAATATCCTGTAAAGCGTACATATGCCCGCGCGGTGTTGAATAATCTTTAGAAAAAGCATAGCCAGCCCATAATATGACCATTTCCGGACGTTGCGCTAAAACATCAATAGAGGTTCTTCCATTTAAGCTGCCGTGTAAATCGGTCGATGTCGTATCCACCCACGTCTTATATTCACGTGGATAGTTTTCTGCAAAAATAAAGCTACGTGCTTCTATTCCGTTTATCTTTCTCTTTTTCTCATAGGCCACATTTACAACCTCTGTTCTGTGTTCCATCAGGAATGAAATGATTACTCCCGATGCAAAAATAACAGCCATTGCAAGAGCGAATAGTACCCATCTCTGCCAGGGTTTGAGCTTATCTTTCATTATTTGCTTTTTTTCTTTTAAAATACCTTCTGTTTATTGTACTAAATTATATTTGCCAAAGACAAAATAACGGAGAAACAACTTCCTTTTCCTACTTCTGAATGCACTTCTATACGTCCAGCCAGTCGTTCAATAATCACTTTACAAATGGAAAGTCCCAAACCACTCCCCTGCTCAAATTCATCAGCCTTGTAAAAGCGATCAAAAATCATCATAAGTTCCTTATCGTCAATCCCTTTGCCAGTATCTTTTACGTAAACGCAAACTTCCTGATGTTCTTTATATATTTTGCACCCCAAAGTAATAGTTCCTTCTTTGGTAAACTTATTTGCATTATTCAGGAAATTAGAAATGACTTGAATAAAACGGAAGCAGTCGATATTAACCGGCAAGGAAACTGTTTCATCAAGTTCAAGGATAAAACATAATGAAGGCTGAATCAGTGCTTGGTAAGTGACATAAATCTCCTTTATTATTTTCGTAACGTTATGTTCCTTTATATCAAAGGATAAGTTGCCTGAATCTAAACGAGATATTTCTAATACATCATTCACCAGTTTTAAAAGCAATTCATTATTATTATTGACTATTTCAATCATGGCAGCTTTTTCCTCCGGTTCTATTTCATCAGCCCCCTCACCTATCAATAAATTTGTGAAACCTACAATAGCATTGAGCGGTGTACGGATTTCATGACTCATGTTATTCAGAAATGACTGTTTCAACTCTGCTTTTTCTGCTATCTGTTTCGCTAGAATCAACTGTTGTTCATGCTCTACCAAGTTCTGAATATTCTGCATAATACCTGCCAACATAATCTCTCCCTGAGCATCTTTTAAGGTACTGCACCGAAGCTCATACCATTGAAAATCGGCCCCTTGTCCTCCAAAGCAAAAACGTATTCGTTGTATTTGCATACTGGGAGATTGATATAATGTTTCGTAGAACGAACTAAGCAATTGTACATCATCAGGATGGGTATATCTCATTATATCCTCTTTTGTAAACCTCCGTTGCTCCATGCCAACCAACCGTACATAATTATCATCAAATTCAAAAACACCTTCCTGAATATTCCAAAGTGAAATTTTCCCGCCGTTCATAGAAAGAGTCAACCGTTTGTGCGCTTCTTCCAACATTTGAAGATTCTTACGCTCCATCAACGAACGACGATGCGTACGTAACAGACTAATGGTAACCAAAACAAAAGAGAAAACAAATAGCCCACCCAACAAATAAAGTTCTTTTCGATAACGATCGTAAAACGGATAGTTGATAATGCGAACATCTTGCGGAACATTACTAATATCACCCGCATATTCAGAAAAATACGTCCAGTCTAGTACATACTCTTTTTCCAAATCTCTTATTTTAGGCATTCCTATTTTTTCTTTCTTTAATAAGCGTGCAGCAAGACTAGAGGCAGCCTTTGTGGTAATACCTTCTGTAGCCATATAACCACCGACAATCTTAGCATTTTCACCAAAACCTTCACGAATACAACTAAAGGAAGGAATATTTAAGGCTGTTACTATCGGAATTGCCAGCATATCTAATTTATCCAGTAAGAACGCTTGATTTTGTTGTCTTCTCTTTGATTGTTTCAACATTACCAGCAAAGAAGATCCTTTTATATAGCGAAAGGGACAGAGACTTATTGTCAGGCCATTCCTTTTAGTACTATCATTTATCAAGCCGGGAGTCAGATTAAAATATTCAATCATCTCCGTTAAATGCTTATAATCACATTCTTGTACAAATGCTTTTTGATAACTCAAAACTCTCACATTCTTCCTGTCAACCACCCGGGAAAGTCTATCGAAAGATTTATGTCCAAGAATAGTCAGGTCTATATTATAAATAATCTCCATATCGTTATGGGGATACAATATTTTTATAAAGTCAATATTACGTTTCATATCAGGACTATCACGCAATACATAAACTTTCTGCAAATCGTATTCTTCTATCAGTTCTTCATTGGGAAAATGCACATTACAAGCTACTACCGGAATAGAAGATAACAGCCTGTGACGAGTAGATAATAAAGAATTAGTTGCCTGGTCACCAATGGTCAGAATAAGGTCAGTCGATTTACTTTCAAGAAATTCAAGATATTCCCTTACATGTTCTATCTCCTCTTCCTCATCAAATTTGCTACAATCAAGATAAAACTTATCAAATGCTACCTCTATTCCTTGTTTCTGAAACTCCTGATACAACAACTTTTCTATATTTTTGTTGCCAATGTCATTTTTAGATATGGAATAAATTAGGGAAATGTGCTTTACCATCAAACTGTCAGTAACATACCAGTGTTTGTAATTTAGTCCACCTATAAAAACAAGCAATGAAAGGATGAATATTAAAACGTATTTATATTTGAAGTAGGTTTTGTTCATGCTTTTTTGTTTATGTTTGGCAAAAATAGTATAAATATCACAGCATGAAAGGTATTTCACTAAAAACATCCATTAAAAACATCCATTTTAATTAAAATCAATAAATTTCCTGGTTATCAATCCTATTTCTATATTTTACCTGACCTTTTTTTATGCTATCTTTGTATCTCAAAACAATGAAATAAATGAAGAACTTTGCAGCCATCGACTTTGAAACGGCCAATGGTAAACGTACAAGTGTTTGTAGTGTAGGTGTTGTCATTGTAAAAGACGGTCAGATCGTGAATAAAATCTATCGTCTGATTCGTCCTGCGCCTAATTATTATACGCAATGGACAACGGCTATTCACGGATTAACTTATGACGATACGATGGAAGCTGAAGATTTTCCCGATGTATGGGCTGAAATCAAACCGTTGATAGATGGATTGCCACTTGTTGCCCACAATAGTCCTTTTGATGAAGGTTGTCTTCGGGCGGTTCACGAATTGTATGATATGACTTATCCTAATTACAAATTTTATTGTACCTGCCGTACTTCCAGAAAAGTTTTCGGAAAAGATCTGCCCAATCATCAGTTACATACGGTAGCAGAACGGTGTGGATATAATTTAGAGAATCACCACCACGCACTTGCTGACGCAGAAGCTTGTGCACAAATAGCTTTACTTATTATCCCCGAACCGAAAAAACTGAAGAAAGCAAAAAAAGCCGATAAAGATACGCATGTTGGAGACTTATTCGCTTCATTTATCCCCCAAGCGGCGAAAAAGAACAAATAAAAACACTACAACTATTATCACGATCAATAATAGCCATAGTGTTTTTATAATAAAATGCTAATTATAACTTCTACTAAAGAATAGATTTGGCAATACCCATCTCCAAGCCACGAAGTTCCGCTAATCCGCGAAGACGCCCCAGACAAGAATATCCCGGATTTGTCTTCTTCTTCAAATCATCAATCATCTGATGACCATGGTCAGGACGCATAGCGATAGAACATTTACGACGTTGTTGCAGAAGAATCAGGCTCTTCATCACATTGTACATATCTACATTTCCTTCCAGATGATTCGCTTCATAGAAGTTTCCTTCTTCGTCACGTTGTGTGCTGCGCAGGTGAACAAAATTTACACGATCGCCGAAACGTTCCATCATGCCCGCAAGGTCATTGTCGGCACGTACTCCGAAAGAACCTGTACATAAGCAAAGTCCATTGGATTCGTTAGGCACGGCTTCAATCAGTTTTCTGAAATCTTCTTCCGTACTCAAAATACGTGGTAAACCTAAAATGCTGTAAGGAGGATCGTCCGGGTGAATCACCAGCTTCACGCCTACTTCATCAGCGACAGGAGCTATTTCTTTTAAGAAGAAAATCAAGTTGGAACGTAGCCTTTCAGCATCGATATCGTTATAACGGTCTAATGCCTGCTGGAACTGTTCTACTGTGAAACTTTCTTCCGAGCCTGGAAGTCCGGCAATCATATTGCGAACCAACAGTTTCTTATCATCTTCACTCATTTGTTCGAAACGAGCTTTTGCCTTAGCTATTTCTTCAGGAGTGTAATCTTTTTCTGCATTCGGACGTTTCAGGATGAAAAGGTCGAAAGCTACAAAAGCCGCCTTTTCAAAACGAAGGGCTTTAGAACCATCAGGCATTGTATAAGCAAGGTCAGTACGTGTCCAGTCCAATACAGGCATGAAGTTATAAGTAACCACCATTACACCACACTTCGCCAGATTGCGGATACTTTCCTTATAGTTCTCAATGTATTTCATGAAATCACCAGTCTGTGTCTTGATATGTTCGTGTACAGGTACACTTTCTACCACAGACCATGTCAGACCTACTTCTTCAATCATTTGCTTACGTTTCATGATCTCTTCTACTGTCCACACTTCACCATTCGGAATGTGATGAAGAGCATTTACTATACCGGTAGCGCCTGCCTGCTTAATATCCCACAAGCTAACAGGGTCGTTAGGACCATACCAGCGCCAAGTTTGTTCACATAAATACATATTGTTCTTACTAATTACAAGTTACTAATTATGATTAAAGACAGAATGATATCTTCCCAATATTAGATTGAGAATGCATCAAATCCACCATCGATTACAGCTACTGTACCTGTTACGAAGTTAGAAGCATCGCTAATCAAATAATGGATTGTTCCATAAAGATCTTCCGGCTCACCGAAACGGTTGAATGGAGTATGAGCGAGAATTGTTTTTGAACGGTCAGTCAGAGAGCCATCCGGATTAGTCAATAATGTACGGTTTTGTTCGGTCAAGAAGAAGCCTGGAGCAATTGCATTTACGCGCAAGCCATTACCGAATTTCAATGCCAGTTCGCCAGCCATGTATTTAGTAAAGTTAGCAATAGCTGCTTTAGCTGCACCATAACCAACGACACGAGTCAATGGACGAAGAGCTGATTCAGAGCAGAAGTTTACAATAGAACCTTTCTTCTGTTCTACCATAATTTCAGCAAATACCATTGTAGGCAACACTGTACCGAAAAGGTTCAAATCTACTACTTTCTTAAATGCGTCAATCTGTAAATCGAAGAACGTTTTATCCGGAGCAATAGTTGCACCTGCCATGTTACCTCCGGCAGCGTTCAACAAAACATCAATACGGCCATAAGCTTTCATGATTTCCACTTTGTTGCCTTCGAGCACTTCCTTATCCATCACATCAGTGTAAAGGAACATAGCTTCATTTCCTTCTGCTTTGATACTGTCTACCAATGCTTTTCCTGCTTCTTCACTTCTGTCAAGCACAACCACTTTTGCACCTTCCTTTGCGAGATACGCAGCAATACCTTTACCTAAAATCCCAGCTCCGCCGGTGATAACAACTACTTTACCTTTTACGTTAAATAATTCATTCATGGTTCTTACAAATTTATATGTTTATAATTTATTGTTCAGATAATATTTCAGATTCTCTTTAAGGAGAATATCGATAGGCATCAAATTCACTTTCTCACTGTTCTGTTTGAACAGCAAATGATTACACAATGATTTAATACCATCATATCCCTGACGCTCAGGACGCTGCGCAATCAATGCAGTTATCACACCTTCGGAAAGTAATTGCGTATTTCTACCGATAAGGTCATAACCAACCAGTTTGACAGCCTGCATTCCTCTTGCCTTTAGGTAATTACCTAAGATATAGCAAGTTGAATTAAAGATAACAGCCCCCTTAATATTCGGATTAGCTTCAAAGATCTCATCCAGCTTCATGAAATTATACACTGAATCATTTATTTTCAGTTCTACTTCATGCAGGCTTCCATTAAACTCTGTTTCCATAAGATAATGGCAAAAACCTTCGCGCCTGTTCTTTCCCTGGTTAGAATCGTTCTTCCCACTATGAATAATCCGTGCCATTAATATATCGGAAGAAGAAGGAAGCCTGTCCATTAATAATCTGGCAGCAATCACTCCGGCATCATAAGATTCCGTTCCAAAATAAGCCAGTTGATGCTGCCCTCCAATGTTGGAGTCAACATACACATAAGGTATTTCATTCCTGTCAAGCTCCTGCGAAAGCCGGATAACAGAATCTGTAAACAAAGTCGCAATCAATACTCCATCCACTTTCTCATTCAGCAGATTTCGGATGATATCATCAAAAGTCTTGTTATTATATTGATCGAAAAAGAGTTTGGTAATGGTGATATTATATGATTCCATTTCCGCCGCAGCTTTATCTATACCTTCCGAAATAGCTTCCCAATACTCTCCCTGCACAAAAGAAGGAGTTATTGCAAGGATATGATATTGTTTTTTGGAGGCTGCTAATGAACGTGCCATCAGATTTGGTTGATAATGTACCATTTCCAGAATAGCCTGTACTTTTTTCCTGTTTTCTTCAGATACTCTTCCACGATTATGGATTACACGATCTACCGTGCCAACAGAGACACCTGCCATCTTGGCAATGTCTACAATCCGAATATTTGAAAACTCTTTATCCATATATTGATAAGTATCTTGTTTTTCATCGGCAAAAGTAAAATGAATTATTGAATTAAGCAATAGTGTGTGCGCACACACATTGCAAACAAACAATCATATACAATTAATAATCAAACGATTAAACCAACAACACGACAAACATACATGTTGTTAAACATAAGAAAAAGTAAAGATAGTGTAGAGAAAAAGACTCTTTTCAGATGAAAAGTTAAAGAGAAAGTCTCCCCTGATTCTTAAAGGAAGTGCAAATAACAAAGAATATTCATCCAAATGTGCCCGTACACACATCCAAATGATAACCGAATAAGATTAGAGATAAAAAGATTAATATACAATATAATAAAACAGGTAACCGATTCTATTAAAATCGATTACCCATTTTGGGATTCTTATTTTTCCCACTTATCTTTTGCTTTTCCGGCCACTTTGTCGGCTTCGGCTGCTACTTTATTTGCAATTTCCGCGCCCGTTTCTACAGCTTTAAGTCCAAGATCCATCGCTTTTCTTTCAGCATGAGCAGCTGCTATTTCAGCATCGCGACCTATGCGATGGATAGCATTATAAATTTCACTTTCCAACTGCTTTGCTTTTGCTGTGCGTGAAAGACGATAAGCAACTGCGCCGAGGATTGACCCAATTCCGAGTCCAATCCAGAAATTTCCATGTCTACATTCCATAATTAAGTTCTGTTTTTAGGATTAAAAATAAATTATATAAATATCTATTTAGATTTCGAGAATAAGGAAGCAATCCATAATACAAGGATAGCCCCTACAGTGGAAGTTATCAAACTTCCGATCAGTCCTGAAGCTGCCAGTCCGAAAAGGGCAAATACCCAACCGCCCAATACACCTCCAAGAATACCAAGTAATAAATTTATGATAAGACCAAAACCTCCGCCGCGCATTACTTTACCTGCGAGGAATCCAGCCACAATACCAATGATGATATACCAAATAAAGCCCATATTATCCTCCTTTTTTATTTAACAACAGCAGGTACGGAGAATAGTTCAGTTAGTCAAAAGTGAATTAACGACAATTTACAATCCTTAGTCTTAAAGTTTTATTCTAAAGGACCTTTCGATAAAAGAATCCATCGCTACCACAACTTTCTTCATATCATATTGAATTAATCATAGCAAATATATTGAGAAACGGGAAGTTTACGTACCTTTGCAGCCAATTTTCAGGAACACTTCAAAAGTAAATAGGTATTATGGTACAGAATCAGGAACAACCCGTAGGAAAAATCACATTTTCCATCTTGATTGCATTGAGTCTTTCACACTGCCTCAACGATCTTTTACAGTCGGTGCTATCAGCGTCTTATCCTCTATTCAAAGATGATTTGGGACTTAGTTTCGCCCAAATCGGACTTATAACGTTAGTTTATCAACTTTCCGCTTCGGTCTTTCAGCCGATTACCGGAGTTTTCTTTGATAAGCATCCCGTCGCATGGTCACTGCCTATCGGAATGAGCTTTACAATGATTGGTCTGATAAACTTGGCATTCTCCGATAATCTATATTGGATATTATTATCCGTATTCTTAATCGGGATCGGTTCATCCGTACTGCATCCGGAAGCTTCTCGTATCACATTCCTTGCTTCAGGAGGAAAACGTGGGCTGGCACAATCGCTTTTTCAAGTAGGTGGTAACTTCGGAGGTTCATTAGGTCCTTTGCTGGTAGCTTTACTGGTGGCTCCTTATGGCAGAGAGCATCTCCTCATATTCGCATTTGTGGCTTTAGCAGCTATCGGGGTGATGTATCCGATTTGCAAATGGTATAAGGCATATCTAAACCGGATGAAAGAACAGACCGTCAGTATCAAGAGGCCTGTTCATCTTCCTTTGCCTATGGATAAGACAGCCCTTTCAATCGGGATATTACTGATCTTGATTTTCTCCAAGTACATTTATATGGCAAGTCTTACCAGTTATTATACCTTCTATTTAATCCATAAATTCAATGTAAGCGTACAAGAATCGCAGCTATATTTATTTATCTTCCTTGTTGCTACCGCCATCGGAACATTAATCGGAGGTCCTGTAGGCGACCGCGTTGGTCGGAAGTATGTGATTTGGGCTTCTATTTTAGGAGCAGCTCCATTCAGTTTATTAATGCCACATGCCAATCTAGCTTGGACGATTGTACTTAGTTTCTGTGTAGGGTTAATGCTTTCTTCGGCTTTCCCCGCCATATTACTTTATGCACAGGAATTACTTCCTACTAAACTTGGATTGATATCAGGACTGTTCTTTGGATTTGCGTTCGGAGTTGCCGGTGTTGCATCGGCAGTACTTGGCAATTTGGCAGATAAAACCAGTATTGAGTATGTCTATAATATATGTGCTTATATGCCGTTACTAGGATTAGTCACGTTCTTTTTACCCAATTTGAAAAAACAGAAAATCGAATAAAATAGAAGAATGAAAACAACCGGTATGCATCGTCACGACGTATACCGGTCTACAAGTTAAGGTCAAAGTCAAAAAATTAAGAGAGCTATTTATATGTTAGGGTTAGCGTTAATTTCTTTCTGCGGGATAGCATATAAATAATAAGTACTATTCACTGTAAATGGCTTCCCGTCCGGAAAGTTAAGGAACCAATGTCCCAAAGGATTCCGTTTAGCAAAGGAGCCATCTTCCTGCCAACAGTCCACTTCTGTCTTTTGCATCTCATCCGATAAAGCAGTACGTTCTACTGCCTTTTGCGTACGAAGTATATCGGTAATACCAAATCCTTCTCCCCAAAGTTCACGACGACGCTCCATCAGTATCTCATTGATTACATCTTCCTGTGACTTTCCTGTCACCTCGTAATCCCCTACTCCACGGGCATTACGCAATGTATTCAATGGAGCTACAGCCTGTGCCAACGCTACGCCATCGCGTACTTTTGCTTCAGCTTCTATCAAATACATTTCAGCAGCACGCATCAAGACCAGATCAGCTGTATCATCTGCACGCATGTGAAATTTCTTATATCCCAAATACCCTTCACGCATCCACTGAAACAAAGGCAAACGAATGTCACCGTCGATAAATGTATCCTTTAGATGAGGATCGGCCATAAAGCTACTGTACATTCCTATGTATGTTACATCCAGAAAATAGAAGTTGTAGCTGGCGTCCGATTGGGAAGGAATTTGAGGAAATCCCCATATCCATTCTTTATTGGAAATATTATTAAAACCTTCGTACTCGGCTGTAGTTGTCATCAATGTATATCCTGCACGGGCGGCTTCAGCAGCTTTTGCAGCTTCTTCCCACTGTCCGGTCAACAAGTAAGCACGAGCTAAAAGACCGTCAACTACTGCTACATTCGGTTTGAACTTCTGGTTATCACCACTGCGAACATAGTTTTTCAAATAATCCTGCGCCAAGTTCAAATCATCAAAAATACGCTGGTAAACCTGTGCCACTGTTGATTTTCCTTTCGGTACTGTCGCACTATTACTCGGTTCGGTATAAATAGGAACACAAGGTGCATCCTTATCCTTCAAATAGGTAAATTGATAATGCTGTACCAGATGCAAATAACAGAAAGCACGCAATGCCAATGCTTGTCCCTGTACCTGTCGGAGTTCTTCCGAATCCCCCTTGATTGAAATGGCAGTATTACAATTATCTATCGTTTTATATATCAGATACCAGGCAAACTCTGTTCTACCGTTCGAAGAAAGTGCTATATCATTAAACTGATACGAAGAGTTGAAACCATATTTCGGACGGGAAACAATATCACTTGCCATCATATCATCCAAACACTGAAGTGCCCGATAACCGATATTAGCATAGGTACTTGAATAATCAAACAGATTATACCAAGCACCATTCACAAGTGCCTCCGCATTTTCGGGTACAGCTACCTTATCCGAACTTACCGCATCTGTAGGGTCCGTATCCAGAAAACTGCTGCTACAGCTCGTTGCCAGAAAAAGGCAGGCAACTGCCGCAAGAATAGATTGAATCTTTATTTTTCTCATAATTTAGTCTGAATTTAGAAAGAAACGTTGATACCTCCGGAAATGGTTCGCATAGCCGGATAACGGTAATAAGTGATACCGGTAATTCCCTGTTCTGGGTCTAGTCCCTGATTCCGGTGAATAGTAAACAGATTATCTCCTTGTACATATACCTGCACACTGCTCAATGATAACTTACTAATCCATTGTTTGGGTAAGTTATAGGAAAGTGTCAGGTTTTTCAATCGCATATACGAATTATTCTGCAAGAAACGAGTGGAAGCCGAGTTCCAGTTATTAGAGGTAGTGCTCAAAGCAGGGACATCTGTATAGCGATTGTCGGGAGTCCATCTTCTTAGAATCTCCGTCGACCAGTCACGTCCTTCCAAACTTCCATTGTGCAGAATCATTGTAATATCACGATTGTAGATATATCCACCGATACTATAAGCAAAGATGGCCGAAAGATCGAATCCTTTCCAAGAAAGAGACGTATTAAATCCGCCATACACCTTCGGAAGAGATGATTTATTGACGTAATAATAATCAGCCGAACCATAGTTATTTGTTGTGACACGTCTTCCGGTCGGATTCTTATTTGCATCTTTCTCATCCATATACCACAGCGGATCTCCATTTTCCGGATCTACCCCCGCCCACTCTATCATATAGAAATCATACACCGAACGGCCTACCTGCAACTTGTTCACACCACTTCGCGGCATATCTTTCAATGGAAGGTCTGTTACCTTATTCTTATAATGCGTCAGGTTCATTCCCAGTTTCCATATCCAACCATTCTGATTGATAATCGTTCCGTTAAGAACCATTTCAATACCCGTATTTTTTAACGCTCCTACATTTTCGTCAATAGAGCCATATCCCAGGGAAGGAGCTATCGGACGTGAATAAAGCAGATCTTTCGAACGACGTGTAAAGAAATCAAATGAACCGGAAAAACGGTTATTGAACAGGGAGAAGTCGATGCCTACATTAAAATTAAGATTCGTTTCCCATTTCAGATTCGGAGTTGCCATACGGTCGGACACTAACGCATTTTCGCCCAAATTGGAAACAATGGTATAAAGTCCTTTACTCGCATAATAAGTGCCCAAGTTATCATTTCCCTGCGCACCATAGCTCATTTTCAGAGTCAAGGCAGACAACCAGTCGGAAGTACTTGCCATAAACTCTTCCCGGTCGATACGCCAGGAAGTACCCAGCGACCAGAAATTTCCCCAGCGAGTCTCAGGCGCAAAACGTGAAGAACCGTCGCGACGATAGGATGCCGAGAAGAAATATTTATTCTGATAATCGTATAATGCTTGGGTCAGATAACCCACCAAAGCATAATCAATGCGATACCCTGAACCTCCGGTCAACTGTGAACCGACTACCAACTCCGGCATATCAGGCTGCGCCATTTTGGAACGTGATGCCGTCAGTTCATCGTAGCGGTAAGAATAGGCCTCCACACCGGCAAGGACATTAAAATGATGTTCACCAATTGTCTTGTCATACGTAGCAATATTATTCCATGTCCAAGAGAAAGTGCGAGTATTCATCCGGCTGACGCCGCCACCGTTTTCTTTAGCCGGCCCCAATTTCGGATTCGTATAATCCAACGTATTATAATTAATCAAGTCAAAGTTGAAACTTGTCTTGAATTTCAATCCTTCAATAATCGTAGCTTCCAGAAAAGTACGACCGGAGACTTCATCTTTCATTCGTTCTGATTTATCCAAAGGTAAAGTAGCCGGCAGATTCCAGTTTGCCATCGAACCGGAAGGACGATAGGAACCGAAGTCATAAATACGGTCTCCATTCTCATCCAATTTGTAACCACCGTCAGTATTCATTTCATAAATCGGATAAAATCCGGGCATGGTACGTCCTGCGGTAATCACATTACTGGTTTTGGAGTCGGAAGAAACCGGATAGTTCTGCATGGAATGTGCAAAACTCAAATTGACTCCTCCCTTCAACCAGGAAGTCATTTCGCTGGTGATATTGGAACGAAGATTGAAACGCTGATAACCGGATTCAAGCGCAATACCTTTATCATTCAGGTATCCGGCTGAGAAGAAATACTGATTTGCTTTTCCGCCTCCGGAAACACTTAGATTCAACTCTGTGCGAAGTGCTTGTTGTTCCATGGCATCACTCCAGTCAGAATTCCATAATGGACGGGCACCTGCCACCAATTTTCCATCTGTACCGACCGGTTGCGTATATTGGGGGCCATAAGGATTCGGGCCACCTCCCATCAATTTGGTAACCAGGTCTTTGGAAGCTTGCGCCGCAGCAGTTGCCGGAGTATAATCCGCACTCCTAGCATACTGATTGCGAAGTGCTTCCCAATACAATTCAAAGTATTGATCGGTACTGACACGATCATAATCACGCACGGCACGATTGGAACCTCCTAAAGAGGCTTTTACCTTTACAGTTGCTTTGGTATTTTGCTCACCTTGCTTGGTTGTGATAATAATCACCCCATTTGCGCCACGTGACCCGTATAAAGCAGCAGAAGCCGCATCTTTCAATACTGTCATCGAAGATATATCATCAGGATTGATAGAGTTCACACTACCGTCGAATGGAACACCGTCCACCACATAAAGCGGAGCACTGGATGCATTGATAGATCCGATACCACGAATACGGATTTCCGCATCCGTACCCGGCTGCCCGCTTGCCGCACTAGCCTGTACTCCGGACACCGTCCCTTCTAATACACGCGATACGCTCGAAGTCTGTAGCTTTTCAATCTCACCCGCTTTCATCGTCGAAGCTGCTCCGGTAAAGCTATACTTCTTAGCAGTAGCATAAGCTACTACCATTACTTCTTCCAGTTCTTTACTTTCCGATTCCAACGTGACATTAATCACACTTCGATTATTCACTGGTTGTTCTACCGATCTCATTCCTACAAAACGGAACACTAAAGTGCCGGTAGCAGGAACTTCAATTGAATAATTTCCATCAATATCGGTGATGGTGCCGGAGGATGCTCCTTTCAATTGTACGGAGACACCAGGCAAGGGCTCCCCTTCAGAAGTCACCGTACCCGTCACGCGTTTCTCCTGCTGTGCTTCCGCATATACTATATTTCCAGCAAAAAGCAGAAGAGACACGACTAATAAACGTAAATAGATTCTCATAATTTTGTGGCTTAAGATTTATTTGCTTGTTGTAACTAACAGTATATTGAACTTTTTTGTTTAGGAAACGAAACATTTTTTAGAAGATTGCTAGCATAAATCAACGAAAGGTAGTACATTCGTGAAACGAAAAATATCTAAAACAACAAAGAACCACATGGGGAAACAGGTTATTCTATATCTTTTTCTGTTAATTTCACTGTCCTTGCAGGCACAAAGTGGAGAGAAAACCCTTTCTATAAATGACAGCACAAGAATAGATTCCGCAACGGTCACCCAACCCAGCCCCTTTAAAAGAGCGATCAAGAGATTTCTGAATTTCAGTGATTTTGATACGCTCTATATCAGCCCGAACCGTTATAATTATGCGTTGATGGCTACTCATTTCAGCAACTTCGAATATTATTCTGTCACCAGCGAACAGCCTCAACCACAAAAACTTAGTTTTTCTCCCAACCCGCATAATAAAATAGGACTGTATTTCGGCTGGCGATGGATTTTCCTGGGATGGTCTGTAGATGTGGATGATATCTATCGGAAAACTAACCGGAAGAATAGAGGCACAGAGTTTGACCTTAGTCTATATAGTTCCAAACTTGGTGTAGATATATTCTACCGCCGTACCGGAAACAATTACAAGATACATAAGATCAGAGGATTTTCTGAAGATATTCCCTCCAACTATTCCGAGGATTTCAGTGGAATAAAGGTGGATATAAAAGGGCTGAACTTATATTATATCTTCAATAATAGAAAATTCTCTTACCCGGCTGCCTTCAGCCAGTCCACCAACCAACGACGCAATGCGGGTACATTTATTGCAGGTTTTTCTATTTCAAAGCATCATCTTGACTTCGACTATACAGAACTTCCTGATTTTCTACAGCAGACAATGAATCCCGGTATGAAAGTCAAAGATATAAAATATACCAATGCCAATATCAGTTTCGGATATGCCTACAACTGGGTCTTTGCCCGCAACTGCCTGGCATGTCTGTCTCTCACCCCTGCCATTGCCTATAAAGCCTCTGATGTAGATGCGGAAACTCACGAAGGAAAAGCATGGTACGGCAAATTTAACCTGGATTTTCTATTGCGTGCAGGGATTGTTTACAATAACGGAAAATACTTCGTAGGTACTTCTTTCGTTGGAAAAAACTATAATTACCACAGAAATAATTTCTCTGTAGATAACGGCTTCGGCACTCTTCAGATATATGCCGGATTCAATTTCAATTTGCGTAAAGAATACAGGAAAAAGAAATAAAAGTACGGATATCAGAAATCGTAAACTTGCTTGCTTATCCAAAGAATCTTTGTACATTTGCCACGTTCTAACGAACAAAAGTAAAAAATCAATGAAGCAACAACGCCACATACAGACCACACGTACCCTTCTTTCCCGCTTCCGTTATTGGGGCAGAAAGAACTATGCCGCTTTTGCGAGTATGGGACGTGAATTCCAAATCGGTCATCTGCACATCAATGTTGTGGACGTTGCCCTTCGTAAGCAGAATGCTAAAATTACTATCCCTTATCATACATTTATGACACTTCAGGAAATAAAAGACCAAGTGTTGGCAGGCATTGATATTTCGCCCGACCAAGCCGCTTGGCTAGCCAACATGGCTGACAGTGAGGCGCTATATGCCGCCGCGCATGAGATTACCGTCGCACGTGCCTCGCACGAATTCGACATGTGTTCCATCATCAACGCCAAGTCCGGCCGATGCCCGGAAAACTGTAAATGGTGTGCACAATCCTCTCACTACAAGACTAAAGCCGAGATTTACGATCTCCTTCCCGCTGAAGAATGTCTTCGACAGGCGAAATACAATGAAGCCCAAGACGTCAACCGTTTCTCTCTCGTTACCAGCGGACGAAAACCATCTCCCAAACAGATCACCCAACTTTACGATACCGTTCGCCAAATTCGACGTCACTCGTCCATTCAACTTTGTGCTTCTCTGGGGTTACTTAACGAGGAAGAGCTACGTTCCCTGTACGAAGCCGGAATCACCCGTTACCACTGTAACCTGGAAACGGCTCCGTCTTATTTTTCTAAACTCTGCTCTACGCATACACAAGAACAAAAACTAGCTACTCTTGATGCAGCCCGTCGTGTAGGTATGGATATCTGCTGCGGAGGTATCATCGGTATGGGAGAAACAATGGAGCAACGGATTGAATTCGCATTCACTTTAAAAGAACTGAATGTCCAGTCCATACCAATCAATCTATTAAGTCCGATACCCGGAACACCTTTAGAAAATGAAAAGCCTTTAAGCGAAGAAGAGATTCTTAAGACCATTGCTATATTCCGATTTATTAATCCGACAGCTTTTCTAAGATTTGCCGGAGGACGTTCACAACTATCTTCCGAAGCCATGCACAAAGCACTATCTATCGGAATTAATTCAGCTATCGTGGGTGATCTGCTGACAACTCTCGGTTCCAAAGTATCGGAAGACAAAAAGATGATTCAGGAAGAAGGTTATCATTTTGCAGATTCCCAGTTTGACCGCGAACACATTTGGCATCCGTATACTTCCACCACCCACCCACTTCCTGTTTATAAAGTGAAACGGGCAGACGGTGCAACCATTACCCTCGAAAACGGACAGACACTCATAGAAGGAATGTCCTCCTGGTGGTGTGCTGTACACGGATACAATCACCCAATACTCAATCAGGCAGCAAAAGAACAATTAGATAAAATGTCTCATGTCATGTTCGGCGGACTAACACACGATCCCGCTATTGAATTGGGAAAATTACTGCTACCGTTGGTTCCTCCATCTATGCAGAAAATATTCTATGCAGATTCCGGTTCGGTAGCTGTAGAAGTAGCACTGAAAATGGCTGTACAATATTGGTATGCAGCAGGAAAACCGGAGAAAAACAACTTTGTCACTATCCGCTCCGGCTATCACGGTGATACATGGAATGCTATGTCCGTATGCGATCCGGTAACAGGAATGCACAGTTTGTTCGGTTCGGCACTGCCCGTTCGTTATTTTGTACCGTCTCCAGCTTCCCAGTTTCATGGAGAGTGGAATCCGGAAGATATACTGCCTTTACAAAAGGTGATCGAAAAACATTCGGAAGACTTGGCTGCACTTATTCTGGAACCTATAGTACAGGGAGCAGGTGGTATGTGGTTTTATCATCCACAGTACTTGCGCGAAGCAGAAAAGCTCTGCCGGAAACATAATATTCTTCTTATTTTCGATGAAATAGCAACGGGATTCGGACGAACAGGCAAACTTTTTGCTTGGGAACATGCCGGAGTAGAACCGGATATTATGTGTATCGGCAAGGCATTGACCGGAGGATATATGACCCTCTCCGCCGTACTGACCAGTAACCAGATAGCCGATACAATTTCCAATCACGCACCGGGAGCTTTCATGCACGGCCCCACGTTTATGGGTAATCCGCTCGCATGTGCAGTAGCTTATGCATCTGTCCGATTGTTACTCGAATCCGGTTGGCAAGAAAATGTAAAGCGAATCGAAGCTCAATTAAATGAAGAATTGTCATCTGCACGAGAACTTCCACAAGTGGCAGATGTAAGAGTACTAGGGGCCATTGGAGTGATAGAAATGAAACATCCGGTCAATATGGCAACTATGCAACAACGATTTGTAGAAGAAGGAATTTGGGTACGTCCTTTTGGCAAACTGGTATATCTGATGCCACCTTTCATCATCACCCCGGAACAATTGAGTAAACTGACCTCCGGGTTGCTCAGAGTTATTCAAAAAAGATGACAGACAAGAAGAATATTACCGGATTTTCAGACAAGGATCTGTTCCTCGGTGAGCAAAAGGGTGTTCCTCGGTGAGGAACGGAACTTTCCTCACCGAGGAAGGATGCCTTGGTCGGTGAGAAACTTCCGGATAGTTATTCATACAATAAGCATCTTATAGACAAGCAATTACGCTTTCAACCATTCATATATCGAATACTGATTACTTAAAACAATAATTCATGACATTAGAGTATATAAACCAAGAACTCCAAACCTTGAAAGAGAGAAAGAATTACCGTTCTCTCCCGCCGCTAATTCACGAAGGACGAGATGTTCTGCTGAACGGACAACGAATGTTGAACCTATCTTCTAATGATTATCTCGGACTGGCCAATGACATTTCATTGAGAGAGGAATTCTTAAAGACGCTCACTCCCGAAACATTCCTGCCTACCTCCTCTTCTTCCCGGTTATTGACCGGTAATTTTAGTGACTATCAGAAGCTGGAACAGCAGCTAGCCACAATGTTCGGAACGGAAAGTGCACTCATATTCAATAGTGGCTATCATGCCAATACAGGAATACTTCCTGCCATTGGCAATACTCACACACTGATTCTTGCTGACAAGCTGATACATGCAAGCCTGATAGACGGAATTAAATTATCATCGGCTAAATGTATCCGGTATCGCCACAATGATATTTCTCAGTTGCAACGACTGATTGCTGAAAATCATAACGCTTACGAGCAGATCATTATTGTCACCGAAAGTATATTCAGCATGGACGGCGATGAAGCCGACCTTCGTGCTCTTGTCCAATTAAAAAAAAGCTATTCCAATATTCTTCTTTATGTGGACGAAGCCCATGCTTTCGGCGTACGGGGAGACAACGGATTGGGATGCGCTGAAGAACAAGACTGCATCAACGATATAGACCTTTTGGTTGGAACATTCGGGAAAGCGATAGCCTCAGCAGGTGCTTACATTGTCTGCCGACAAGTTATCCGTGAATATCTAATCAACAAAATGCGCACATTTATATTCACAACCGCTCTTCCTCCCATTAATATTCAATGGACTTCGTGGATATTAAAACACCTGCCCGCCCTCCAACAGAAGAGAGCTCATTTACTGCAAATCAGTAACAAACTAAAGACTGCGCTTGCCGACAAAGGATACAATTGCCCCTCGGTAAGCCATATTGTCCCTATGATTGTCGGAGCAAGTGAAGATACCATATTGAAAGCAGAAGAAATTCAACGCAAAGGATTCTACTCATTGCCGGTACGTCCGCCTACGGTTCCCGAAGGGACTTCACGCATCCGCTTCTCACTGACAGCTGACATCACTGAACATGAAATCGACCAACTCATTAAACTGATAAACGAATGAAACAGCATTTTATCATAAAGAATAATCAAAAACATCTATTGCTTTTCTTCGCAGGCTGGGGAATGGATGAAACTCCCTTCCTGCAAATTCACCCAACCGATAAGGACTGGATGATTTGCTATGATTATCGTTCATTAGAGTTCGATGCCGGCATTTTGCAAGAATATTCCGAAATCACCCTCATTGCCTGGTCAATGGGAGTATGGGCAGCCTCACAGATAATGCAACAATATCCCCCCCTGCCCTTCTCCCAAAGTATTGCTATCAATGGCACTCTTTATCCCATACATGAGACGAAAGGGATTACTCCTACCATTTTCGAAGGAACCCTGCAAGGACTGAATGAACAATCCCTGCAAAAGTTTCAAAGAAGAATGTGTGGTTCAGCAGCCGATTACAAGGCTTTTCAGACAGTAGCTCCCCAACGTCCCGTTGAAGAGCTCAAAGAAGAGCTTGCTGCCATACAAAAGCAATACTTGTCATTACCACCGTCGGATTTTGCATGGCAAAGAGCCATTATAGGAAAGAACGACCGTATCTTTCTGCCGGATAGCCAATGGCTGGCATGGAGAAACAAAGCGGATTCCCTTGAATATGCAGAAGCCGCTCATTATCAACAAGACCTTTTTGATAATGTAATCATGCAAATCAACTAATTATCGATTTATGGATAAACAACTAATCGCCGAACGTTTTTCTAAAGCCATTGCTACTTATCCTCAGGAAGCAAACGTACAACGGCAGATAGCAGATAAAATGATTCACCTGCTTACAGAACACGTCTCTTTTCCCTGTTCAAAAGTGATTGAGTTCGGATGCGGCACAGGCATTTATTCCCGTATGCTACTTCAGGCTCTTCGGCCGGAAGAATTATTGCTAAACGACCTTTGTCCGGAAATGAAGTACTGTTGTGAAGATATATTAAGAAAAGAACAGGTTTCCTTTCTTCCGGGAGATGCAGAAACTGTTTCTTTCCCCGCTGAAAACACATTAATTACTTCCTGCTCGGCTCTGCAATGGTTCGAATCTCCTGAAAACTTTTTCAAAAGGTGCAATGCCCTGCTGAATAACCAAGGCTATTTCGCTTTCAGTACTTTCGGGCAAGAGAATATGAAAGAGATACGAGAGTTAACAGGAAACGGACTCCCTTATCGTTCACGCGAAGAGCTTGTAACAGCCTTGTCATCTCACTTTGACATACTATATTCGGAAGAAGAACTTATTCCTCTTTCGTTTGATAACCCACTAAAAGTACTTTATCATTTGAAGCAGACAGGAGTAACCGGAATATCCGGCACCTCTTCCCAACAACTGCGGACACGTCGTGACTTGCAGTTATTCAGTGAACGTTACACACAAAAATTCACCCAAGGCACTTCAGTGTCCCTGACCTATCACCCTATTTATATCATCGCAAAAAAGAAAAAAGTATGAAACAGAATGTATATTTCGTAAGCGGTATCGACACCGATGCCGGCAAGAGCTACGCCACCGGGTTTCTAGCTCGTGAATGGAACAAGAACGGACAGTGTACCATCACTCAAAAATTTATCCAAACAGGAAACGTCGGTCATTCCGAGGATATTGATCTACATCGTCGTATTATGAGAATCCCCTTTACAGAAGAAGACAAGAAAGGACTGACTATGCCGGAAATTTTCTCTTATCCTGCCTCTCCACATCTCGCTTCCCAACTGGATAACCGTCCCATCGACTTCGACAAAATCAAACGTGCTACGGAAGAGTTAAGTGAACGCTATGATTTTGTTCTGCTCGAAGGCGCAGGCGGTTTAATGGTTCCATTAACGGCAGAGCTTCTGACAATAGACTACATTGCCCAAGAGAATTATCCGCTCATTTTTGTTACTTCCGGCAAATTGGGAAGCATCAATCATACCTTACTTAGCCTTGAAGCCATACAAAAGCGCAATATTGTATTGGATACAGTACTTTATAATATGTATCCTACCGTAAAAGATAAAACGATTCAGAATGATACGATGAACTTCATTCAAAACTGGCTGAAGAAGTATTTCCCGAATACGAAGTTTATATTGGTTCCAGAAATAAAAGAATAACAGAATAAAAGACTTATGACTTCAAAAGACTAGCCTCACTATTTGCCGGGCTAGTTTTTTGTTTCTACAATCCATTTCTCCATATTACAGGTTTCCGCACTAAAATTTACCCCTACTTTAAAAAGTTTACGCCATTCAATCGTTCATCATCGTTCAATCGGATTTGTTCAATCGGATTTGTAATCCGATTGATTGCGTATCAGGATTTATAATCCGCTCCGCCTTAACCTCTTATCTTCCTAAACTACAATCACCTCCAACAGTCCTTTATCACCCGCATAACTCACCGCCGAACTATATAAATAATCTTCCTGCCGTGCAACAATTTCCTGCTTCACCGGATTATTATGAATATAATTCAATTTTTGCAGAAAGAAGTCATGCAAATAAATTAACTCGGGATGATTCCCTTCTTGCCAAAAACGATATTTAGATATTTTTTTGTCATTAGCTCCGGCAAAGCGAAAACGATCCAACATCCATTCGCGACGACTTTCTTGAGGATCTGTTTCGAGTTCTGCCATAATACGTTTGCTAGTGAACTTTTTAAAATCCCGAAGAATATCCGAAACTGTTGCTTCTGTTCCGGAACTGACAATCATATGCAAATGGTTACTCATTAATACCCAGGCATAAATTCTTAGGCCTTTTTTCTCCTGACAATAGGCTAGTGATTCCAGAATTATATGCTTGTATTTAGGACGGGTAAAGATATCTATCCAATCGACAACGGTAGAAGTAACAAAATATAATTCATCTAAAACTCGATTCGCAGTATCCATTGATATACTAATTTGATTAGAGGAGATAAATGTACGATTTAAATCGAAAGAGACAAAGGATTTTAAACGATCGGACACGATAAGCGGATTAAAAATCCTAATACGCAAGACCAGCGGATTAAAAATCCGCTGGTTAAAAAGTTAAAAAATCCGCTGGCACCCTCTATAAATCCGCTAGCTTCTATTATAAATCCGCAGGCTTCTAATGGTAGAGCATTCCACAATTATTCACCAATTTTATGGGCTTTTCTTCTGAGATAATTGAATATTCAGAGAACCGGAAATAAAAAAGTGTCCGACCAAAAAGTTCCCTTACGAGGAGGCTTCTGCACATACTTCTTTTTTATATCGTTTTTATGATCTTACGTTTTCTCTTCTGTCGTCGCATCTATTCATTAAACGATAGTCGAATATTTATCCAAAGCCTTTCTCAATGCTCTTTCCGCAATGGGTTTAGTCACAAAATCATTGCATCCCATCTCCAAAGCCAAATCTTTATCCGTTTCAAAAGCATAAGCCGTCAAAGCAATAATAGGAATCTCTTTGGAATAAGAACGAATGATATGCGTTGCTTCCAATCCATCCATGCGTGGCATTTTTATATCCATCAGAATTAAGTCCGGCTGATACTGCTTATACATTTCGATGGCTTCCACTCCATCCTTAGCCCAAAGCAGTGTATATTCCCTGCCGATCAGATTCTTCAGCAGGATAAAATTACTTTCCACATCTTCCGCCACTAAAATCTTCTTGATTTGTTGCACACGATTTACAGTATTTCCTTTAGATTCTGTCTTTGACATTTTAAAGATTTTGCCGAGTTCTCCGGCTTCTTCATAAGGAATCGTGAAATAGAATGTAGAGCCTTTACCCAGTTCAGAAGTCACCCCTATTTCTCCACCGATCTTTTCGATAATCATCTGACAGATAGATAACCCTAATCCTGTGCCTTGAGCGAAAGAGTTCAGTTTGACAAAACGCTCAAAGATATGATCTACCTTTTCCGGCTCTATTCCTATGCCCGTATCCTCCACATACACACGAATATTTTTGTCCGTCCGCTCAAAACCCAAACGAATCTCTCCTTCATAGGTAAACTTACTCGCATTAGTCAGAAAATTCGTTATCACCTGCATGATACGGTTCTGATCTCCCTCCATGAGCAGATCTTCCTTCTCATTATCAAAAACAAGAGTTACCCCTTCTTTCACACGTTCTTTATGAACAGCATAAATCGTCCGGCAAACTTCTCCCAGATTCATAGGACGCTTGATATATTCCAATGTCCCTGCTTCTATCTTCGATAAATCCAGAATATCATTGATCAGTTGCAATAAAATATCCGAATTTTGATTGATAATACCCGAATAAAGTTTCTTCTCTTCAGCAGTTTCAGCAACAGGCAATAATTGAGAGAATCCTACAATAGCATTCAGTGGTGTCCGGATCTCATGGCTCATATTAGCAAGGAAAGCACTTTTCAATTGGTCGGATTGCTCCGCCTTAATCCTTGCCTTTATCAGTTCCTGCTCAATATTCTGGAGATTAGTAATATCCCAAGAGATACCAATCAGCAATGGTTTGCGTCCTTCCATCGGAACAAGTGCCTTTAATGTCTGTACGATACGCGCTTCCCCGTTTGCGGAAAAATAGGTTTCCTGCATATCAATACGCTTATGAGTCTGAAGTAATTCCAAATCATCTTTACGGAATTTCTCCGCGTCTCCATGCATCGGAAATATCTCATAATCCGTATGCCCGATAGCTTTAGATGCCGGAATACCCGAATGGTCGGCAAATGCTTTGTTCCAATACAAATACCTAAAATCATTTTCCGGGTCTTTCACAAACAAATAGACCGGAATATTATTTAAAATACCATCCAACAACAGGTTCAGTTCTCGAAGTTCATCTCGTTTCTTTATAACATCAGTGATATCCTGCGTAAAGAACCAAGTCAGTTCCTGATCATTCTCACGAATTAAGAAAGTAGACACCTGATGCACCCGCTCCTTGTCTTCACCTTTCCGCACATAGGCAGCACGATAAGCAAAACTGCCATCATTATCACGTATTTCCTGAAGACGTTTTTCCCAAGCCTCTTCTGTTGTCATAGAGACGGGCAAATCATATATTTTTTGTGTCCCCATTTGCTGGGTAACTCCGTATTCTTCTATAAATTGCTTATTCGCATAAACCAATGTCCCATCTTCTGATACAGCAAGAATACTGTCACTCACTTTATCGAGTACACTCTTGAAAACTTCCAACTGCCTTTGTGTAGCTACTTTCTCCGTTATATCACGGCACATGATCAGTACATATTCCTCATCCAACGGAAAAATACGGTTTTCGTAATAATGACGTTCACCATTAAAATCCAATTCATGATGTGCGGTTGAAACAGTTCCGGTGCTGACAGCTTGACGCATATTGGAGTGAATATTCTGATATGCTTCCGGTGGCACCATCTCCTGCATATACATTCCCTTAAAATCTTTGTTTGATATGCCAACATGATTGGTTTCTTCACTGGAAACAACTTCAATGCCTACTTCCTTCTGATTGAAGACAGTCAGCATATCCGGCAGAGAGTCCAGAATCCTGACAGCATATTTTTCTTTGAAACTAACGGGATGATTGGTATAATTCTCATTCCTAAGAATAGAAAGCTCCTTTTTGAGCTGCTCATTTTCCTTCTTTAGCGTTTCCAGCTGTTCTAATAATACTTCTTGGGTTTGTTCGTTGTTCATGATATATCAAAGTAAATGCGTACTTATCTGCCAAAAGTAAATATTTTTTTGAAGATAAATACGCAAAAACCAGTTTTTTTTTGAGAATCATTCAATTACCATGATCCGGTCGTTCAATCCCACCTTCATGCCATCTTCCACAAATACTTCTTTGACTACTCCATCCGTCACCGAACGTATCTCATTCTCCATCTTCATTGCCACCAATACACAAAGCGGATCGCCACGTTTCACACTGTCTCCTTTCTTCACATACGTCTTCAGTATTACTCCCGGCATCGGTGCCTGTACCACCTGACGCCCTACGGATTCAGCTGCTGTGCGGGCATTATGTATCTTCTCCATTTCTCCCTGCAATTCAATCTGATAAAGTTCTCCTTTATTCATAATCGTATATGAATTATTGGAAGAAGGAGAAATTTGCACTCCATGCGAGTGATGATCGATGATGATCGAATGGATAGAGTCGCCACCCATGTTATAATCGACCTCATATATTTTGCCATTGACTGCAATCTTCTTGATTGGTCCGTCCTCCAGTATTTCCACCTTATATTCACTGTCCGGCATGTCCTGAAGCTTGGCGTAATATGTAGCTAATGTTGTACCCATAACCTGTTTCGTTATTTTTTAATTTTCAATTCAATAATTATTAGCAGTCATCTGCAATTTACCATAATACTTCCAGAGCGATTCGCCCACCACCGGAAGTGTTGTAGCACGGGAAGCCGCTTCCTTCTCCCGTTCGTAGTGTCTCACTGCGGCAGCAATGACAGCCACTGTCGGATCGGTATTCTGACGGCGTTTCAGATCTTCCTTATCAAAGCGCGTATCAATAAACGTTGTATCATATTCGCCTTTCAGGAAAGCTGCATTCTTCAATACACGTTGATGGAAAGGAATCGTTGTTTTAATTCCCAAAATCTTATACTCGCGCAAAGCACGTGCCATATTGGAAATGGCAGAAGTACGGGTACGTCCCCAACAACAGAGTTTCGCAATCATCGGGTCATAATGCAGAGAGACTTCGAATCCGGCATAGGCGGCACTGTCAAGACGCAGGTTACGCCCTTCGGGAGCTTCACGAACAGTAATCACCCCGGGAGAAGGCATAAAGTTATTCTCCGGATCTTCCGCATAAATACGACATTCGATAGCAGCTCCGCTAAACTGAATATCATCCTGTTTATAAGGTAACGGATTTCCGGCGGCAACTGTTATCATATCCCGAACCAGGTCAACTCCCGTACACTCCTCCGTCACAGGATGTTCTACCTGCAAGCGAGTATTCATCTCGAGGAAATAGAAATTTTGGTCTTTATCCATCATAAACTCCAATGTCCCGGCACTGTAATAACCTATTTTCTTACAGGCTTCCACAGCAACCTTCAACATTTTCTTTCTCGTCTCTTCTTTCACAAAAGGGGAAGGACTTTCCTCAATCACTTTTTGGTTACGACGCTGAATAGAACATTCACGTTCGTAAAGATGGACCACATTTCCATATTTATCTCCCATGATCTGAACTTCAATATGATGCGGGTTCTCGATGTATTTCTCAATATATACCGCATCATTGCCAAAAGAGGTCCCCGCTTCGGATTGCGACAAACGAAGAGCCGTTTCCACTTCCTCCTCCGTACGTACCAAGCGCATTCCTTTTCCTCCGCCTCCGGCAAGTGCTTTCAGCATAATGGGATAACCCACTTCATTGGCCACCTTCTTCACTTCATCAATCCCCTGCACGGGTGTCTCGGTTCCGGGAACAATGGGTAACCCTGCTTCACGCATAATCTTACGAGCTTCTGTCTTGATTCCCATTTTGGAAATAATGTCCGCACTCGGTCCGATAAAAATCACTCCTTCTTCTTCACAACGGCGGGCAAAATCCGCATTCTCCGACAGGAAACCATATCCCGGATGAATAGCCGCTCCGGTCTTTTTGGCAATGGACAATATCAATTCCGGCTTCAGGTAGGAAGTATCTTCGGGCGATTCGGAGATGCAATAGGCTTCTTCCGCATAACGTACATGCAAAGCTCCGCGGTCTACATGGGTATACACAGCAACCGTTGCGATATTCATCACCCGACAAGTACGAAAGATTCGCATCGCTATTTCACCGCGGTTGGCTACTAATATTTTCTTTATCATAATCTTTTTCTTTTTAGAAGTAAAAACTGAAAAGAGCAATTTAATAATATCAGGCACGGACTACGCGGATTACACGGTTTTTAGAATAAAGGTTACCATAGCAACCGTGAAATCCGTGCCTGAATTCAATCCACAAACAGGCTTACAACGGTAAATTAGAATGTTTCTTAGGAGGATTCGATTGCCGTTTGTTGGCAAGCATCTCGAAACTCCGAATCAACCGCAAACGAGTTACCGTCGGATCAATCACTTCATCCACATATCCCAATTCCGCTGCCCGGTAAGGATTGGCAAACTTCCCGCGATAATCATCCTGAAGTTCTTTCCGTTTCTCGTCAGGTTTCCCGGCTTTATCTATTTCCTTATGGAAAAGGATATTTACAGCTCCATCCGGCCCCATCACCGCTATTTCGGCAGTAGGGAAAGCAAGATTGACATCTCCACGGATATGCTTGGAGCTCATCACATCATAAGCGCCACCGTATGCTTTGCGGGTAATAACCGTAACTTTCGGCACTGTGGCCTCACAATAAGCATAAAGTAATTTCGCCCCGTTACGGATAATTCCACCATATTCCTGATCGATTCCCGGAAGGAATCCCGGCACATCTACCAATGTCAACAAGGGGATATTGAAAGCATCGCAGAAGCGGACAAAACGGGCAGCTTTGACAGATGCGTTAATATCCAGTGTACCTGCAAGTACCAATGGCTGATTGGCCACCACCCCCACTGTTTTTCCATTCAGCCGGATATAGCCGGTCACAATATTCGCTGCATATTCTGCCTGAAGTTCGAAGAAACTATTATCATCAGCCACGGCTTCAATCATTTCTTTTATATTATACGGCTGATTCGGATTGGTTGGAATCAAATTAGCCAGTTCCGGAGTCAGACGGGTCGGCGAATCGTTTGTAGCTACAAACGGAGGCTCTTCCATATTATTTCCCGGCAGATAGGAAATCAATTCACGAATATAATTGATACACTCAATATCATTCTCCGCAGAAAGATGGGCTACCCCGGACTTTGTCATGTGCACGCCTACTCCGCCGAGCTCCTCTTTAGTGACTTCCTCCTGTGTTACACTTCTCACCACATCCGGTCCTGTAATAAACATATAACCGGAATTTTTCACCATCAGGATAAAATCAGTCAATGCAGGAGAATAAACCGCACCTCCGGCACAAGGTCCCATGATTGCGCTAATCTGCGGAATCACTCCGGATGCCATAGAGTTGCGCAGGAATATCTCGGCATATCCGGCCAAAGAACGTACCCCTTCCTGAATTCGTGCACCGCCCGAGTCATTCAGTCCGATGATAGGCGCTCCCATCTGCATAGCCATGTCCATCACTTTACAAATTTTCTTAGCGTGCGTTTCCGAAAGGGCTCCACCAAATACGGTGAAATCCTGTGCAAAGACATAAACCAGGCGCTTGCCAATCATACCGTATCCCGTCACTACCCCGTCTCCGGCAAATTTCTGCTTTTCCATACCGAAATCGGTACACCGGTGGGTTACCAACTTATCCAGTTCGATAAACGAACCTTTCTCCAATAATAAATCGATGCGTTCACGGGCAGTCAGTTTGCCCACAGAATGTTGTTTTTCAATGCGAGCGTCTCCGCCGCCTTTTTCTGCTTTCCTGTTCAGTTCTTCCAGGTTGTTAATAAGCTCTTTCATAGGCTGTAGTTATTAAAGTTGTATGTGTGTGTAAAAATAAACAGTAATATATGAAATCATTGTCATATTGATTACACAAGAGTACTTTTATATAATGAACGCATCATGTGCGGAAATTGTTAGCATTTATGCCTTAAAACATCTTTATCCATTCATTGATGAAGCTTTTTTTGCAAGTTGCGACAACAAACTTCCCCGCTTTTCTGTTTATCGCTTATCATTTTTAATAAAACCTATACCCTAACAAAATGAGAACAATTAAAATCTTATTAGCAGCCGGTTTCCTGCTCGTGTTCGGTACAAGCATCCATGCACAGGTACAACGGAATGAAACCTATCTACCCAAATTTGCCATCAAGACCAATGCTCTCTATTGGGCAACTTCCACTCCCAACTTAGGAATCGAAGTTGGACTGGCAAAGAAACTGACGCTCGACATATCCGGTAACTACAATCCATGGAAGTTCGGTGATGACCGTCAAATCAAACACTGGCTCGTCCAGCCGGAATTGCGCTACTGGCTCTGCGAGCGTTTCAATGGAAGTTTCTTCGGTTTGCACGGACATTACGGAGAAATGAATGTCAGCAATCTGAATATATTCGGAATGGGGCACGACCGTTACGATGGCAATCTGTACGGAGCTGGTATTTCCTACGGATACCAATGGATCATAAGCAGACGCTGGAGCATGGAAGCAACCATCGGAGTGGGATATGCCCGTCTGGAATATGATAAATATGCCCGTGATTGTAAATGTGAAAAGCTGGGACATAACACCCGCAATTATTTCGGTCCGACTAAAATCGGCCTTAGCTTCATTTATGTCATCAAATAATCGAACTCTCTAAAACTTACAATGATGAAAAGAAAACTTATTTATCTATTTATAGCTTTCGCAGCCGCCATCCTACCGGCTCATGCACAAAAATTCCTGAATGACGCGCTCACTCTCTCAAACGTATCTTTATGGCAACAAGGTAACTCTCTCTATGTTGGCATGACTTTCGATATGAAGAACCTGACGATAGGTTCCGCACGAAGTTTAAGTCTGACCCCACTGCTGACAGACGGGCAACATAACGTTCCTCTTCAGGAAATCATCATCAATGGCAAAAGACGCGAAAAAGCATATATCCGCGGATTGGCAATCACCAAACAAGAACCAACCGCTATCATCGTTCCTTATAATAAAAGGGAAACTTTCAATTATACACAGGTAATTCCTTATAAATCCTGGATGGCTAATGCCAGCTTGCAGCTGGTAGAGAATCTATGCGGATGCGGCAATTATCAGGAAATGAACGCACAGGAACTGATTACCAATGATGTATCTACCGAAGCCAAACGTTTAAGTGCCATGTCGCCTATCATTGCCTATATCCAGCCAACCGTAGAAGTGGTTAAAAACCGCAGCGAACAATATGAGGCTCATCTGGATTTCCCGGTCAACAAATCGGTGATTCTTACCGATTTCATGAACAATCATGCCGAATTGGTAAATATCCATGCCATGTTTGACAAAATACAGAATGACCGGAACCTGACCGTAAAAGGTATCAGTATCGAAGGCTTCGCCTCACCGGAAGGCCCCCTTGCCTTCAATGAGCAACTTTCTAAAAAACGTGCGGAAGCTTTGAAAGATTATCTGGTCAAGAATGAAAAAGTATCTTCCAAACTATATAAAGTGACTTTTGGTGGTGAGAACTGGGATGGATTGGTAAAAGCGCTTCAGTCTTCTTCAATGAAGGATAAGGAAACGTTCCTGAACATTATCAAGAATACGACTGACGACGCCAAACGTAAACAGGAAATTATGCGTGTAGGTGGCGGAACTCCTTACCGTACCATGCTGAAGGAGATTTATCCGGGACTGCGTAAAGTGAATTGCAAAATCGACTATACCGTTGTCAACTTCGATGTTGAACAAGGACGCATCATTATCCGGGAAAATCCGAAATACCTTAGTCTGAACGAAATGTATCAGGTAGCCAACAGCTATCCGAAAGGCAGCAAGGATTTCGTTAATGTATTCGATATTGCCGTACGTATGTATCCGACTGATGCTGTAGCCAATCTGAATGCAGGAGCTGTCGCATTATCACAAAAAGACTTGAATGCAGCAGTAAAGTTTATGGAAAAAGCCGACCACAGCACTGCTGAATTCATCAACAATACCGGAGTCTACAATTTCCTTAACGGGGACATTAACCGTGCCATGGCTGCATTCGAGCAGGCAGCAAAGCTAGGTAACGAAGCTGCGCTGGCCAACTTAAAACAATTACAACAAATTCTTAGCGTGAAGATGAAATAAACAGAAAAATCTTTTTATCCAACCGACCAAAGTGGGACGTTTGTTTGTTATATCAATAATAAACGACGTTCCACTTTTTAAATCTGATAATTATGACCTTGATCCTTGCCATTATTCCGGTGTTACTGTTGATTATACTAATGGCATTCTTTAAAATGCCGGGTGACAGAAGTAGTATCATTTCTCTGATCGTGACGATGCTAATTGCTATTTTCGGCTTCGCTTTTTCAGTAGACAATCTGTTTTACTCCTTTTTATATGGGGCGTTAAAAGCCGTCTCTCCTATCTTAATCATTATTCTGATGGCTATTTTCAGTTATAACGTATTGTTGAAAACAGAAAAGATGGAGATTATCAAACAGCAATTCGCTTCTATTTCTACCGATAAAAGTATTCAGGTGTTATTACTGACTTGGGGATTCGGGGGACTACTGGAAGCGATGGCCGGCTTCGGGACAGCAGTTGCTATTCCGGCAGCCATTCTTATCAGTCTGGGATTTAAGCCTATCTTTTCGGCAACCGTAAGTTTGATTGCCAACAGTGTAGCCACAGCTTTCGGAGCGATCGGGACTCCGGTATTGGTGCTGGCCAAAGAAACGAATCTGGATGTATTGCATCTTAGCACGAATGTCGTATTGCAGTTATCCGTTTTGATGTTCCTGATTCCGCTGGTTTTGCTTTTCCTTACTGACTCCAAACTTAAATCGCTTCCCAAAAATATATTTCTTGCCTTATTAGTAGGCGGAGTCTCTTTAGTCAGCCAATATCTGGCTGCCAAGTATATGGGTGCTGAGTCTCCGGCCATTATCGGCAGTATTCTTTCGATTATCGTGATTGTTCTTTATGGAAAACTGACTGCCTCTAAAGAAGAGAAAGCACGAAAAAGCCATCTGAAAACAAAAGATATACTGAATGCATGGAGCATCTATTTACTGATTCTATTTTTAATTATTCTAACCAGTCCCCTCTTCCCGGGATTGCGTCATACATTAGAGAATAACTGGATAACCCGAATCAGTTTGCCCATCAATGCTTCCACCGTCAATTATACCATTTCCTGGCTGACTCATGCCGGAGTATTGCTTTTCATCGGAACTTTTATCGGTGGATTGATTCAAGGGGCTAAAGTAAAAGACTTGTTCATCGTTCTTTGGAATACAGTGAAGCAATTAAAGAAAACATTCATCACAGTGATCTGCCTTGTGGGATTATCCACAATCATGGATAGTGCCGGAATGATTGCCGTGATTGCCACGGCACTGGCTACGGCTACAGGAAGTTTGTACCCGCTGTTTGCTCCGGTCATCGGTTGCCTAGGAACGTTTATCACCGGAAGCGACACCTCTTCCAACATCCTTTTCGGAAAGTTGCAAGCAAGTGTTGCAGGGCAAATTCATGTTAGTCCGGATTGGCTGTCTGCTGCAAATACAGTAGGTGCTACAGGGGGTAAGATTATCTCCCCGCAAAGTATTGCTATCGCCACTTCTGCGGGAAACCAACAGGGAAAAGAAGGGGAAATACTGAAAGCGGCTATTCCGTATGCGTTGGTATATGTGGCGATTACCGGAATTATTGTTTATATTTTCAGTTAATTACCCGAAAATAGAAGAAGATAATAATACTGTTAACAAAGCGTGATAATGCTTCCGCTTAACCATTAGATGTTAAAACATTTAGTTCGTTTTGGCACAGTTATGAATATATTTTATTCATTACCAATATTAAGAATCAGCCTTCTTATTACTGATAAACTACCGTCTTATCGTATACTTTATTTCTATTTATTAATCGCCGACTATAGTTGTCTGCCTGGCTGGCTATAGTCGGCTGATTAGACAACAATAGTCGACCAGGTGGACAACTCTAGTCGGCTTCTTAGATGCAAGCTGTTCAATTTGCTAAGATTGACAATGCCGATGCGAAGGTTACGGGCTGTGAAAGTGCAAACTGTGGGGATTGTGAAGGCGTGAAGGGCGTGAAGAAAAGACTTTTCTTTATTTGTTCACAGAAAACACCTATCAAACAGATGATTACCATCCGTGAAGGATGTGAAGGAGGAGAACTGAACTTTCTTTATGCTTGTCCCATTTTTCTATATGGCGGTTTCGTACCCCCATGTAGGATGTTAATGCACCTACTGCCTGTTGTGGATGGTGAAGAACAATGGGACAGGCGGATTACAGTTAGTTAGCGATTGACTTGAAAAGCCGTAGTATAGAAACCTTTGCTTATACCACATGATAGATCACTTCATGTGCTTCCGTCAGTAGAGGAACCTCCAGCTTATCCAACATCTTATCCAATACAGATTCAGGAAGTGCATATTCCCTGCTTTTATTTTGTTGACGCCAAGTGTGATATGGCTGTTCCAGATAGACTATCTTCACTTTCGCACCATAATCAACAAACAAATCAATCAGTTGGGCACGCATCTGACGAGTTATGTTAGTAGCATTCCAAACAAAATCCTGTCCTTTACGAAGATACGTCCTGGCTTCTTCCTTCGCCATTTGCACTACCCGTCCATTCGCCGACTTATCTGTGGGACTCAATTTGTACTTTCGACGAATGGCGTCCAAACTCACCACCGGCATATCCATACCAGCAGATTGGATATAATAGTCTTTCCCCATTCCCGGAAGTCCTGACAAAATCGTCACTTCACATTTAAACTGTTCGTGAGGAATATAATCAATATAGCTGTCTTCTGCATGGAAGTAATGAAAGCGTGCACAATCTGTGGCAAACTCTCTCGGTTTACTCCAACAATCTTGTTCGCGGCAGAAAATCTCAAACAGTTCCACAGCTTCCAACAGTTCATTCTTATCTTCACAAATACGCCCTCTGACATCAGCGTCAGCCAACATCTTCAACAATGAAGTATCTACCCGTAAAGAAGCTTCACAGAGTTTCTTTACAGAATCCGGCTTCTCCATCAGCCAAACAGGCAATCCATGATACCGGACTAAAGACGCAATCTGTTCCCGGATATGGAACGGAGCTGGACAATCCCGGTATAAAATAGTACGGGCAGTGTACTCTCCTTTTCTGGCATGACCTTTAGCAGATACCCGTCCCTCTCCTTCATCCACGGAAGTCGAACGCTTTTCAACATCATGCAACAATGCAGATGTCCAAATAATTTCTTTCTCCAAGGTGGAGAGAGTATGATAAGCAGAAGACTGCTGCAATGCTTCCAACACCATACGGGTATGCTCGGCCACACTTCCCTCCGCATGATAACGAGTATCCTGCGGGACGACATTCATTTCCCGTACCCACTCGAACTGTCGTTCGAGTGAGCACCATGATTTATCTTCTATCAATTTCCAATTCATCATTATTCTCCTTTTCATTACTTAATTCCCAGACAAGCGGGGCACGTTTCCAATTACGCGTCCAATGCTCGTCTGTTTTGACGTGTCCTTTTCGCACATATTTAAACACATGATGCGCAAATTCGCTTACCGGATATTCCTCGATATTGCGGCTGACTACTCCTTCACGAGTACAAGTCTCTTTCGTCCACGGATCACATGACCCGAAAACAGACGGGTCTTGTGACATATCGATGATTTCCTGTTTTAAAAGCTCCGGCGTTAAACCGGAAACAGGTTCTATCTTCAACTCCGGAACAGTAGGCAAGTCAAATAAAGCTGCATAAAACTTCACTTCCTCCCATGACAACCATTGATCCATGCAACGAACCGCAAAGATATAAAAATGCGTTTCTAATCGCTGATATTCAATAGAATGTATGGCATATAGATTTTCTCCGAAGATTTCTATATCGCCCAAATCATTCTTTATCAATTCCCAACGTTCGCGCAGTTGCCTCGTCCAGGGTGAAGTGGTGGGAGCCGCATGCGAACGGGCAAAGACACCCCACTGACTTAAACAATTATTTTCTCCATCCAACTTCTCAGTATGCACTAATGTCTTAATCCGTTGGATATCTTCCCAATACGTATGATTAATCCGGTCATCACTAGTCGTTCCGGGAGAGAACGGATAGTGATAGGTACGACCATATTTCTCTGATATCATCTTCTTCTTTTTTTTAATTAAATACTCATTCTTTTTTGCACAACTAAACGAGTGATTCCTGAATCACCTTCACCGGATTCCCCCGCTGAAGATGATTGTGACTGACCCAGTTTTCCTGTGCCTGAATCATGGCTTGTTCCATCGTCCAGGACGAAAGTTTCACTAACAAACGTTCTGTTGCCAATTTCTTGTTCTGCCATTGCGAGCGTTGGTCGGAAGCTACCACACTCATTCCCGTAGGAATATGCACCGCACGAACTGCCGATTCTGTCTTGTTGACGTGTTGTCCGCCAGGTCCGGAAGCACGCAAGGTTTCATAACGGAAATCATGTTCCGTAACCTCCTGACTCTCGGACAAAACAAACGAATGAACACCAACAAACCAGTTTTTCCGCTTATGATAAATGCGATACGGACTTTGAGCTATCCATTGCACTGTTCCTTCCCATTCATCCACCACTTCATCACAGGCTGCCCCTTGAAGGGAAATGACAGCCGAAAGCAAAGTACGGTTCACCGGTCCTACCTCCCGCTCTATCATTTCCACTTTCAAGCCTCTCGCTTGTGCTTGTTTCACGATTCTTTCGAGCACTAAAGCCACTACCCGGCAACATTCCGCAGGTCCTCTGCCGGAAGTAATTTGTAAATAGACTTTTTCTTTCATCGCATTACTCCTTATTCATTCGTACAATGCGAGGCATAAATTTGCCTTGGACTTCCACCAGTGTCTCCTGCGTATACATCACTCTGTCAATGTCCTTGTATGCCAGCGGCATTTCTTCCACGCTCCCACCAATCAAAGTTACTCCTGCTTGCGACAGTAACTTCTTCAAAGCCGATTGCGTAAAACTATCTTTTGCCTGTTGGCGGGACATTGCCCTGCCGGCTCCATGAGAGGCCGAATTCAACGCTTCTTCCACCCCTTTGCCACAAACCAGATAACCCGGGGTAGCCATACTTCCGGGAATCAATCCCGCTTGTCCCTTTTGTGCCGGAGTAGCCCCTTTACGATGGACGATTGCCATACGCCCCGGTATTATTTCCTCTTTCCAAGCAAAGTTATGATGGTTATTGACATTAGCGAGAGGCTTCAACCCTAAGGCTTTCGCCAAATTCAAATGAATCCGTTCATGACAGGCACGGGCATAATCACCTGCCAGATTCATACTCATCCAATACTCCTGCCCCTCTTCCGTGTTCAAATCCAACCAGGCAAAATGTTGTGCTTCACGGGGAAGCCTGCACACTTCACGTGCCAGCAGACTGTAATGTTTTGCAATGGCAGCCCCCAACCCTCGTGAACCGGAATGTGACAGCAACGCCAAGTAACTTCCTTCCGGAAGATTCAGCACGTTTTTTTCTTGCAGAGTGATCTCGCCGAACTCTACAAAATGATTGCCACCACCGGAACTCCCCAGTTGACGGACGGCCTTTCCATGCAAATCCCTCAATAAAGACGTCAGACGGAATTCCTCCCTATCCAACACTTCATGTTCCTGCTCAAAACCCAATCCGCCATCCATACCGAAATGGGTGAAGTCTTTCAAAGCTTCTTTCATCTGATAGGCATACCGTTTCAGAAAATCTGCTCCGGCATCGAATACTGTCAGACTCATCCGGCAGCCGATATCAACTCCTACAGCATACGGTATCACCGCATTATCCGTAGCAAGCACTCCACCGATAGGCAACCCGTATCCGGCATGAGCATCAGGCATCAATGCTCCGGCCACTGTTACAGGCAAGCGCATAGCCAGGTTCATCTGTTGTTTGGCAAGCGTCTCGATAAATTTACCTCCATAGGTTTTATACATCAATGGCTCATCCAGTAAATCATAAGCTATAAACTCTTTCGCTATTATAGTCGGCGAAAGGCGTTCGGCCAGCTTATTCCATATTTCATTGTTTTTGTAAGATTCGGGATGCTCGAGTATATCGCTCAATGTCATTTCAATCTGTTCTTTTGTGTTATATTTGCAATGTTTGCTCACAATGTCCACTACCAGACTACGGGCAACATTATCCCGGTATCCCAGTTTACTTAAATCTTTTAATCGTATTCCCATACTCTTTTTTCATTCGCATACAGCATTCCCTGTCAGCCTCACCGGCAGACGACGATGCAATACACGTGATACCAATGCTTAGGATATGGATATAAAACACCCTCCCACTGCATTGAAGTGATTAATTTAAAAAATAATAATGTGATTGCAGGACTAATCAACCATTGCCGCTTGTCAGTAGAATTGCGGTCAATGTAAGAACCATCAGTTCAATATAAAAAATAATAAGTTGCAAAGCCTCATCCTCCCGACGAGACAACTTAGTCCTAATTTGAAAATATTATAACTCCAACATAATTAATACCCTTTCCATCAATTTTAAAGGGTGAATACTCATTTTATCGCGGCAAAAGTAGTGCTTATTTTTATATCTTCCAAAGATTAATAGACAAATTTTAGTGTTCAATAACTATCCGAGGGAAGTTTTGCCAAGAGTTTCTGTCAAATTGCTATTTTATGGTCCTCTTATATCGCCTATCTTTGCATCAGATAAAAACAAAAAGAAAGATAATATATGAAACGGATAAAAAGCTTATTAAGTGTCTTCATCTTGACACTGGCAGCCACGGCTTGCGCGGGAAACAGCGGAGAAAATAAAAAAAGCAATGAACCAACAAAGGAGGACAATAAAATGGAAGTAGTAGCATTAAATAAAGCAGATTTTTTAAAGAAGGTATATAACTATGAAGCCAATCCGAACGATTGGAAATTTGAAGGCAGCCGTCCTGCCATCGTAGATTTCTATGCTACCTGGTGCGGTCCCTGCAAAGTGATGCACCCGATTCTGGAAGAACTTAGCAAAGAATATAGCGGCAAAGTAAATATCTACCAGATCGATGTGGACAAAGAACAAGAGCTGGCAGCGGCATTCGGTATCCGCAGCATCCCTACCCTATTGATGATTCCGATGAAAGAGGAACCGAGAATCATGCAGGGAGCTATGCCTAAAGACCAGCTTAAAAAAGCAATTGATGAATTTCTTCTGAAACAAAATAACGAAGCAAAGCAATAGACTTCGACTTTTTTCTCGTCATGGGAACTGCCCTCTATTCGTCTTTTGAAGATGGATAGAGGGCTGTTTATATATGCCAAATGATAAGAACAAACATATTTGCATATATTCGCACTTCACTTTATCTTCTTATTGCTGGAATTGGTATATTTCAAATTGAAAAAATGCAGAAACATTGAATAATACTACATCACGATCTCACACTCTTTGTTTCATCACAAACCCCTCAAAGAAGTCGTCGCGGTAACTATTACCGATAGCTATTTCATACGATTTTATGAATATATCATTATTGTCGAACGATTCGATGTGACCGGTATTGACAATATATGATTTATTCACCCGCAAGAAAGTAGATTTAGGTAATAAATCGAATATGGCTTTCAAACTCATACGGGTGATAATACGCTGATCGCTAAGTTGAAGAATGACGTAATCTTTCAATCCTTCAATGAAGAGAATATCGGAGAAGTTGACTTTGAAATACCGGCGTTCTGCTTTCACAAAAAAATAGTCGGCAGTAACCACCGTTTCGATGGCTTCCTTCTCTTCTTTCAATAACAGGGAATGATAAGACAAAGCTTTATCCACAGCCTTCTGAAAACGTTCCGCTTCAACAGGCTTAATCAAATAATCTATCGCATCTACTTCATAACTGTCCAGTGCATATTCAGTGTAGGCTGTAGTGAAAATAACCAGCGTTTTCTTTGAAATCGTACGTGCAAACTCAATTCCTGTAATCCCTGGCATCTGAATGTCAAGAAAGACCAAATCAGTCACATGTTGCTCCATGAAATCGGAAGCTGTGGACGCACTATTAAAACTCCCGATTAATTGGAGGTTATTCGATTCTTCTATCAATAGCTTCATGGCTTCACGTGCCAATGGTTCATCGTCTACAATAATACAATTCATAATGTTATACCTAAAATTACAGTATACTTATTTTCATTCTCTATCTGTTTCAGTTCATACCTGTCAGGATACAACAATCCCAATCTGCGTTGAATATTCACAAGTCCTATTCCTCCGACCTTCCCTTTACTAACGGCAACTTCCGGCGTGGAATTCTCGCATCGAAACTCTAATCTATCATTATCAACCTTAAAAAAAACGTGCACATACGAAGGATGCTCGCTGTCAAAACTATGCTTTACCGCATTCTCCACAAAAGGAATAAACAATAATGGCTGAATCCAAATGGAATCTGTCTCTTCTTGTTCCTCCATCGTAAACTGAAAATTATCACGACGAATCTTTTCCAGATTCAGATAATCATTTAAGAAACGGATATCCGATGCTAACGAGACTCTTTCTCGCGAGCTGTCATTTATCTGATAGCGCAGTAAATCTTCTAATTTGAAAAGCACTTTGGATGCTTCTTCCGGATTTCTCTTTATCAGGACATTGGCATTATTCAGCATATTAAAAAGAAAATGCGGATTAATCTGATTTTTAAGAAACTTCAATTCCGACTGTAAAGTAGTGGATTCCAGTTCGTCAATACGTAGATTGTAACGTAGCCAATGCGTGAACAATGAGATAGCCGCAGAGCCTGCCATGACAAAGCCGATGGTCAGTATGCCTGAAAAAGCATTGATGAAAGTGGCAAAGCCATTGGGATCTTTTCCGGGCAGAATCACTTCAAAAAGCAAACCTTGGGTAACTGAAAGAAAAGTAACGACTGCTATATTTGTAATGATTGCCATCAACACATAACTACCCCAACGATTCTTCAACAGGAAATAAGGAACCAATACATACAGGTTTATATATATCACCATATTCATAGAGGCAAAATATGCCAGACATCCGCTCAATCGTCTCCCAAAGGAGACCGTTTGTAAAGGCTCATACCAAAGGACATTGATTGTTATCAAAACAACAACCAATTGCAGCAGCAAATGCCTGTATATCCGATAACGGGGACTCAATAGAAATGCAGTGACACTTTTATCATTCATGTTTCTGTTGTCATTGGTATTTTTATAAAAGTCATTACCATGATTCGTATTCATACTCACGACTCACCTCCTTTCAGTTCCAGCCATATACTGCCGACAGCCAATGACAACCTGTAACGGCTTCCATACAGAATATCCAACCTTTGTCTGATTCTTTCCAGCCCTTTATCGGACGACAAGAGATTTACTTCAGAACAAGCGCAGGTGAATGTAATTGTACCCTTTTCCGCTTTCAAATGAGTTTTCAATGAAACAGGGGGCTGTATCTGTTGCTCGTCTATTGCTTTGACTATGTATTGCACAAAAGGAATGAAAAGCAAAGGCGGCACCAAGATTCTGTTCACTCCGCCTTCGGAAGTAAATTCATAGTTAAATTGTGATCGGGAGGTCTGTTCCAATGTCAGGTAATTAGTAAGAAATGTAATTTCGCTACTAAGCAAAACTTTGGCCCTATTGCAGTCATACAACTGATAGCGGAGAAGTTGGCTTAACTTCATTAACATTTTTGAAGCTTTTCCCGGCTCACTCAATGTTAATTCTCCCGATTGGTGCAATGTTTTAAAAAGAAGTTCAGGGCTGATCTGTTCTTTTAACCGCTCCACTTCAGAAACGACATGAGCTTTCTCCATTTGTGAAACACGCCGGTTGTTAATCATCCATTCCTTCAGAAGAACTGTCATCGTGCCTCCTATCATACACAGCGTAGATAACATAAAAGAAGAAATATAGTCCACTACCATATGCATCGACAAATAAGAACCTCGCGCATGGAGTTCCGGCCAATAGGAATATGCCATGTATTCTATTGACATCTGTATCAACAGAGCTACGATCATCGCAGCAGAAAGTAATGACAAATAGGTCAGATAATGTCTCTTCAGCAAATATTTTGGAAAGAGTTGGAAAAGATTCAGGTAAATAACCGCTATATAAGTGAGCAGGTAAAGAAAGGTAAATGTGTAAATCCATCCGCCCAATATATCCCTATAATCCAAAAAGATTATAAAGACCTGATTGAAAGAGATCGTCCCCAGCACCAGGATAAGTACCAAATACCGCATCCATCGCAGGTCCGGACTAACGAGAAATCTATATAAAAAGGTAGATTCACTACCTGTTGCAAGTGTTTCAGTTGTCATACGCTTTATTGGGGACGAAGATAAAACATTTTTCCGGTTAGACTCTATACCGTATCTCTAAAATTCAAGTTTATAACTCACATTCGTCAATACCGTAGAATTGTCGCTGACATCTATTTTTCCTGTTTTCACATTATATTCATGCCCGTAATGTTCTTTAGCAGCCGTAAAGTTAAGTCCTTTCACAGCAAATTCATGTGATACTTTTCGCTTGTTGATACGATAACTGACAGTATAGTTACCGATCAGCATAGGAGAATATTGTTTTGAGAAAGCTTTCGTTTCGTCATATTGCACTTCTTTATCCGGATGACTCATCGTTGCCTCCAAGTCAATCGGAGAATATCGATCACCGCCTTGCAAGGTTAATTTCAGGTTGATGCTAAGTATATTCTGTTTATTTCTTCCCAACATCCATTCTTTACCGATGAGTCCGTTTATCACATAATTACGGTTAAACTTCGCATTATACCACACACCATCCCCACCCCGGTAACGGGAATCAAACCAAGAACCCGAAATCATATAATAAAGTCCTTTCTCCAAAAAACGTTCGAGGGTAATGTCTATTCCCACATTGCGTCCTCTTCCTTTATTGATCAACGCATCTTCCACATAAAAATCAGAACGATTAAGCACAGAATAAGAACTATCCGCCATGACAGGAACATCATGCAGGAACTGGATATAAGGTTCTATCTTCAAATTCATGCGATCGGAAATCTTATAACCGAACGATAACATGATGTGCTGTGCTTTTGTAAAATCAAGGTCTTTATTGACGGATTCATTGCCCGTACTTTTCGTTTTAACAAAGTATACATCCATCTTTTCCATGCGACTGTACATTCCATAAGCCAACGCAAAGGTTGTTTTTGGAGTAGCTTGCCACTTCAGGCCAACCCGTGGTTCTACAGACCATTTATTGTTCAGCGTCAGAAGTTGTCCATAGATTCCGGCATTAAGGGTCCAACGGTCGGTTAATCCCACTGATGAACTATTGTAGGCTGAAATCAGACTTGTATTACCTTTTCCTTGAGATACGATTTCCAGTGGTTCGGCTTCATAAGGAGCAATGGAAAGATCCATTTTGTAGAACATATTGGTATAGGTGACTCCTGTCTTATTGGTAAAACGGTTACTGAATTTACGATTAAAGGTAGTGGAAAATATCAGGTTGGTATATTTTGAACCAAGATCCATATATGGAGTAGACTCCATCGAATGGTTGAACAAGGTTGCTCCTCCGTCGAGTTGTGAATAGGTAGCCGCAATCGTGGTTTTCAATGACGCGTCATTGTTAAAGAAATAACGATGGCTGACACCTCCGGCTGCCATATATTGCTTGTCTCTTGATTCACTACGGTCGCCCCAATAATCCCACTTCTCTGTGTTCTTTTCAAAATCACTGGTGAACTTATCAATCAGACTTGTTCCCCAAACAGAGAAAGTTCCGGCTTTCTGTGTTGGAAAATTGAGTTTGAAGTTCAGGTCCTGATAGTCCATCTTCCCTCCTTCAAGATTCAGAAGTCCGGTCGTGGAATAACGGTAATTGAAAATATACGATGCTTTATGTTTCTTGCTCAAAGGACCTTCGGAAGCGACGTCGATCCCCATAATTCCCACTTGAATAGTATTTTCGTTCTTTTGGTTGTTGCCGTTACGCAATTTCATGTCAAATACTCCGGATACGGCATTTCCATATTCAGCTGGAAATGCTCCAGTGAAAAAATCAGAGTTCCCAAGCACCTGTGAACTTAGAGAGGAAAGGATTCCTCCACCCAATGTAGCGATGTCCGCAAAGTGATTCGGATTAGGAATTTCGACATCCTCCAGTCTCCATTGCAACAGATGAGGAGCATTGCCATGAATGGAAATACCGTTGGAAGAAACGCTGGGAGCCACCCCGGCAAAAGCGGAAACCAAACGTGCGGGATCATCAAACCCACCTGCATAACGGCTCGCTTCTTCTACGCTCAACATACGTGCTCCAGTGGTAGCCATCTTATTCATTGCTTCTTCTTTGTTGGTCCGCGCACGAATAATCACTTCGTTTAATTCGTTCACGCTTTCTTTCAAAGGTATTTCCAGATATATTTCCTTGGCGGAGGTCACCAGTATTTCTCTGAAAATGCCCGGTTCATATCCCATAAACGCAGCTTCTACGGTATGCCGACCGACAGGAACCTGTGGTATACTAAAACGCCCAAGACTGTCTGTTATCGTCCCCGCCCCCTCTTTTTCAGACAGCCTTACTGTTGCATACGGTATCGGATACTTCGAGTCTCCATCTATAACAATCCCCCGGATAGTCTGCACCGGACGTCCTTTACGCCCTGCTGTCTGGCTGAATGCTGTTACAGACACAAATAAAGCAACTACCAATAACAGCCATCCAACATTACGATATATTTTCCGGGAAAGTTCTTCATTTAGAACTTTTTCAAAGGTTTTGAGCACTGTCCCACATTCATCTAAAGAGACGCCCGACTGAATAGATATTTTCTCTAATAATCTAGTTTTATTCATCTTCATGATTTTATTCCGTTTTTATTTCGTCACGAAGATAAGGAAGGGATCAGCACTAAGCTTTCAAATGAGACGAACCTGTCCCGTTTGTAGACTAAATGCAAAATTGGCAAGATGAAAAATAAAAGAAAAAAAGAAGAATAAAAGTCACATCACTTTTAGAGGGTATAACCCATTCTAAAGGTGATGTGACTTTCATTAAAGTCCTTTGGTAATCACAGGCAACCCGAATAAGCCGTTTTGCAAAGTCAGAATCTTCGGCTGACCTGTCTTAGTCTTATTATAAGTAGAAAGAGATACATGCAATGTTGCTACATTCCCATTTTCAAAAGATACCTGCAAATAATATTCTTTACGGACCCCACCCGACACATAACGATGTCTGCCGACTTTACGAGTTTTCTTATACGTTTCCACATATTTTTTCTGTACCATGACTTTCTCTTCATGCGTGGAAGCAGAATCGGCAAACCAATAATTCCCGCCAAGAAACAGTACATAACTGATAGCACCGACACAAGCCAGATGGCAAAAACTATTAATAACTTTGCCATCCATTGTCGTCAGCCAAGTCCACCTTTTATAAAGGGGAATTGTTAGAATTGCTATTACAAAAGCCACTCCGACGGGTATCCACCAATCAACTAATGTATCTTCATAAACAACGTAACCGACGCCGCACGAAAAGATAAACACCAAAAGCATCAGTACACGAAGTACCTTAATAAAAACAGATTTCATAATATTGCAGTATATGTCTGCAAATATACGGAATTAGTCAGATAAAAGAGACAATCGCGCCATCAAATAGCAAACGGTAGATTCCGCTCCCTGATTTAAATTGATGTTATTTTCTTCCAGTCCGTCATAACAACCTCCAGTAGCCGGATTGTAAACAATCTGGTGTAAATGGTTATTTCCCAAAAACCAGTTGAAAGCATCTTTCTGCATACGAAGATATTTTTCCTCCTTAAAAAACTGATAAAAGGTTTTCAGAGCAATTACCATTCCCGCTACGTCCACGGGCTGTTCTCCAAATCCATGACTGCTCTTTCCTTTATGCATCCACCCCTGATTGGAAACCACCTGAATACGGTTTCCTACAAATACTTTCTTCAACAGAAATTCGAAAGATTCATAGGCTATTTTTTTATACTCCTCTCTGCCGATAGCCAAATGAGCCAATAACATAGCTTCCGGCAAGATAGCATTGTCATAAGTGAGATATGTCTCAAACCATCGCCAATTCACTTCTGCCGTTCGACGATATGTTTGAGCCAGTTTGTTAGCCAATAGCCAGATGCACGCATCGGTCTGCGCCGAAGGACATTCACGGCTATAATAGTAGAATCCTTTAATCATAAATGCAATGCTACGGGGAGACTCTATCCGGTCGAACCGTTGGAAGGTACGTTTGAGAACAGCTTCCGCCTCCTCTTTCCATGGAGCAGGGAAATGTTCGGCGCAAGAAATAAAATATCCCAAAGCACAAACAGCCCGTCCATTACTATCATCCAACCCCACTTCCTCGTTTTGCGAGGTGAATATTCCATCTTTATCTACATAATTCAAAAAAGAACCATCCGGCTGCTGACAGTAACGGATAAAATTCAGATAGGTCTTGACATATCGTTCTTTCACTTTTCCCTGTCCCGTAGCAACCATCTGACACATCGCCATTAACGCACGTGCCGTATCATCCAATGTATAGCCGGTGGAGCTATCCGGACGATTTCCTTTCGAAAATTGAATAATTCCCCACTGTCGACTCATGCGCCGGATATGATAGGTATCTATGGGAGGCAGAGAGTAAATCAGTTCGTCTTCTACCCTACCCGTTTTCTGGAAAAGATATGCATAGGCAATAGCCACATTCTCCCAAGCTGTAGCCGCTGTCTTCTGCAAACCAACCAATTTCATCTTAGTTCGTAGTTTTTCATCGGCAAGCAAATGATTGGCAGCTTCGGACAATTGCTTCGAATTCTTAAAATCAAAGATTATGCCGGAATCATCATTCAATAACTCCAATGCATGAGGAATAGGAGTAGCTATAATCGGACATCCACAACTTAACGCATAAACAAATGTACCGCTCACTGCCTGATTCGGGTCACTCGAAGTGAAAAGATACACATCCGTCAACTGTAAATAATCTAATAAAACAGAAAGTTCAAGATATTGATTGATAAAAAGCACATGTTCTTCCAAATGCAACTCCTTTATTTTCGCTTCCAACAGGCTACGATACTGCTCGCCTGCTACTTTCAACACTCCCGGATGCGTTTTGCCGAGAATAAGAAATATCACAGAAGGATTCGTCTTTACAATAGCCGGTAAGGCATCCAAAGTGGTCTCGATACTTTTGCCAGGACTAAGCAGACCAAAAGTAGAAAGCACACGTCTGCCCGAAAGATGATAAAAATCTTTTAGTTTGCTCTTATCTCTGAATGATACTAAATGGGTGCCATGAGGAATCACTGTAATTTTATCTTCATCTGCCTGATAATCCCGCAGGAGAATCTCCCGACAGTTTTGCGTCATCACTACTAAATTCGCACAGGTAGCCATCATTCTTCCCACACTCCGGTACAGAGCGGGGGAAGGTTGCGAAAGTACCGTATGAAAAACAAGAATCACAGGCTTGAGTAGTTGTTGCAACATTTGAAGAAAAGCTTCTTCCTGCGCTGCATATAACCCGAATTCGTGCTGTACAAGCACTTTTTTAACTTCTGAATTTTCATTCAATTGCCTGGTCAAAGTAGCATACGCAGAGATATCCGAAGTATCAAGAACATATTCCACATCTTCCGTATAGGTATGTTTTTCCGTATCGGACTCTACTGCACATATCTTTATAGAGTAAGAATCGCCAAACTTTGACAGGATAGCTCGGATCAAGTCCTGAGCAAAAGTGGCTATGCCACATTCACGAGGAGGATAGGTAGTAATGCATATTATTTTTCTCATTTGATTTGTTTTATTAATTCATCCAATAACTCTGTCAGTTGTACTGACACGCAAGCCACATATTTGTCGGCTGCTCCATAATAGATGTAGAGAGTGTCACCAAACAAGGCAGTGCCTGTAGGAAAACAAACCCTATTGACTACACCTGACAGTTCATATTCTACTGCAGGTGTGAACAACGGATAAGGCAAACGGGATATTTCAATTGCCGGATTGTCTATATCCAACAAAGCTGCACACGCAGAATAAACATAGCCGGAAGGAGTGTCATATACACTGTGATAAATCAACAACCCCCCCGCTCTCGTCTCTATCGGAGGGCATCCGGCTCCGATATAGCTCGACTCGTGATCATGATAGGGTGCCAGCAGGATACGTTTTGCAAAATTCTGATAATATCTTTTCCAGAACTCTTTTGTCAGCATATCAAGACGTTCTACTGCCACGTACTGAATATCCGGACGGATACGATGCATAAAGTAGAACTTCCCATTGATTTTACGGGGAAAGAATACGATGTTCTTATCCATCATATAAAGCGGATGTCCTTTCTCATTAGTCGCTTCACGCTTATTTCCGGAGCGGAAATACTTACCGATAATGGCTTGTTGAGTACGAAGCAGTTCCTGGAATTGCGGATAGGTTATCTGGGAAGTAATGACGCCTTTCTTTTCAAAATGTCTCAAATCGGAAGAAACTGCTAAAGCCCCGACAGCACTATATCCATCATAGGCTGTATAAGTGAGGTAATAGAGATCTTCTATTTTCACAATTCGGGGATCTTCCACCCCTTGACATTCATAATCAAACTCGGAAACCAACAAGGGAAGCGTATCTCTTTCAACTACAGTCAAAGGACCTTCAAGCCGGCAATAACCAATCGATGAATAATTTCCTTCCCTTACTGCACGATAAAACATATGCACCGTATTTCCTTCGGCAATTACCGCCGGATTCATCACACCTTCGTTTTCAAACTCAAGTGAAGTACCTTCCAATATAATACCTTCTCTTTTTACATACACCATTATGTTTTAGGTATTATAATCATTCCTCTGTCACTCTTACTCTGCTTTTCTCTCTGATAATCAGTCAATACTTTAATCTTCTTGTCCGACTTATCTTTCTTTGCTTCTCTCTTTTTCTCTTGACCTTTCATAATTCATTCTTTTTGGGATAGTTTATACTCGGGGATAAAATAATAGACAGGATTTCCTTTCTTGCAAGTTACGGCATTAATCCCCGAAACTACGACAAACTTCTGATTATTATTCTTTTATAACAGTAAAGTACATTTATAGCAGTGAATGAAAAGTGGGAATCAAATGCTTTTTATGAAAAATCAAGAGGATAGTCAAACAGAGCAGAATATATAACATAAAAAAAGGCTATCTATCCCAGACAGCCAATCTTTGTTAACCTTAAATCTAATACTATGAAAAACACAGTACAAAGATACGGACTTTTCGGTCATCTCCAAATTTTCGGTCCAATGCAGCGTATCTTATAACATGGTTTAATAGAAACAATCAATCCGTTAACATTTAACATAAATCGATTGGATATTAACGAAGATCCACCCAATGAAACTAAACAATTTTTCATATCGTTATCTCACCATAGAACAAACCTTTCCTATACCTTGATTGTTTATCATATAAACGAATTTCACACGATATGAGCACCAAAGAACAATACTGGAAATATTCCCTCATTGTCATCATCCTATTTATAGGGATCATCATCTTCCGCCAAATCACTCCTTTCATGGGAGGATTATTGGGAGCACTCACTATCTATATTCTTGTACGTGGACAGATGAGTCACCTGGTAGAGAAACGAAAACTAAAACGCAGCATAAGTGCTTTATTGATTACTGCAGAAACTATTTTTGTCTTCCTTATTCCTTTGGGACTGACCGTTTGGATGGTAGTAAATAAGTTACAGGATATTAATCTGGATCCACAGACATATATCGCACCGCTCCAACAAGTAGCCGAATTAATCAAGGAGAAAACAGGATACGATGTATTAGGAAAAGACACGCTGGCATTCATTGTCTCCATACTTCCCCGCATCGGACAGATCATAATGGAAAGCATCAGCAGTCTTGCCATCAACTTATTCGTCATGATCTTTGTGCTTTACTTCATGTTGATCGGAGGAAAAAAGATGGAGGCTTATGTCAATGATATTCTGCCATTTAGCGAAGCCAACACACAAGAAGTCATTCATAAAATCAATATGATTGTCCGCTCCAATGCCATCGGTATTCCTCTGCTGGCTATCATTCAGGGAGGAGTCGCCACGATAGGTTATCTTCTTTTCGGAGCACCCAACATCTTATTATTAGGATTCCTGACCTGCTTTGCAACCATTATTCCGATGGTGGGCACTGCATTGGTATGGTTTCCCGTAGCCGCTTATCTGGCCATAAGCGGAGACTGGTTCAACGCAATCGGGATTGCCGCTTACGGAGCCATCGTCGTATCACAGTCAGATAACCTGATCCGGTTTATTCTCCAGAAGAAAATGGCAGATACACATCCGCTTATCACCATTTTCGGGGTAGTCATCGGTCTGCCGTTATTTGGGTTTATGGGAGTGATCTTCGGTCCGTTGTTGCTTTCATTATTCTTTCTTTTTGTAGATATGTTTAAGAAAGAATATCTGGACTCACGAAATAACCTCCCGTCGAGATGACAGAACTACCGAAAAAATGTGTACTTTTGCCGTTGTAAAAAACGACACTAAAATTTGATGGAAACATTTACATTCAATACTGTCGAACTGATTCTTTTATCAGCGACAGGCATTCTTTTTGTCATTCAGCTCATTTATTATTTTGGCCTGTATAATCGGATACATGTCCATAATAAAGCTGTACGCAAAGAAGAGGTACATTTTTCACGAGAACTGCCTCCACTTTCCGTAATTCTCTGCGCACGCAACGAGGCTGAAAACCTGCGTAAAATCCTACCAGCTATTCTGGAACAGGATTATCCGCAGTTTGAGGTGATTGTCATCAACGATGCTTCCACAGATGAAACCGAGGATATACTGGGAATGATGGAAGAAAAATATCCTCATCTTTACCATAGTTTTACCCCTGAAAGCGCACGTTATATCAGTCATAAAAAGCTGGCCTTAACATTAGGCATTAAAGCCAGTAAACATGATTGGCTGGTATTTACAGAGACAAACTGTATGCCGGCAAGTAACCAGTGGTTAAAGTTAATGGCACGCAATTTCACTCCGCAGACTCAAATTGTATTGGGGTATAGCGGTTATGACCGTACAAAAGGATGGCTGCACAAACGTACCGCATTTGATACTTTATTCCAATCTTTGCGTTATCTGGGACTCGCTTTAGCCGGAAAACCATATATAGGTATCGGACGTAACTTAGCTTACCGGAAAGAGTTGTTTTTCCAACAAAAAGGATTCTCCAAATATCTGAACCTGCAACGTGGAGAGGATGATCTATTCATCAACCAGCTGGCAACTCCTTCAAATACCCGCGTTGAAACAGACATCAACGCCACTACACGGATAAATCCTGTGTATCGCTACAAAGAATGGAAAGAAGAAAAAGTAAGCTATATGGCTACTGCAAGATATTATCAGGGGACGCAACGGTATCTTTTAGGATTTGAGACTTTCTCCCGTCTGTTATTCTACGCTGCTTGTATAGCAGGCATCACATTGGGAGTTCTCAACTTACACTGGTTGGCCGCAGGCATTGCACTATTAATTTGGTTGCTACGCTTCATCCTACAAGCTGTCATCATCAATCAAACAGCTAAAGAAATGGGAGGAGACCGGAAATACTATTTCTCATTACCGGTATTCGACCTTCTCCAACCGATACAATCACTGAATTTCAAGATCTGCCGTTTCTTTCGAGGAAAAGGAGATTTCATGAGAAGATAAATTTATTGAATCAATCGTTGCATGTAAATAGCATCCGAACCATCATGATAATAGCATGGCTTTATTCCTACCGGAATAAAGCCATTTTTCATATATAGCGCAATAGCGGCAGTGTTCGTAACCTTTACTTCCAAAGTAATTTTGGCAGCTTTACATTCACCAGCTGTCCGAATCGTTTGGTCCATCAATGCCTGTCCCAATCCTTTCCCTCTGAAATCCGGATGGACAGCTATCGAATATATCCTTAAATAACGAGTTCCCCTATGGAATAACAAGGAGACATAAGCGATCACCCTATCCCCTTCCATCATCACATAGAAAGTTCCTTTCGAGCGGCTTATCAGATAAGCAAACTGATCTTTCGAAAAGCTATCTTCCCGAAAACATTCCCATTCTATTTCCAAAATAGCAGGAATATCACTTTGCTGTGCTTTACGAACAAATAGACCCGACTCCATCATCAATAATGTTTCGCCTCCAACACCTGTTCAAAGTGATTCAGTAACCGGTAATACATTTCATCACCGATGATAGCATCCTCCAACCCGTGATCGATACTCGGATTATCATTAATCTCAATAACATATGCTTTATCATCTACCATTTTCAGGTCGACTCCATACAATCCCTTTCCGATCAGATTCGCAGCTTTAACGGCTGTATCCAACACCACACGAGGCACCTGATAAATAGGAATCGTATCCACCAGTCCGCAACGACTTCTGCCCGAATCATAGTGGCAGTAAATTTGCCAATGTCCTTTTGCCATATAATATTTGCAGGCATATAGCGGCACCCCATTCAACAAGCCGACACGCCAGTCAAACTCCGTAGGAGTAAATGCCTGCGCCAATAAGATAGCCGACTTCTCAAACAGCATCTTCAGACTTGCTTGCAGTTCCTCCTCATTCGAAACTTTTTTCATACCAATAGAATAAGACCCATCCGGTATCTTCAGAATAAAAGGAGCCCCCACCTGTTCGCTGATCTGCTCAAATGAATGATCGTTTGACTGAAAAATCAGCGTTGACTTAGGAGCAGAAATCTTTTCCTTCTCAAAAAGTTCTTTCAGGTACACCTTATTCGTACACCGGATAATAGAAAGCGGATCGTCAATAACGGCCATTCCGTTTTGTGCAGCCAATTGCGACAAATGGAATGTATAATGATTCAATGATGTCGTTGTACGAATGAACAAGGCATCAAATTCAAGCAAACGAATGGCATCATCTTCCGTAATCATTTCCACATGAATATTCATCTTCTTGGCAACTTCGACCAATTTATGCAAAGCTCCTTTGTTGCTGGGTGGAAACTTTTCCTGCGGATCAACCAATACAGCCAAACTATAACGGGAAGCTTTTGCCGACTTAGGCGCACGCCATATTTTCTTGTTAAAGTTATCCAATGTATTGGCAAAGAAATCCTGCTCTTCATCATTGAGCCGATTCAAAGGAAAAAAATGAATACTTTCGATCTGATTTCTAGGATGAGTATTCAAAGCCACCCTCAACAATGGACAAGGGTAATTCTCAAAAATAAACCGGGCAACCCGTTCCAAACCTTTCTCTCTACATTTACCGAAATAGATGTTCAGATACCAAATGTCGTCTTTGACATTATTCTTCTGTATCCACTGGTAACAAAGGGCTTGCAGACTGCGCTCCATCCGCACCCCCGTTCCGGCCTCCATTTTGTTGATGATATCAACATCCGGAATGACTTTCTGTCCTCTCGTTTGGGCTAGCAGCGAACAGTAATACCCTTCAGAGTTATAACTGTAATCATTGCTAAGATTAATAACTAACTTCCGGTCTTTCTCCACCGGCTTGTTTTTCAGATAGTCGGAAACAGTCAGGACACTACTTGTCTCATAATACGGTTTCCAGTCATCCAGATTATCCAACAGAATTAACACATTATTCATAATGGTTAAAAATTAAACCTATAAGAGGATATTAAGTAAATTGGGCGCAAATATAGACATATTATTCACTCCACATCACGCAATGGACCAAATTATTTTTGCAGTAAAAATCAGATAGAAAAAAAGAGGATTATTCGTATCTCATGGAGCTTGCCGGATTGATCTTAGTGATCAGAAATGAAGGACCAATCAGCATTAATACAGATGCAAACAAAGTGCCGAGATTAATCAAACCGAAAAGTAATACATTAAAGGAAACCGGAACAGTATCCACATAGTAAGTCTCCGGATCAAGTTTAAACAGTCCGAACTGTGACTGAAGAATGCAGAAAGCCAAACCAATGACATTGCCCCAAATCATGCCTTTACCAATCAAAAAGACTGCAAACCAAAGAAAGGTTCTACGAATCGTGAAATTGTTGGCTCCCAATGCTTTTAAAATCCCAATCATATTGGTACGTTCGATGATGATTATCAACAGACCGGAAATCATAGTAAAACCAGCCACCCCTATCATCAGAAACAGGATGACCCATACATTCAAATCCAATAAGTCGAGCCAGGCAAAGATTTGAGGATTCAGTTGTTCGATGTTACGCACATAATACACGCCTCCCAGATCATCTTGCCTGTTATCAATGTCAGTTGCGATCCCATAGGTTATATCTTCCAGTTGATCATAATCTTTCACCTGTAATTCCACACCGGTCACCTGTTCCGGTTGCCAACCATTCAAGCGATTCACCAGATTAAGATCCGTCAGTAAAAAGAGGTTGTCGTATTCGGAGAAGTTCGTCTGATAAATTCCGGCAATCGTCAGGCGACGAGCACGAATATCATCCTGTATATAATAGGTATATATCTTATCCCCCAGTTTCAACTTCATTTTAGTTGCCAACGCTTTCGAGATAAGCACTTGATTGGTAGAAACAGAATCACTGAAAACAGGAATCTCCCCTTCCACCAAATACTCTTTTATAAAACGGGGGTCAAATTCCGGACCTACACCTTTCAACACCATTCCCTGAAAAGCGTCATCGGTCTTAATCATACCCGGTTTGGTAGAGAAACGCTGCACATGACTTATCTCCGGATAATCAGCAAGAGCAGTCATCATACTGTCTCCTACCACAATCGGATGGGTTTCGTAAGAACTGACCGCATCCAGATTAGTTATCTGGATATGCGACCCGAACCCTATAACTTTATTTCTCACCTCACTTTTAAATCCGATTACTACCGCCACCGCAATAATCATCACAGCCAGCCCAATAGCAATACCCGCCATGGCAATGAGGACCGCAGGACGTGACACCTGCTTTCCGCCATCGCTTTCACGATAGATACGCCGGGCTATGAAAAGTGATAGAGACATTTGATTATTCTGTTCTTCCCGGATATGCTTCCAAAGCCTTCTGCAAGACAAAAAGCGCACGGGTCAAATCTTCTTTCTTCAATACGTATGCAATACGAACCTGATTGATGCCGGAACCTGGAGTGGTATAGAAACCGGATGCCGGAGCCATGAATACCGTCTGACCTTCATATTCAAAATCAGAAAGACACCATGCACAGAACTTATCGGAATCATCAACAGGAAGTTTCGCTACTGTATAGAAAGCTCCCATCGGAATAGGTGAATAAACACCGGGAATACGGTTTAAACCGTCAATCAGGCATTTACGACGCTCAACGTATTCATCATACGTCTCACGATAATATTCTTCCGGAGCATCTAAAGAAGCCTCTGCGGCAATCTGTCCAATCAATGGAGGACTTAGGCGTGCCTGGCAGAATTTCATGACAGCATCACGTATTTCTTTGTTTTTGGTAATCAACGCACCGATGCGGATACCACATTCTGAATAACGTTTGGATACGGAGTCAATCAGTACGACATTATTCTCAATTCCTTCCAGATGGCAGGCAGAGATATAAGGAGATCCCGTATATATAAACTCACGATATACTTCATCGGAGAAAAGAAACAAATCGTACTTCTTCACCAAGTCACGAATCTGATTCATTTCACGACGAGTATACAAATAACCGGTCGGATTATTCGGATTACAAATCAGGATTGCTTTGGTACGTTCATTAATCAGTTCTTCAAACTTTTCTACTTTCGGAAGGGAAAAGCCTTCTTCAATGGTCGTAGCAATAGTGCGAATCTTTGCTCCGGCAGAGATGGCAAATGCCATATAGTTAGCGTATGCAGGTTCCGGAACGATGATTTCATCTCCCGGATTCAGACAAGAAAGAAAGGAAAAAAGTACGGCTTCCGAACCTCCCGATGTAATGATTATATCATCTGCAGTCAGATTGATATTAAACTTTGCGTAATATCCCACTAATTTCTCGCGATAGCTACGATAACCGGCACTGGGACTATATTCCAGCACTTTACGATCAATATTGCGTATCGCGTCAATCGCGGCCTGAGGAGTGGGCAGATCAGGCTGTCCGATGTTCAGGTGAAACACATGGACTCCACGTTGCTTGGCAGCATCTGCCAAAGGAGCCAGCTTTCTGATAGGAGATGCAGGCATCTCGTTTCCGCGAATGGATATGGTTGGCATAATTTTAACTACAAATTACTAATTACTATTTACTTTTTCTACTTGGAGCTGCAAATGTACGCAATAATTTGAATACAGAGACATAAAAACTTTAAAAACCTTAGCAAGGTTAAAATCGTTATGGTAATTTGAAAAGAAAGCTATACATTTGTCATATAGAAAACTTAAAACAATATCATAATGACCATACACCTTATCTCATTCGCCTCAATCCTTCACAAACAATCCTCGCTAAGAGGCTCGCACGAAGCTATTTTAAGCGAGATTGAAAAATATTATACTGTAAAGCTGGTCGACTATCAAGATATGGACAAGCTTAATAGTGATGATTTCAAAATCATTTTCATCGCTACCGGCGGGGTGGAAAGACTGGTCATACAGCATTTCGAAAACCTTCCCCGCCCTGCCATTTTACTGGCGGACGGCATGCAGAACTCCCTTGCAGCCGCATTGGAAATCTCTACCTGGCTGCGGGGACGTGGAATGAAAAGTGAGATTCTACATGGTGAACTACCAGCCATTATCCTGCGTATCCATACACTTTATAATAATTTCCGGGCACAACGTTCCTTATTCGGCAAACGTATCGGAGTCATCGGAAGTCCTTCTTCCTGGTTAGTGGCCAGTAACGTGGACTACTTGCTGGCTAAGCGCCGTTGGGGAATTGAATATGTAGATATTCCATTGGAACGGATTTATGATCATTTTCAACAAATCACAGATGACCAGGTAGGAGCGTCATGCGCGGCTGTTGCTTCTCAAGCTCTTGCCTGTCGCGAAGGGACTCCCGAAGATTTAATCAAATCAATGCGACTATACCGGGCTATAAAAAAGGTATGTCAGGAAGAAAATCTGGAAGCACTGACATTAAGCTGTTTTAAACTGATTGAACAAATCGACACTACCGGATGCGTGGCATTATCTTTATTAAATGATGACGGGATAATAGCAGGTTGTGAAGGAGATCTCCAGTCTGTATTTACGCTATTAGCAGTTAAAGCACTTACGGGTAAAGACGGATTTATGGCAAATCCTTCCATGATCAATACCCGTACCAATGAACTGATATTGGCACATTGCACCGTAGGACTCAAACAAACGGAGAGATATATTATCCGAAATCATTTTGAAACAGAAAAAGGAATTGCCATACAAGGGCTACTTCCGACAGGAGATGTAACGATCATAAAATGTGGCGGTGAATGTTTGGATGAATATTACTTATCTACAGGAACATTAACTGAAAATACCAATTATATTAATATGTGCCGTACACAAATACGCATCCGCATGAATACTCCAACAGAGTATTTCCTGAAAAATCCGTTGGGAAATCATCATATTATGGTTCATGGAAATTATGAAGATACGTTGAATGAGTTTTTCCAGGCGAATGCTTGTAAGCGGACAGAATACTAAAGTTATCTATTCTTATTTATTAGATAAAGTAGATAAGGATGCGAAAATAAAGCTTGGGAATATCATTGATAATATCGTTCAACAAGGATAAATGTATCATCCTGCTGACATACTGATAAAAATGAATCCTAAAAGCTGGACAATCAGCTTTTAGGATTCATTCCGTATTATCTTTTATCTACTCCGAAAACTAATATTGCAAGTTAATTTCAAATAGAGTTATCTTATTTGCAGTCAGAGCTGTAGCATTTTCCAATGTATAATCAAACATCACCTTTTGTCCGGCTTCATTTATTCCCACAAATTCAAAGATTCTACCAGCCAAAGTCTGTTTAGGAAGAACTCCCCTATATACATCTCCCGCTTTCATTAATGTGATAGTAGAAAATGAAGCAGATGCGTCGGTTTTAGTTGTTGCAGTCTGGTTGATTAAATCTACAGATGAACCAGTTAGCACATTAAGCAGAGCAACCGAAGTCAACGTAACACCATCCGGCAAAGCCGGTTTTACTTCAATCCGCGCCATCATATGCCCAAACTGTAAACTGACAGCTCCCTCTCCCGGAAGAGCCTTTTCATTCTTAGCTACTAACAAATCACTCTGTTCGTAACCATTATCCTTTGACTGATCAGACAAAACTGTAAAATCAAAATTTGTGGTCGGATGATCCCCATAAGGATAATAAGCATAAAAATTGATAGGCGAATTATCCAATGGATAAGTGATTGATTTATCCGCAAACCACTTTCCGTTGCCAGTGTAAGCATACATCACATTCCGGTTCAACACCTCTGATGCTCCGCGTTTTACACCAAAAACTCCTATCTGATCATCCTCAACGAAAGAAGTGACTTTTCCTTCTGTAACGGTTCGCGTCTTTGATATATTCACATCGAAGTTTACTACCTTAGCTGATGGAACCAATTCATTCTCTGCATCCTGACTACAAGAAGTGAAACTCCCTATAAATGCAGACATTACCAATAGTATATTAAATCTTTTCATATTATTCGCTGTTTAATTCTCTTTTACCTTTGTCAAAGATACATGATCCAAATAGAAATTCGAATTGGTAGCCGTTGGATAGAAACCAATGTAGAAATCATCATAATCGGCTTCAGAAGCATCTGTGGCGTCAGCATCCGCATAAGAAGCTCTTCCGCTTACTCCCATTCTCGCAAAATTATAAATGACGGAATATTCCACGTACTCTGATGTTGCAGTTACTTCCTTGTAAGTCGGATATTTACCGCCTACAAGTACAGTCAATAATGGACATTTGCTTGTTGACGTTCTCACAAAGCAATTAATTTTTCCGGTTCCCTTTACTCTGAACTTCAGAATATATTCGCCTAGCTCTGCCTTACTCATTCGATACCCAACAAAAGACTGATACCATCCGGCGGTACCTCCGGTGTGAGACAGATATAACACATTATGATTCAATTGCTCATCTAATTGTATCGTCGAATTCCACCATACAGATGTAGCATTTACCGTTTTGAACCAACTATCCATAGGAATGCCACTATTAGCTGCAAACGGATTATTCCCAGCAGAGGCTTTCAAATCACCCAATAACAGACCGGAGATAGGTCTCACCAAAAAACTAGAGCCATTTCCTTGAATCACATTATCATCTTCTTCCCAATCCTTAATAGGCTCTTCATCCATACTGATAAATTCAATCTTATCCAGACTGACTTTAATCACTCCACTATAACGAATTCCACTCTTAATCTCCGATAACCAGTTCGCCAAACTAATCTTTTCTGTTCGTCTCCCCATTTCGGGAAGAACAATTTCGACGTAATATCCATTAGTGGCTGTCGACGGTAAGATACGTCCGGACGCTCCATTTCCCTCACTTTCCTCATACGCAGGAAGCAGGATGTCCTGCACATTTGTTATATCCTGAATACTTCCTGTCAACAGATTAAAATTTGCTTTGGTAGGCAGCCCCGTCAACTTAATGGTAGCATTTACCAAATACTCATCCTTTACTCCATCTCCAGCTTCCAACTCTACATTCAACTCTGCAACTACCGGACGAAGTTCCATCATTGTTTTCTTATTATCCCTATTCAATCCTTTACTATTATTGGCATACACAAAGCTGAAATTATCCGCTACTGTCTGATCCGCAATATTCAAAGGGTATAAGTCATCCTTTAGATTATCTTTATACGGGTAGTAAGCCACTATATCGACTTTACTTCCATCTTCAGGATAATACAGTACTTCATCTGTGGAAACAGGAGAAAAATATCCTACAGGATAAACAGTGGCTTTATGCTTTATATTATGATAGGGCATGATGATCTCCGTTGAATTGGCTTTCAGCATAGAAACACCGATCATCTGATTATTTTCCCATTGTACACCCGACTCATCTACATCAAATGTATACACTGTGCCCTGTATGACTGCGGGAGTTATGATCGCTTCCACTTTCTCATCATCGCTACACCCCGAAAAGATGCCAGCCGACAATATCACTAGAATCGAATAAAACAGATTGTTTTTCATATTGTATCTTATTTTATTATTAATCATTATAAATCTTCTCATAACGTAATACTTGCAGGCTTACCACAGAATGCACCCTGCGGCATTGCCACCGGAATATGTCTGCCGTTCCACTGAAGCACAATCTCTTTCAGCCCTGCATTCATGGCAGCATCTGTCACGGAAATGGTAATTTTCCCGTTAATATCCTCAATCAGTACCGTACAAGGGGCTGAAACTTCCAATCTTACATCACCCTTATCTAATACCTCCCCCGATTGATAGAAGACAGCTTCAATCACTTTGCCATCTTTAGACTTTACAGCCTGCACTAATGTATCATTACGCAATACTTCAAAGGGTAATTCCGCTTCCGGCATTCCATCACCCGCATACACAACATACCCATAAGTATCATTCACCGGATTTTGTGTATGGTCAATCCATAAACGAAGTATGTCAACTTGCGATGGAAGATCTTTTATGCTTTTATTAGCTGAATTACGTTTTACCCAGTCCGTTTTCAGAGTCTCGCATATAAAAGATGCATTCTTGGTATACTGAGGCAATATGCTATATGCAAACTTACCTTTCTGCACCACCCAAAAAGATGTACCGTCTTTAGGAAAACTTTGCATACCGGCACCCACCGGCAATATTTTGCCATTACTCCAAACAATAACTTCCGATTCCTTTTCAGGCTGGTCGATGGTAGTCCGGATAGTTCCCTGCATCTGAGGAGTCAGATTCGTTATTCCGGCACCCAAGGCTACCATATAGTCCTTCAACATAAAATAAGACTTGTATGCTTTCACTCCATAAAGTATCTCATTCTTAAGCGGAATATTTTTCTTTCTTTCAGATTCAATCTTATCCGTGGCATCCATTTTCTCAAAGATATATCCGGCAACAGCATTCTCTCCGCCATTTGTCGAAGCAGCCGCATAATTATGTTTACTGCAATATCCTCTCCAGTTAGTAACCGGAATTAATTTTTCCGCTCCCTCACGAGCGGTTACTCCCGGAGTCATGGTTATATCCCATGCACCAATAGCTTTACGATATTCATTTCCACTTTTCTGAAATAAAGTCATACCATCCGCAGGGTAAAAATTATACTCATCAGCGGCCGCCACTGCGCTTTCCAGTCCATCACAACGAACAGATGCCATATTGACAATCATATGATAACGATCATTCTTCTTTATCAGGTCATCATTATTGAAAAACCAACGCGTACCATTATACATCCCGTCGGAATAGCCATTCATACTGATTAACCGCTTGCGGGCATCATGCAGAAAACAACGAAGTTCATTTTTCTGCACTGGCGTGAAAGAATCCGACCAATCTTTAAGCAATTTATCAACAATGGCCAGTGTACGAATATCAACTTTAGCCGGAGTATAACGGGCCGTAAAGCGGTCAATATAAGGAGTTATATTTCCTTTGTAGTAATACCAGTTACTTCCCCGAATAAAATTAAGCAAGGTTTCTATATTGTCATCGGTCAACTTCTTATCCCACGGGGAGTTCTTTAACGCACCTAAAATATTTAACGCATTAATTCCTCCATCAATAGGATATCCCCAGACAAGACACTGCATCCCGTGTCCCCAACCTGCGCCATCCGCCGTACAACCTTCTGTCCAGAAAGCGGTATTATATGTATTCTGTGAAGTATAACTTATCCCTCCCTGGGCTACCTGAACCAGTAGATCGACCATCGGAATAGATCTATACATTATAGCTACCGGCAATAACGGACGATATGCCAGCGCATTACCGCCTACCCACCATACATGGTTACGAAAACGTTCTATCTGTACTACATTTTTATCCGTCTCGTCATTCCGCAAGGGCTGTGTCCACGACTGAAGTGCCAGTGCTTTCAGCATTTCACACATATCAACCAACTGTTGATCTTTTGTTTTCCTGTTTTCCACCGCATCCATCTGTTTCAGGAAACAATAGTATATATTCACCGCAGCTGTAGGAATAGCAAAACAGGAAGCATGAAAGCGGTTCACCTTATTACTGCGGCTCACCTCAAGATTACCATAATAAAGTATAGACTTCTGAAGTTTACGAAACACATCTTTATCCAATGAAACTCCCATCCGGTCGTTGCGAAACTCTTCCGAAAGTTTCCATAGACGATTCATTGCATCCGTAATAAACAATCCCATCTCTTGTGCATCTTTCCCTTCAATCACCTTTTTTTCCCTGCCTGTCCAATCTGTAAATGTACCATCATCGTTCAGGAACGCAAGAATTTCAGGTACTGATGTTTTTATCTTTGTTAAATCATATGCACGATAAGGAACTGTAGCATACTGATTCCGAAATGTCTTGATTGCCTTTTCTTTTTTATCATCTTTCACTTGTTGCGCATCCTTGGAATACCGATACAAATTATCAAACGATAACCGGCGCTCCTCATTCTGAGCCTGAACAGCCAGAACTCCTATCCAAAGAAGGACAATCGCATATATACAATTCTTTTTCATAACTAATCCTCTATTTACTGATCAATTCACGGGATTTTCTTTCACTAATATCTTAATCTCCTTTACCATGCTCTTTGAGTTCCAAGCATTCGAATTAGAGCCTACGAATGTAGCAGTATATTCACCCGGTTCGTTATACGTATAGGTATAAGACTGTGTTTTCATATTTAAAGACTTGATAGGAGTTCCCATATCCGGTGATACCGCAGTCAGATCTATAGCCTGACTAATCGCCCAGACATCGACATCCGACTTCAAATTGTCTGTTGTAGGCTGAAACAACAACGTAGTATTGCTAGCACTAAAATTAGTCTTTTTCGTAATTGCTTCAAAAGCATAATTAAAACCGAATTGCGATTTCGGATCATTCATTGTTGAGGTAGAACCATCTTTCAGTTTCTTCGACACAACTAAAGAGGTGACATCCACACGAGGATATGTATCCGCATCTGACGCAGCAACAGCATTATAATGGAAAGCCAGATAAAATTTCTTATCTTTATAAGCAGTAAGATCCATTCCGTCAGCAACCGTTTCCCTTCCACTGGCATCTGCACAAAGCGGAACTTTCAGATGTAGCTGTCCATTTGCTCCGGATAAACATTGCCAATCATCCTCTTTTATTGTGGAATAATCTCCATTAAAACTCTCTGAGATGAAAATAGACATTGTCTCTTTATTACGATAAGGTACCCGTGTATACTGCTGCAATATTTCATATGACAATTCAGCCGATTCTATCTCCACCCGCAAACGGTCTTTATTTGCATATTTACTCCCATCCTCACCGGAATAAAAAACAATATAATCCGGATTTCCACTAAAATCAAAGGTAACAGGCTCACCTGCAAATATTTCCTGTACATCATTGGATAAAGTCACGCCAAAATCAACACAATCTACTTCGTCAGCATCACAAGAAGAAAGCCATACGCCTGTCATTATCAGGAAAGAATAAAAATATATATTTTTCATAAATTCGTTACATTAAAAGTTAAGATCACCAATTCACATTTTGTCCACAGGTCGGATTAGTATTCAGTTCTGCCTGGGGTATAGGATAATAGATATGTTTTTCTGCCAGGTTAATAGCAGGCAATGCTTTCACAGTGGTCAGATCATATCCGATTTTTTTATTCTGACTATCCATAGACTGATCCTTCAACAAATTGATACGGTCAAAGAAATATTGTTTTCCCCAACGGCGAAGCTCCATATGACGAGGCACTTCAAAGCATAACTCCCTTGTACGTTCTACTTTGATGGAATCGCGGAAAGAACTTTGAGTACAGTCTGTCAATCCGATCTCCGATATTCCCGCTCTTTTACGTACTTCGTTTATCGCATCCACAGCTTCTTTTGTCGGCGAACCAGCCACCTCATTAGCACACTCGGCAATCATCAATAACACATCCGAGTAGCGCATTACAGGAAAGTTGATAGAGGAACTATTCAAAGACCACGGACGAACCGGATCATATTCAGCTCTCCATTTTCCGGGATCACCATCTACATAACTGGCTTTATCACTGTCTGACAACATCACTTTTTTAACTTTACCATCCGTCGTCACATATTTATAATCCGCAAAGTTCCACCATTTACGGGCATCTGCATCTTCGAACATCTTAAAAAACAATTTGGTGCCATGATACCAGGCATATGCTCTCGGTACATCGGGATCAGTAGTCGTTTGCTGGCTAATGCCCATGTAAAGTCCCACCTTACCGCTTTCATTGGTCTTATCCAAACCGTTACCATAAAATTCGACCTCGAACATACTTTCACGGTAAGTCAGGTCATACTTATTGGAACACATATTAATAAATAAAGCACGATAACCATTCACCCCGTCCTCGGTCGTCTTATATAGAGTATGCAAACCGCTGTCTCTCACTTTACGCGCCCAGATAAGTGCGTCCTCCCAAGTATCAGCCTCAACTGGATATCCCGCCTGCCACATATATGCACGTGCCAACAATGCCTGTACGGTAGTTTTCGCAATGCGTCCCGGTGCATTCAGTTCATCAGCCGGAAGGCAACCCGGTTCCGCTTCTTCCAAGTCCTTTATAATCTGCCTATAAATTTCCGGCTGGGAAGATTTCTTCAGTTGTTGTTGTGCCAAATCACGTACAACTTCCAGTCGCAAAGGAACCTCTCCCCAATAAGCAACCAGATTCATATAGAATAATGCCCTTAATGCTTTTGCTTCTGCCAGAAACATTGTTTTCTTTCGTGCACCGCCACAATCCGAATCCGTGCGTCCGGTAATAGAAGCAATATAATCATTCGCACGATTAATACCCTCATACAAATGTTGCCAGGTAAGCTGTAAATAGGGATCCGTATTATTATAATTATTGAGTGAAGGCAATGCCTTGCTTTTATTATAATCGGCACGATATACGGTAAGATCTGTTCCGGCGTCCAACTCTCCCCAGATATTCAGTCCATAAACACCTTCTGCTCCCAAACGGTCATAAATCCCAGCCAAACCTGCCATGCAACTATTCTCATCATGATACAGGTTCTTTTCATCCAGATTGCCATATACCTCCGTATCCAAAAAACTACAAGAGGAAAATGCCAAGGTTACTCCTATAATATATACTATTTTTTTCATCATATTCTGTTTTTATACCTGTTAAACTATAATCCTAACTTCACACCGAATGTAAAAGAAGTCGTTCTCGGATAAGCCGAATAGTCAAATCCACGAGTCATTGCCGAATTCCTGGTTGACACTTCCGGATCATATCCGGTATATTTGGTCCATGTCCACAAATTCTGTCCGCTAAGATACAACCGCAAGGAACTCAATTTAAACTTGCGAATCAGCTTTACAGGAAAATTATAACCTAACTGCACATTTTTCAATCGCAGGAAAGATGCATCTTCTACGACACGACTTGTATTGATGTCGGACAGTCCGCCATCTACCCTCCATAAATAATTCGTATAATTTCCAGCTGTATAAGTTCCGTCACCATTGTCTATACGAGGTGTCCAATGATCTTTTGCAGAAGCAAGCATATTGGTATGGCGAACACCATTCATATTCTCCAGTTTGGCACGATTATAATTGATCACATCATTACCATAAGACCATTGAAAGAATACACTCAAGTCAAAGCCTTTGTATTCGAAATTATTAGTAAAACCACCCGTATGAACCGGCAACCCGTGACCAATCACTGTCATATCTTCAGGCGTCACCTTTCCGTCTCCATTAATATCTTTCAGTTTCATATCCCCCGGTTGAATGGTATTACGTTCCTTTGTATTGTTGGGTATTCCATCTTTCAGCACAAATACATTGGGAGAAACTTCATTAAAATCCTCATATTGATAAACACCATCATACACATATCCGAACATCTCCGAAAGAGGATGCCCTATACGGGCAATATAAAGATTAGACAACTTGGGAGAATCCAGCCCTGAAACCTGATAATCCTGATCGCCCGACAGTCCGGTAATCTCATTTCTATTGAAGGAGATATTAAAATTTGTTGTCCACTTGAAACGCCCCCTGCCACCTACTAAGTTGACCGTATTGATTGATATTTCCAATCCACGATTGCGCACACTACCTATATTCTGCTGTATTTTATCAAAGCCGATAGACAACGGAACTTCTGCATACAACAACAAGTCCTTTGTTTGTTTATCGTAAATATCTACTACACCGTTAATACGGTTATTAAATAACCCAAAGTCCAATCCTATGTTTGTCTGATAAGTGGTTTCCCACTTCAGGTCTTTGTTCGGCATTTGAGAAATATAAATTGCCGGATTATCTATAGAGTTATTAAAAGCATAATTCTGATCGCCTAAATAAAGCAACTGGGAAGGATAATAATTCTTCGTATTGTTATTACCGGTAGTTCCCCAACCCACTCTGAACTTTAAATTCGACAGCCACTTGCGACTTCCCTGCATGAACGCTTCTTCTGAAACACGCCATCCGAAAGAAGCCGAGGGGAAATATCCCCACTTATGATAAGGAAAACGGGAACTTCCATCCGCACGCATCGTTGCCGTCATCAGATAACGGGATTTCCAGTCATAGTTGAAACGGGCGAAATAAGACATCATACGGTCTTCAAAATTAGTCGAAGTAACCTTGTCAGGTGTTCCATTCGAAATTCCCCAAAAGCCGAGTCCATCCCACGGCACCATCGTCGAACTGGCACCTAATGTAGAGATTGTTTTGCTATTCATCGAGGCTCCGAGCATGGCAGTGATATTATGACTCTTGACTCTCTTTTTATAAGTCAACGTATATTCATTAGACCATCCATCCCACTCCCTAAAACTAAAATTACCATTTGAATGTTTGGCAGAATAACGCGGATCTCCCCAATAGGTATCCGCATTATTAAATGCCTCATTCCGGTCCTGACGCCAAGTATAAGCAAAAGTAGCTTTGAATGCCAGATCCTTTAGAATATCCCATGATAAATAGGCATTCAGATTCAACTGACGGCTGCGCACTTTCTGATACATATTTTCTATTGTTTTCAAAGGATTATACGGATAGTTCGGATTTTCAGCTAACAAAGCATCCTCCGATTCTTCCGAATCGGCATAAAACACCGGACGATAAGCCAGTACCTGATATAGAAAATACTGCGTACCACCTGCGTCAGAACCCCGTGAAGGCGCCGTACCTTTTGAAATATTATTAGCAAAATTCAAGCTACCGCCGAATTTCACTTTCCTGGTAATCTGCTGGTCTAATGTCAGACGTGCTTTCAAGCTCTCATAAGAAGAGTTAATGATAATCCCCTGCTGGTTATAATAAGACAAACTGGAACTATACTTCGTATTTTTAGTACCGCCCGTCAATGAGATATGATGACTGGTCATGGGCGCATTACGGAAAACCTGATCTTGCCAGTTGTATGAAGGCACTTTATCATAATCACTCAAAATACGGTTACGTCCCAACGTTTCATCATAACTATAATATGTTCTATTCATTTCAGAAACAGTCAATACCTCCTCCTGCATGGCAACATAGTCTCTTCCCTGAAGCAGCTCCATACCCTGCGGTTTCAATTGGTAAGTCACATATCCATCATACGTTACTTTCGGAGCACTTTCCGAACCACGTTTCGTTGTAATAATAATGACTCCGTTTGCCCCACGTGCTCCATAAATAGCCGTAGCAGAAGCATCCTTCAATACATCAATCGATTCAATGTCATTTGAATTCAGTGAAGCCAGATTTCCATCTTCCGTAGCAAAACCGTCAATCACATATAAAGGCGCGCCATCACTGGAGTCCGAAATTGTATTACTACCACGAATCACAATATTAGCCTCGGCTCCGGGTTGCCCGTCAGAGGAAACAACTTGCACACCGGCAACACGTCCACCCAATGCCTGGTCGATGGAAAGTACCTGCGCTTTCGTTAAATCATTCATATCCACCTTTGCCACCGATCCGGTTAAATCACTTTTTTTCACTGTTGCGTACCCTACAGCAACAACTTCATCCAAGGCAACACCATCTTCTTTCAATGTCACATTCAGTACCTTTTGATTTCCTACCGTCACTTCTTTAGTCGCATAGCCTATAAACGAGATGACTAATACTGAAGATGATTTAGGAACAGAAAGTTTGAACCGTCCATCCATATCGGAGATGGTACCGGTCGTTCCTCCTTTCACTTTAATATTCGCCCCTATAATGGGCTCTTTCGATTCATCCATCACCCTTCCACTGATTGCAATCTGTGCAAAGACAACGGTGAAAGAACAAAGCGTCATCAGCAACAGACAGACGCGTCTTGTGATTTGTCGATTCTCCATAATATAATTCAAATTGGTTATTAATCTATTTTTCATTCTTAGTATTCTATTGATTTAAGATGCCGGTTTCTCAAGAAAGCAAACGGAAAATTACAGTACTTTCTTGCAAACTACTTGTTTTTCCATCTCCCGCTTACGGCTCAAGGCTTCCAGAAAATAATAATCCGCATAATTCAATGGAACATCTACCTCCGCATTATGAGGTATGCTGCCTACCGAATGCATTAAAATAAAATTCCCGTTTTCTCCTACTTTAGCACGGTAGGCAGGAGTGCTTAATGAGACCAGTATTTTGTCGGCTGTCTTTTTATAACGCGGATTAGGCAAATACATACTCAATTCATAAAGAGCTGCAGCAGTGATAGCCGCCGCTGAGACATCCCGTGGCTCATTAGGAATATTCAATGCATCATAGTCCCAATATGGTATCAAGTCGGAAGCCAAATGCTTATTCGTAAATATGAAATCATATATTCTACAAGCCTGCTCCCAATACTCCGGTTTATGTGTATAACGGTAACAAACCGTATAACCATAAATAGCCCATGCCTGCCCTCTTGCCCAGGCAGACTCATCAGCATATCCCTGAGCTGTCTGCCTACTGCGTACAGTACCAGTTTCCGGATCATAGTCTACTACATGATAACAGCTGCCATCAGAGCGGAAATGTTCTTTAAGTGTCCGGTCGGCATGACTGACTGCCATATTATAATAGGTGGAATCACCCGATAAGCGGGTCGCCTCGAAAAGAAGTTCAAGATTCATCATATTGTCTATAATAACGGGACATTTCCATCCTCGTTGTGCCTGCCAGCCCTTATCCGCATCCCAAGACTGTATAATTCCAGCTCCGGGCCGGAAACGTGTAGAAAGCGAACGCGCTGTTTGCAACACAACCGACTTATAATCTTTCTGTCCCAAACGCATTCCATTAAGATAACTGCATCCTACCATAAAGCCCACATCATGATGCCATGTAAGATACTGTACGGAATCGAGTGATTCCGTGTATTTCACAGCCAGTTTCTCCCACTTTTCATCTCCTGTAAGCTGATACAAATACCACATACTGCCAGGGAAGAACCCACTGGTCCAATCGTCATAAGAAGCATAAACCACTTGTTGCTTTTCGTCCAAAGTCTTCGGATTCATTATGCAGTCACTTGCTTCTATCCGGTTGGTCATCAAAGAATATTGGGAAACGGCGTTTGATATATTTTCTGTTACCATATCTTCCGTTGCAGCCTTTTTCAAGTTACATCCGGCCATCATAAAGATGGAAATTCCCGCCAAAGTTAAGACCATGCTGTTCATATGCTGTAAAGATTTAAATGAATGATATCGCAAATGTAGGTATTCACAAAAAAGAGACCGTTAGCTATGCATACAAGAATCATACTCTGTACGTACATCATCCCTGCAAACTACAAATGTACTTATATTACACATTTTATGTACTTATACAACAGTTGCATATCTGCAAAAAGAACGTATATTTGCATAGCAAATTCTAGAATTCTAATACCTATGACTATCAAGAAACATCTATGTCTCATTTGTTTCCTGCTTATCCATATTATCAAAGGACAAGCACAGGATATCTCTTTCAGACATCTCACAAATAGTGACGGACTCTCTCATAATGCAGTCATGACGATGTATCAGGACGAACGAGGATTCATTTGGATAGGTACACGAAACGGGGCTAATTTATATAACGGGCATGAATTCAAAATATACAAATCCCAGAAAAACAATCCAAACAGTCTGATCTACAACAACATCAGACAGATAACAGGTAATGGCAACGGGGAGATTTATTTCATGACTCCCAAAGGGGTATCTGCTTTCAATATCAGGCTTAATAAATTCACCACACTGATACAAAAAGAAATACGGGCCATGTTTTTCCATAAACAATTATATATTGCTTACAACAACTGTGTTTATAAATACGATGGGAAACAATTTAATACATATTATGAATTACCAGAAAAGCGGACTCAAATTACTTCCCTTCATATAAGTGAAGAACGTGTACTCATTGGTACCGAAACCCAAGGGCTGTTCAGTTTAGAAAAAGGTAGCCTGTCACACCTCATTCCCAAAGGGAATATCTCTACAATCTTTCAGGATTCATCCGGACAATACTGGATAGGAAGCTGGGAACATGGACTTTTCACAATGAACGGAACTACAATCAAAAACTTCCGTCATCAGGAAAATGACCTCTCAACTATCAGTTCTAATTTTATCCGTTGCTGTATCGAAGATAAACAGGGGAATATATGGATAGGCACTTTCGACGGATTAAACATGTTTCATCCGGCTACTCAAACATTCACTTATTATTTGAAACACGAAAAAGGGCTTAGTCATTCCTCCATCTGGAGCCTTTTGTGTGACCATCAGGGTAGTATCTGGGCAGGGACCTATTTTGGCGGAGTCAATTATTTCAATCCGGAAAGTCAGATTTACCATCAATATCGGACATCGGACGTAGCAAATGAAGGATTGAGTTCTCCTATCGTAGGATGTATCACAGAGGACGGCCAGAATAACTTATGGATAGGAACTGAAGGCGGAGGACTGAACAAGTACAATTTGACAAGCCATCAATTCGAATGGTATAAACACGACAATAATGCCAACAGCCTTTCGCACAATAATATAAAATCACTCTATTATGACGCTTATCGCGAAGTGTTATGGATAGGTACGCACATGGGAGGACTGAACAAAATGGATTTAAAGACCAAACGGTTCACCCGATACAAATCTAAAGAGGGTGACAAGAATTCACTTCCTTCTAATATTATCAGGGATATTGTTCCTTATAAAGACCAGTTACTCATTGCAACCAATATAGGGGTTTGCCTATTCCATCCCGAATCGGAAAAAGTGGAACGCCTGTTTCAAGAAGAACCAGACAAGATAACATATGCCGGAGGTCTCTTCATTGATCACCGCAAGACACTATGGATATACGGAGGAGGTGACGGGATATTTACCTACCAGCCAAATAATCATAAAATGACAAACTACAAGCATAACCATGCACTGGAACATAGTATCAGCAGTAATAGTATCAACCGGATCTATGAGGACAGCCGCCACCGTATATGGATATGCAGTAATGATAATGGCATTGATCTTTACCGGTATGAAACGGATGATTTCATTAACTTTGATGAAGAAAATAATGAGTTAGCAAGCAACTGTGTGTATGACGTATGTGAGTTGTCTCCGGATAAATTACTGTTCACCACAGATTTAGGTTTTTCAATTCTGGACTACCCTACCCAAAAATTCACGAATTACAATCAAGAGAATGGTGTACCCCTATCCGCCCCTAACGAACGTTCTTTATACAGAACCCGCCAAGGAGAAATCTTCATAGGAGGCATTGACGGAATGATCTCTTTTAAGGAAAAAGACATTGATTATACCCCCGGAGATTACACGATATCTCCATTCCGTCTTTTAGTAAACGGACAGGAAATTAATGCAGGAGATCAAAGCCATATACTGAAAGAAGATTTAGGTTCCACCCGAAAGCTCATACTCAAAGCCAACCAGTCCATGTTTAGTATCGAATATGCCATATCCAATTATATTCCGGCCAATAAAGACCAACTGGAATATTTTCTGGATGGATTCTCAAATACATGGACCAGTACACGCGGACAACATACAATTACATATACCAACCTGAATCCCGGTGAATACACACTATACGTACGCCTTAAAAACAACCATGCGCATATACCGGCACATCAATTGAAGATCGTTATTCTTCCGCCGTTCTATAAGACTGTTTGGGCCTATTTATCATATATTCTGGTTATTGGCGTGATTCTTTATTTCCTTATACGCACTTACAATAACCGGATCAAATTGCAGGAATCATTAAAGTATGAACAAAAACGTACTGAAGACATCGAACAGCTCAATCAGGCCAAGCTGCGGTTCTTCACTAATATCTCGCATGAATTCCGTACACCGCTCACGCTAATTATCGGGCAAATGGAAATGTTACTGCAAGTCCGTTCGTTTGCACCGACCATCTATACTAAAATTCTCGGAGTATATAAAAGCAGCCTGCAACTACGTGAGCTGATAACAGAGCTGCTTGACTTCCGAAAACAGGAGCAAGGATATATGACTATCAAAGTAAGCGAACATAACATTGTCGATTTTATTTATGAGAATTATCTACTCTTCCAGGAATATGCCTTACAAAGAAAAATAACGTTCAGATTCCAGAAAACAAACGATATAATAAACGTATGGTACGATGCTAAACAGTTGCAGAAGGTCATGAATAATCTTCTGTCCAATGCCTTCAAGTATACAAAAGAGGAAGGAGAGATTTCCGTATCGGTACGGAAGGGCAACCGGGAAGTCATCATTGAAGTTACCGATAATGGAGCAGGTATTTCTCCACAGGATATTGACAAGATATTCAACCGCTTCTATCAAACTGAACAAATGGATTCTCCCATCCATGCCGGAACAGGTATTGGTCTGGCTCTTACCAAAGGTATTATAGAATTGCATCACGGCAGTATCGAAGTATACAGCGAACAAGGAGAAGGAACTACCTTCTGCGTGCATCTCAAAAGTGGTAACGAGCATTTCAGTCCTGAACAAATCAGCAAACATCAGGAAGAACCGCAACAAACAGTTGAAGAAGGACCTCACTCTCCGGAAACCGTACAACAACTTTTATCGGATCAGGAAGTCATGAATAAAGAGTCTATCGCACAAGACAGAGAGGTTAAAATACTGATTGTAGAAGACAATGAATCGCTGCGGGAAATGCTTGTTAAAATATTCGAGGTATTCTATACGGTCGATACAGCGGCTAATGGACAGGAAGGCTGGGAAAAGGTGCAGGCAGGACAGCCCAATATCATACTTAGTGACATTGTTATGCCTGGAATGTCCGGTACGGAGCTTTGTAAACTAGTAAAGAATAACATAGACACATGTCACATTCCAGTAGTATTGCTCACGGCACGTACAGCCATCGAGCACAATCTGGAAGGGTTACGTTTGGGAGCAGATGATTATATTACTAAACCATTCAACATTAATATCCTGCTTTCACGATGCAACAATCTCGTGAATAACCGCCTTATGCTGCAAGAAAAATTCAGCAAACATCCGCAAGCGGTTCCGCAAATATTGGCAACCAACCCATTAGATAAGGAATTGGTTGATCAGGCCATGCAAGTCATTGAGAAACATATAGATGATGTTGAGTTTAATGTAGATATCCTAGCCCGTGAGACAGGTATAGCACGTACCAAATTGTTTACCAAGCTAAAAGCTATTACAGGACAGACCCCATACGATTTTATCCTGACCGTACGGCTAAAGCGGGCGGCCATCATGCTCAAGGAAAACCCTGAATTCAACATCTCCGAAATCTCCGACCGTTTAGGATTCTCTTCTCCCAGACAATTCAGCAAATGTTTTAAGGAAAAATATCACATGATACCTCAAGCATACCGGAAAGGGGATAATAAAGAAGAACAGGAAAGCGAAAACGGATAGCTTGTACGCAGACGACACTATTCATGTACAGATGACACACTTGATTCTCATTAAAACAGACTTTATTTGCAATAATAAAGATAGTCTATAATTTAAGTAAAAAAACATGAGAAAGCAACATTTATATGTCTTATTATGCTTCACTGTATTGGGAAGCACTGTATTTGCGCAGAAAATAGAAAACCTGACAAAGTTGAAACGACAATCGGAGAATGAGCTATTCCATCATCTGGGACAGGCTCCACGCACACCGGCGTTTGAATCCGAAGGATATTGGGTATGGGGGAGTTCTGTTATAAAAGGAAATGACGGAAAATACCATATGTTTGTTTCCCGTTTTCCGAAATCTCTTCCTTTTCATCCCGGCTGGATGGTAGCTTCAGAAATAGTTCACGCAATATCCGATACCCCCGAAGGACCTTACAAATTCAGTGACATCGCACTACCCGCCCGTGGAGCACAGTATTGGGACGGACGCTCGACACATAATCCGCGTATTCTGGAATACCAGAATAAATATTACCTGATATATATGGGATCTACACATCCTTTCGCCAATCCTACCTATGACCAATTGACACTGGACAGCCCATGGTGTACTGTCGGACGCTCCAATAAACGCATCGGACTGGCTATTGCCGACAGCCCATATGGTCCTTGGAAACGTTTCGACGAACCTATCTTAAAAACAAAACCCAATACTTTCTATAGTTTTCTTGTATCCAACCCCTCTCCTATCATACAGGAAGACGGTTCGGTAATGATGATCTTCAAAGGAAGAACGTATGTCGGAGACGATAAATTCTCGGACATGGCGCTTGGCATGGCATATGCTCCGTCCATCGAAGGACCTTACACAGTAGTCAACAATGGCCAGCCCATCTTTCAAGTGGACGGACAAGGAGAAGCGGAAGACCCGTTCCTTTGGAAAGACAGCAGAGGATACCATGCAATCTTTAAAGACCATGTTGCTAAATTTACCGGAGAAAAAGGCGGAGGTGTAATGGCTCACTCCCTAAATGGTATTCAGTGGACGATAGACAAAGATCCCAAAGCCTACTCACGTACTGTAGAATGGGAAGATGGAAAAGTGGAAATGCAAGGACAACTGGAACGTCCGTTCCTGTTATTCGAAAATGGGAAAGCGACTCATGCTTTCTTTGCAACAATGAATGGTGCCGGCGGATTTGACAATGCAACCCAATCATGGAATATGGTTATCCCGATAAAATAAAGACTCCCCCCTTTCGATACAGTCAACAGATCTGAAAAAGAGATGTAACTTAGCACTTGAAGCCATGCAGTAAATTTGCGATGTAGACAAAAACTCTATGTCGCTTTTTTTATCCGGTTTCCATTCCATTCATAACGAGTTCCCAATGTTCCGTTTTTATACGGTCAACGTACATTGATCTTATTTTGTACTCTAACGTATGTTCTTAAGTACGCTGCACGCACCTGTTTTTTACCCAGATCAAATACATTTGCCCCCAGCAAAATTACCCACAAAAATAAAAACGTATGAAAAACAACAAAAGCATTAAGTACCTTTGGGGAGGTTTCTTCTGCTTGTTCTTCCTGTTCTCGTGTCAAGACACTGACGAATTGAGCAAAGAAATCAACCTGCTAAAAGACCGTGCAGTCTCTTTGGAGACTGCGACAAAGAGTCTTAACACTTCTCTCGAAAGCCTACAGGCTTTACTGAAAGCTGATATAATCGTAGGAGTCACTTATGTAGGCGACAAGTACCGGATTGAACTAAATGATGGTTCTACTATTGAAGTGGTACAAGCTTCTAAAGTAAACCTATCCATTCCCCTACTCTCTATCAGTAAAGAAGGCTTCTGGGTTTTCAGTACAGACAACGGAGTTACATTCAATCCTTTGACTGACGAAAAGGGAAACAAAATTCCGGCTACGGCAGAAAGCGCAGACAAAACTGCTGTTACTCCACTATTAAGAGTCAACTTAGATGGATTCTGGGAAATCAGCACGAATGGGGGCGCCACATATAGCCTCTTAGGTGGTAAGGAATGTACAGCTATAGGAAAAAACGGTGTAAGTGAAGACGGAGTATTCAAAGAAGTTGTTTACGACTCTGAAAAGAAAATACTAACCGTCACCCTGACAGACGGTCAAGTATATAAAATACCTTGTACGGAAAGTTTCTATCTAAGAATACCGGGGACAAGTAAACAACAAGTATTCCCATTGGGTGAAAAACGCGTATATGAAGTGGAACAAAACGAAGTGTCCGCCGTCACTATCCTTGCACCGGATGACTGGCAGGCAGATCTCGAAGAGCAGCAACTTACAATTATTGCTCCGTCAAACACATCAGTCGAGAAAGAAGAGAATATTAAAATTATATATACTTCCATACAAGGTTATCTTCGTATGACAACTATTTCCGTAAAATTGCTGACCACCGGTTTTGATGCGAACGCCACCTTGGCATGGAATCGTTTTGCCACCAACTCTCCGGAAAATATTTTGCTGGATTTTTCATATGCAGGTTACAAACACGGTGCAGAAGCTCCTCCCGCCGTTCATTTAAAAAGTAATGACTACACCGTTTATAACGTAAAGGACTATGGTGCCAAAGGCGACGGCAAAACGTCAGACCGGGAAGCGTTATTAAGAATCACCCAATTATTCAAGTATCAGGCCAATGCAAAAGCCATCATTTACTTCCCGGAAGGAGATTATGTGCTGCATACCGCTGCCGATGATGAAAACGGAGTTTCAAAGCCCATTGAGATAAATTTCGGAGGATTTGTACTCAAAGGAGCCGGACGTGATAAAACCATTATCAGAATGGCTGACCGCAATGTAAACGTAGCTAATTCCACTCCTCCTGCCATGATTAATATCAAACATACGGTAGATCTTCAGAATCCGGTCAGACTGACCGGTGATGTTGCTCCCAAAGGAACATTTGTCATCAATGTGGCAGATGCCAGTTCTTTTAGCGCAGGACAATGGGTATGCTTAAGATTGATTGATACCAGCCCATCTCTTATCAACAAGGAACTGACATCTATTACAGCCGACGGAAATGTGTGGAACAAAACGGCCAATTCACAATGGACTAACCTTACTAATTCCGGTGTACAGGTATATGACTATCATCAGATAGTCAATAAAAAAGGAAATGAAATTACATTTGCAGAACCATTGATGCATGAGGTAGACCCTCAATGGAAATGGGAGCTATGCAAATTCAATTATTACGAGAATATAGGCATAGAAGACCTTACGTTTGCAGGAAACACACAACCCGGATTTCTTCACCATGGTAATAATGGAGGAGATGACAATGACTATAAGCCGATTGGGATGATGCGTCTGGTAAACTCCTGGATACGCCGTGTCGACTTCACTAATATAAGTGAAGCACTTAGCATATCATCATCTGCTAATATTTCAGCATATGACATTGAGATAAACGGCCATCGTGGTCACTCTGCCATTCGCTCGGGAGGATCATCCAGAATATTCATCGGAAAAGTTCACGACCATAGCAACGGATACATCGCCATTGATGAGAACACAACCGGTACTTATCTTGATAATGCCGGACAGTTTCATGCCTGCGGGGTATCCAAGCAAAGTATGGGTACCGTTATCTGGAATGTCACTTGGGGAGAAGACGCGTGCTTTGAAGCGCATGCCACACAACCACGGGCTACTTTATTCGATTGCTGCAATGGAGCATTTATCAAATTACATCAGGGCGGTGCCAAAAGTGAGCTACCCAATCATCTGGACGATCTTACCTTATGGAATTTCAACGCAACTAATACAAACAGTGTGTCTCAAGGTTCTTTCACATGGTGGGACGGCAACTGGACTTGTTTCCTACCTCCTACAATCGTAGGATTCCACGGTCCCGCTGCCAGTCAGTTAACTTTCTCAGATAACGAAGTCAAATTAAACGAATCTTACAACACTGCTGTAGAACCTTATTCACTCTATGAGGCACAGCTTCGTAAACGTTTGGGATATGTACCCGCTTGGATTAACTCATTAAAATAAAAACAACTTTAAATAGAATTATTATGAAGAAATTATGGAATCTTCTAATCATGCTGACCGTAGTGTTCGCAGGATGCAACAAGACTGATGATCTTTGGGATGAAGTACACGATTTACAAAAACGTCTGACCAAATTGGAAATTCAGGCCAATAATCTGAACGGAAATATTACGGCTCTCCAAGAGCTTTATAGAAATGGGGCTACCATTACCACAGTGAATGAAGAAAACGGTACCTATACCATCACTCTTAGCAATGGTAAAATATTGAGAGTTGTTCAGAAGATGGAGGAAACAATCTATCCCATGGTGGGAATTGACAGCGAAGGTTATTGGACCGTACATTATGGAAATGAAACACCTGAACGCATACTCGTTGACAACAGTCCGGTAAAAGCAACAGGCGAAGACGGACTTACTCCGGAATTCCGTATCAACGAAGAAACGGGGTATTGGGAAATACGTTATAAAACCAGCGAACAATTTAAGCCGGTTGAAGACTCCAACGGTCATCCGGTAAAAGCAGAGGGAACAACAGACACGGGGTTCTTTAAATCAGTCAATATCAGTGATGACGGGAAATCGTTCCACCTGATCTTGAAAGATGATACGGAAATAACGGTACCCATCGTTGGTTCATTCTCATGTACATTTGAGGAGTCAGTGACAGGAATTCAAAAATTCACTTCTAAAGAAAGTAAGAACTTTAAAATATTGCTGAACGGTGTAGATGACATTGCATTAATGGCGTGTCCTGCCGGCTGGAATGCAACATTATCCGAACCTCTTGACAATGAAGCTATCTTAACCGTAACCGCACCCGAAGCTTTGACAACATTGACACGTGCCACGGCATCTAATAGCACGGATATTTCAATTCTGGCTAATTCCGGTAAATTCAGCACAATACTGAAGTTGCAGGTGGAAGTTATTGCCGAAGAACCGGTTGAACCGGCTATTGACTATCTAAGTATCTATCAGAAAGGAGAAACTCTCTTCACTATCGGAGACGGAGACGGTGCTATTGAAATTAACAGTACGAATTTCCCTATATCACAAGAAATAGATTTGAGCAAAACGGACCAGACACTGGAAAAAACAATACTCGCCCCGTCTCAACCAACGATTTATTTCTTATCGGGAGAACACATTCTTAATATTACCATGGATGGAGATCAAGCTATGAATGGTAAAAAAGTAGTATTCATCAGTAAGTCGGCAACAGAAAAGCCGAATCTTAATTTTACCGGTACCGGTGGCATACGTTTACAACAAAACAGTTCCATCGTATTCAAAAATGTCACTATAGAAAACTTGTCTATGGGCAATTACAGCAGTACGGGCAACGCCCATAATGTCTGGATCGGAGACTGTAACATCAACGCACCGGCCAAATCAATTCTCGCACTGACAGGTACTAACGCACCATTGGGTGGTATCAACAGCCTATATTTTAAAAACAACTATATTGACATGAGCAAATTTCCGGATAAAAGTTCAATATTCAACATTGGTTCATTGATAACCACAGATGTCACTAATGTCTCTATAGAGAACAATATCTGGTACAAGAAAGGAACTCTGCTGCAAGGAAGTATCTATACTTCCAATGCCAAGGGAATCACCAAAAACATTTCTTTCTCCAACAATACGATTATCAATTATGCCGGTAACAGCAGTAATTCCCTTACTGCCGCCTATTTGGTTATGACTAATGTAGAAAATGTAAGTATAAAAAACAACATTGGTTATTCTGACGATAATGTGACGGATGGATTCAGCAATAGTGGTTCAAGCTTCTATATCATCGCAAACATCGACCCCATGCCATCCATATCAATAGCTGACAACATTGTTTACGGACTGAATCCCGACCTGACCAATAAATGGAAATGGAATACCTATGGATGGAAAACGAATGCCTCAACCAAAGTAAACCAAGAAGGGGAAACAAATGGTATTATCACCCGTTATTCAAAGAACCCGTTTACAATTCCCGGAGGATTTGATAGTGGAAACTTCACACCAATCCCTGAACTTGCCGGAAAAGGAGCTAACCTGAAATAATATATATACAGAGAATTTCAAGTATCTCACAGATTCTAGAACGTGTTTTCCCAGTAAGCTAATGATGCCCAACGGAAAGCACGTTTTCTCATACAAATGAAACAGAACCGATTCTCATATCTTCCCACCTTCCATGATGCCACTCCACGACCGTCTCAAAGCCTGCTTTCTTCAAAGCTGCCAATGCTTCGGCACGCCCATTATTGATCCGCTCCGGATAATGCGCATCACTGTTTACCTGTACTCTGATACCCAGTTCTTTCAGGAAAGAAAAATACCGTTTATTGGGATAGAATGTTCCTAATTCGTGATAAGATTTAGTATTTATCTCAACGATATAGCCATATTCGGCAATGGTTGTGAAATATTTGCGAACCAATGCATCATACCACGGTTCATCCAGTAGCCCCGGGCGGTAGCAAGAAGCATTATAATGCATCTTGTCCGCATGACCGACAATATCAAATCCTCCCAGTTCTACCATGCGAAGCAGATTTTTATAATAAAGGTGGACTACATAATCCAAATCACCGCCAAAATGCTTGTCCACTAATTGACGGAAAGTATCTGCCGGAGTATCAATATCCACGATTTTCCCTTCCGGGGAATAGAGCATATGCACAGAACCTATCCGATAATCAAGCGGCAATTCTTGAAATCGGAAGAAAGCGGGATTGCTATCTTCGTTCAGGTAATCAATCTCAAGACCGACAGCAAGTTCTATTTTATCTGCAAACTTTTCTTTGAGACGGGCAAATTCGGAAAGGTAATCTTCCATTCTGTCCCATTCCATAGTCCACGCGGTAGAAAACGGCAACGGGGCATGAGAAGAGATGCCATAGGAAGTAAAGCCTTCACTAATAGCAAAACGGATAAAATCTTCCATATTGGCACGCCCGTCACAATAAAGGCAGTGGCTATGATAATTGGTAAGGTTTGTCATACAAGGTTACGTTATCAGGGTTATTATCATCATCAGGTCATCACAGCAATAGGCTGAACTATACTTGTGACAACATAGCGGCACAACTGTGCCACCGTATTGGCACTGCAATGCCACCGCATTGGCACAGTTCAACCTTCTATTTCGCTGAGTTCCAACCAGCGCATCGTCTTTTCATCAATCAAGTCATTGACCTCAGGCAAGCGTTTCGATTTCTCGGTCAGTTCGTCAACGGAGAGCGTACCGCTGCAAAGAAGTTCTTCAATCTGTGCCTTTTCGGTTTCCAGGTCGGCAATTTCCTTTTCCAGTTGTTCAAATTCACGCTTTTCCTTGAAACTCATTTTCCGCTTGTCGTTCAGGCGGACGCGGGCGGTCTTTTCTTCCTGCGGCTTCTCTGCTTCTTTCTCCTTTTGCGCTTTCGCCTCCTTCCAGTCGCGGTAATCGCTATAATTGCCGGGGAAGTCGCGGATGTCGCCCTGTCCGTTGAATACCATCAGGTGATCTACTACCTTATCCATAAAGTAACGGTCGTGGGAAACGACAATCACACAACCTTTGAAATTCTGAAGATATTCCTCAAGCACATTCAATGTGATAATATCGAGGTCGTTGGTAGGCTCATCCAGCACGAGGAAGTTAGGGTTACGCATCAAGATAGTGCACAAGTAAAGACGACGGCGCTCTCCCCCACTCAACTTATAGACATAACTATGCTGCGTTTCGGGAGTAAACAAGAAATGCTGCAAGAATTGTGAAGCTGTCAGTTTCTTTCCATTACCCAATTCAATTACTTCGGCAATATCCTGCACTACATCAATGACCTTCATTTGTTCATCAAACTGAAGCCCATCCTGCGAGTAATAACCGAAACGAACCGTTTCGCCAATGTCTACCATACCGCTATCGGGCTGTACTTGCCCCATTAATATCTTGATGAAAGTAGATTTTCCGGTTCCGTTGTTTCCTACAATACCCATCTTCTCATAACGGGCAAAGATATAAGAAAAGTCTTCCAGAATCTTCAGGTCACCGAAGCTCTTGTACAAATGGTCGGCTTCGAATATCTTGCTGCCAATATAAGATGCTTTTACTTCCAGTTTGACGTTATCGTTATTAAAACGTTGCTTCGCCACCTTTTCCAGTTCATAGAAAGCATCTTCCCGATAACGGGCTTTATGTCCGCGTGCCTGCGGCATCCGGCGCATCCAGTCGAGTTCCGTACGATAAAGATTATTAGCCCGTTCAATTTCTACACTTTTAGCTTCGATACGTTCCTGACGTTTTTCGAGGTAATAACTGTAATTTCCCTTATATTGATAAACTTGCTGATTGTCTATTTCGATAATCTCCGAACAAACGCGGTCGAGGAAATAACGGTCGTGCGTCACCATCAGCAGGCTAAGGTTGGTACGACGCAGATAATCTTCCAACCATTCAGTCATGTCCAAGTCAAGATGATTGGTAGGCTCATCGAGAATCAATAAATCCGGTTCGGTAATCAAGGCGTTTGCCAAAGCGACGCGCTTCAACTGTCCGCCGGACAGTTGTTTCACTTTCTGGTCGAAGTTACGGATTTTGAGTTGTGAAAGAATTTGTTTCGCTTTCTGTTCATATTCCCAGGCTTTCTCCTGATCCATACGTACCAAAAGGTCTGCCAGTCCCGGATGCCCTTCGGTTTCCATACAACGTTCGTACTCCTTTATCAACTCCACTGTGCTGTTGCCATGATGAAAACAAGCTTCAAGCACTGTCAGTTCTTCGGGATATTGCGGGTCTTGTTCCAGATAATCCACCCGAAGGTCACGACGGAAAACAATATTACCGCTATCATAACCTTCCTTTCCGGCAATAATATTCAGTAAGGTCGTTTTTCCGCTACCGTTCTTTGCGATCAATCCTACACGCTGACCTTCGGCAATGCCCAAAGATATATTTTCAAAAAGAACCAAGTCACCGAAAGACTTGGTCAGGTTATCTATCTGTAAATAAGGTACTGCCACGTAAATAATGATTAGTTGGTTAGTGATTAGTGATTAATAATCACCGATTTATACTCTTCAATGACATTGCAAGGCTCACCTGCCTTTACTTTACTCCATGCAATTTTCATCGGGTCAATGATCCGGTCATTATATTGAACAACAGGAGCTTCCCGGTTACCGTCAATCAACGTCTTCCATTCCATACCTTCCACTTCATTCGTCAGAATCGCACAGACAGTAATACCGATAGCCAGCCATTCCTCTTTTTTCTTCGCACCTATCTTACCGCTATCAATCACTTGCTGAAGTTTCTCCAAGTCCTCTTCTATTCCCTGAAAATCTTTCTTCAGTTCCTGCTTCACGGTAGATACCACCCATTCGTACCCTTCATTAATCAAATAGATTTCAGAAAGACGGACAGGAATCAGTTCAGCAGGATACTTCTGTCCTTCTTTGCGTATCTCCAAAGTAGCGATCACCTCTTCCGCCTCCTTCACAACTCCGCCTTTAGGTACGGTAAAGGAACATTCGAAAGCTATATCATCAACACCTGTAATCCACAAATGGGAAGTATAATAAGTTCCCTCCTCCTGAAACATTTCTTTGCTATACGCACATTCCCACGCTCCGACTTGCACCAACGAAGCCGAATCGTTCTCTTTCAGTTCCTGCCGGATAGCGTCTTTACCATAACCGGCTTTTCCTTTAAATGCGGATATACGAAAATTTCCCGTCCATACATCGGGATTATAGAAAAGAAAAGAGCCTTCGCCATCTTCAAACTCGTTCCAGTCTGACGGATAGCTCATAGAAAACCATGCCCCGGGAGAGATAAATTTCTTGCCTTTCATTCTTTTTCATTAAATGATTACTTGGCAAAAGTACGAATTAAATACGAATTTCAGGCACGGATTACACGGTTTTCGCAGTTTTCGGAAAGATGATAACATAAAGCAACAGCGTAATCCGTGTAATCCGTGCCTGAAAAACATCATTTCCCTATAGGCTGTATTTTCCTACGCACATCTTTAGAAATCTCCAGAAACATATAGTTCAACTTTCCGGAATGGATTCCTGCCTCATTCTCCTTATACTTTTTATTAGCATATTGCTTTGATTTCTCGAAAGTCAGCAATGACATTTCATTCTGCGATTTGCCTACCATCGTAGAGTCCAGCTGTTCGTCCGGAAAGAAATCATCCAGATCGACGTCACCAATCATGGTTGTTTCCAGAAAGTTCTTGTCCGTATGTGAATTATCCGTATAATACCCCACAAACATATGCCCCGGTGTACGTACCAGGATCGGATCGATATTGATGGCACGGAGCAATGAAGCGAACAGTACGCTACCGTCCACACAATTAATCTGTGAAGATTCCAGCGCATCATCAAACGTACGGACACGCTGCGAGAAAACAACATTGCTCGAAAGGCTGGTGTTGGAAACAGAACTGTAACGGAATTTGCGTTTCTGCAATATGTTCCAAAGGGCGTACACTTGCTTGTCCACCGCCCCTTTAGCTTTGCTCTGATAGCCAAGGAAACGATTGACAATACGGGTATTCAATGCCTCGCGAAGCAACTGGTCGATCATCGGATTCTCTTCATTGACATAGGCAGCAAAGAAAATACTTGTATCATGGAATTTGGTTCCATTCGATACATACCCCAACAGACATTCATTGATACTACGTACTGAGAATGTACGCACCCGTTGCCCCAGATCCTTTCCATTCATCTCAACAGTAATAGCCACACTTACCGGTTCTGCCTGCACCTCATTTTTCAAGGCTTCATAGTTCCAGATGATATCAGGATAAATCGTATATTCCGTTCTGGGCTTGTTCAGTACAAATTCCGACACCGAACGGGAGAAAAAAGGTGTTTCAGCCACTTCAATCCGTACCCGGCTATAGGCTGTCTTCGACTTCACCCGAATAGCAATACACGATTTCGGATTCCCCAAATACGTTGAATCTGACGGAACAATCACCTGCGCGTCAGTAGTGGCAACAGACAGAATCGCCGAAGGGAATATATTCCCTCCCAAATCGTCTACAATCTCAAAACCGGAATTGAATGAAGTATATTTAAACACAGACATACCGCCAAGGAAAATTAACAGCACCACAACAGAGCCTATTATTTCCCGCCGATGTCTTTTCAGGTCAATTTTTATCATTATTTGTAGTTTCTATGGTCAAACATTTCTATTATATCTCGCTAACAAAGATAACAAATAGCGTTCGTTTTTTCCTCTTACAATCAGCAAAAACTTTTATATTTTATATCAGCCCTCTCGATTCCCGGAATGTAACATGATTGTAACGTCTGTTTCATCTGCCCGTAACAAAGTCTCCCCATCTTTGCAAAGGATAAAATAAAAACGTAACTTTGTCATATCACATTAATACATATATCTTATGAACGATTACCGTATTCTAGTTGTCGACGATGAAGAAGACCTCTGTGAGATACTGAAATTCAATCTTGAAAACGAAGGCTATGAGGTTGACACTGCAAACTCTGCCGAAGAAGCAATGAAGATGGACATCAGCAGCTATCATTTAATTCTCCTCGATGTGATGATGGGAGAAATCTCCGGATTCAAAATGGCGAATATCTTGAAGAAAGACAAGAAAACAGCGAAAGTGCCTATCATCTTTATCACGGCAAAAGATACTGAAAACGATACCGTGACCGGATTCAATCTGGGAGCGGACGATTATATTTCGAAACCTTTCTCTCTGCGTGAGGTCATTGCCCGTGTGAAGGCTGTACTAAGACGCACGGTAGCAACGGAAACGGAAAGAGCTCCCGAACGTCTTACTTATCAATCGCTCGTCATTGATATCACCAAGAAGAAAGTAAGTATCGACAACGAAGAAGTGCCATTGACCAAAAAAGAATTTGAGATATTGCTTCTGCTGGTACAGAATAAGGGACGTGTATTTTCGCGTGAAGACATCCTGGCCCGCATCTGGAGTGACGAAGTGTACGTGCTCGACCGTACCATCGACGTAAACATCACCCGTCTGCGTAAAAAGATTGGTGTATACGGCAAATGTATTGTCACCCGTCTCGGATACGGATACTGTTTTGAAGCTGAATAAATAATTATGCCGAATTAAATAGTTATTATGAACCTGCCTGTAACTCAAAAGCATTTTCTTTCTTTCAGCCGGAAGCTTTTCCTTTCGGTTATCTCACTGTTTCTGGTATTTGCCATTTGTTTCATTGCTTACCAGTATCAACGAGAACGGGAATACAAAATAGAACTGCTGAATACAAAATTGCAAGATTACAACAGCAGACTCTACGAACAGTTGGACGAACAAGCCATTGACAGTGAAATAATCAATGGATATGTCAACAACCATATTCTGGAGGATCTACGCGTAACCCTTATCGATATGGAAGGAAATGTGGTTTACGACAGTTATCCGAGCCATAACAGGCAGATAGAGAATCATCAGAACCGTCCGGAAGTACAAAAAGCAATAAAGCATGGCAACGGATATGACGTACGCCGTACTTCCGAAACAACCGGACTTCCCTATTTCTATTCAGCCACCCGCTATAAAGATTATATCGTTCGCTCGGCTTTGCCTTATAATGTCAGCCTCATCAACAATCTGCAAGCAGACCCGCACTATCTATGGTTTACCATCATCGTGACCTTATTATTAGTGATTATCTTCTATAAATTCACCAACAAACTGGGCACTTCCATCAACCAGCTCCGTGAATTTGCCATGCGCGCCGACCGGAACGAGCCTATCGAAATGGCTATGCAATCGGCTTTCCCGCACAATGAACTGGGGGAAATCTCCCAACATATCATTCAAATCTACAAACGACTGCACGAAACCAAAGAGGCTCTCTACATTGAGCGTGAAAAACTGATTACCCATCTTCAGATTTCACACGAAGGACTGGGTATATTCACAAAAGACAAGAAAGAAATTCTAGTCAACAACCTCTTTACCCAATACAGTAACCTGATCTCGGATTCAAATCTGGAAACGACAGAAGAAGTCTTTGCCATCAATGAACTGAAAGAAATTATTCATTTTATCAACAAGAACCAGCAAGAACGTTCAAGAGGAAAAGGTGAGAAACGAATGTCAGTCACCATCAACAAGAACGGACGGACATTTATCGTAGAATGTATCATCTTCCAGGATGCCAGCTTTGAAATCTCCATCAATGACGTCACCCAGGAAGAAGAGCAAGTAAGACTCAAACGCCAACTGACCCAAAATATCGCCCACGAATTGAAAACTCCCGTCAGCAGTATTCAGGGGTATTTGGAAACCATTGTCAGCAACGAGAATATTCCACGTGAGAAGATCAACGTATTCCTCGAACGTTGTTATGCACAAAGCAACCGTTTGAGCCGACTGTTACGTGACATCTCTGTACTCACCCGCATGGATGAAGCCGCCAGCATGATTGATATGGAACGAGTGGATATCAGTGTATTAGTAGGAAACATTATCAATGAGGTGTCACTGGAACTGGACGAAAAGCATATCACAGTAATCAACTCCCTGAAAAAGAGCATACAAATCAAAGGTAATTACTCACTGCTCTATTCCATCTTCCGCAACCTGATGGACAATGCCATTGCATACGCTGGAACCAATATTCAAATAAATATCAACTGTTTCCGCGAAGATGAGAAATTCTACTATTTCAGCTTTGCCGACACAGGTATAGGAGTGTCTCCCGAACATCTGAACCGCCTCTTCGAACGCTTCTACCGGGTAGACAAAGGACGCTCACGAAAACTGGGCGGAACAGGATTAGGGCTGGCTATCGTAAAAAATGCCGTTATTATCCACGGCGGCAACATCTCCGCCAAAAATAATCAGGGTGGCGGACTGGAATTCGTATTTACGCTGGCAAAGGAGAAATAAGGTTCTCAGTCAAATTCCGTGTTATTTAATTTATGCTAAAGACCCTTACACATCGGCCTTTCAATGAGATTTGCCAACACGAAACTTGACGAAGAACCATAAAGAAACAAGAATTACAACTCTATTTTAGCTCAAAAGGAACTCTGGACTTGACATCTGTAGCGGAAGATGCTATGACTGCCTCGAACTTACCCGCTTCTGACACCCACTGATGATGGGTGTCATCAAAGAATTTCAAAGCATCTTCATTGACAGTAAAAGTAATCTCCTTTGTCTCACCCGGAGCCAGCCTCACTTTACTGAATCCTTTCAGCTCCTTTACAGGACGAGGCAATGATGATTTCAAGTCACTGATATACAATTGTACTACTTCGCTACCCTCACGACTACCTGTATTTGTTACCGGTACAGTAATAGTAAGCGTTTCATCCGCTCCCATTACCTTCTTATCAGCTACAGCCTTTCCATATTTAAAAGTAGTATAACTCAAACCATGTCCGAAAGGAAACAAAGGTTTTGTTTTCTGTTTATCCGCCCAACGATAACCTACGAAAATTCCTTCATTGTATTCCTCATCCACAATATTACTGCCATCCGCTCTAAGAACACCCGGATAATCGCCTAATTTATGAGCACCTACCTCCTCCAGAGCAGCCGGGAAAGTAAACGGCAATTTCCCCGACGGGTTCACATCACCTGCCAAAATTGCCGCTATCGCACTGCCGGCTTCCGAACCTAAGTACCATGCCTGAAGCACAGCCGGAACATCCTTAATCCACGGCATAGATACTGCATTACCCGAGATATTGACGACAACCAGATTCTTGTTAGCCTGTGCCAAAGCTTTTATCACCTCATTTTGTCCATAAGGCAGACCAAGTTCCTTGCGGTCTGCATCCTCGCAATCCTGATGCGCACTCTTGTTCAACCCACCGACAAAGATCACATAATCAGCCTCTTTGGCAACTTCCACTGCTTCAGCAATAAGTTCTTCCGGCAAACGGTCGTCTTTCAAGTCCTGACCAGACTTCACACCGTTATACTCACCTGTAGGATCACCCACATATCCACGGGCATAAACAACTTCCGCCCTATTTCCGAATCTAGTTCTGATCCCATCCAACGGAGAAAGCTCATGTTTCACTTTCAGTGAAGAACTACCACCGCCCACTGTCATCATCTTCACAGCATTTTCACCAATCACAGCAATCTTTTTCACCTTATCCAAATCAATAGGCAATACATTGTTATTGTTCTGCAGCAACACAATACCCTCCTCACCGATATGACGGGCGGCAGCAAAATGAGCTTCCGAGCACAAAGCACCCCAAGGACGTTCCCTATCCATTGTTGTCCGATAAGCCAGACGAAGAATGCGCCTCACTTTATCATCCAACTCTTTTGTTCCTACTTTGCCTTCCTTTATCAATGTAAGATACGGATGTGCCAGATAGTAGTTATCATAAGCATTGCTTGCCCCATTGGAAAGTCCGTTTGTCCAACTGCCGAACTCCATATCCAAGCCATTATGAATAGCTTCTTCCGTGTCGTGGGTACCTCCCCAGTCGGAAACAACCACTCCGTCAAATCCCCATTCACCTTTCAGGATATCATTCAGCAAATATTGGTTATGACAACCGTGCTGACCTTTATACAAGTTGTAAGATCCCATGATGGCCCAAGCCTTGCCCTGCCGGACAGCCGCCTTGAAAGCAGGCAGATAAATTTCATACAAAGCACGGTCATCCACAATAACGTTGGTGGTATGGCGGTTCACTTCCTGATTATTCAGCGCATAGTGTTTTACGCAAGCGGCAACGCCATTCTGTTGTACCCCCTGTATATAAGGAACTACCATTTGTCCGGCCAGATAAGGGTCTTCACCCATATATTCGAAATTACGCCCGTTCAGCGGAGTACGGTAAATATTCACTCCGGGACCTAACAACACGGACTTATTACGATAACGCGCCTCTTCACCGATACTCTTTCCATAAAGCATAGACATTTCAGGATTCCATGTTGCCGCCAGACAAGTCAGTGCAGGAAAAGCCACACAAGAATCATTAGACCATCCGGCCTGTTCCCACTCATCCCAAAGCACTTCGGGACGAATACCATGAGGGCCGTCTGTCATCCAGAATTCGGGAATTCCCAAACGTGCCACACCCGGTGAGCAAAACTTGGACTGGGCATGTGTCATCGCCACTTTCTCTTCCAAAGTCATACGGTTGAGCGCATCTTCTATTCTTTCCTCTACAGGTTTTGTATTATCCAAATAAACGGGAATCGTTTGCGCCTGAACCGCACTACCCAACAATAGGGCCAACATGCCCGAAATAATCATACTTTTCATGGTCATCCATTTTTTATTTATTAACCCACAAGCCCAGCGAACGGATATAACCCGTTTGCGGCATACAATTCTCACATTTACTATTCTCTATAAATGCCGACATCGCTTTCTTTGCCACCTCCTGATCAGGGCGTGCATCCCGTATCTCTTTGTAAGTAGCGCGAGGTGCTTCCGAGAAAGCAACTACTTGCTCCCAACCTTCCGGCACCTTGATACCCATAAACGAAGAACCATCTATCTTTTTATACGGCCAGAACGTGTACCCGATGTTGTTTTCTTCCATCACCTTACAAAAAGCCGCCTGCCATTCATCAGTATTGTGACCGATTTCACCCATATACATCGGCAGGTTCACACTGTCACGGAAATTAATAAGAGTCTGGATAGCTTCCTTTGTAGGATCACCTCCGTAACGATGGCAAGTGTACATCAGTTTATCGTCATAAGCAGCGTCCTTGAACGGCTTGAAGTTACCATTCCACTGTGCTCCTCCGATCAGGACAATATGATTGTTATCCACCTCACGAATAGCTTTCAACGCACGCTTGTGCAGAGGTTCCAGCTTTGCGTTCAGTTCTTCCATATTTTCAAAATAGGGAGCGATAGGCTCGTTGATTAACTCATATCCCAATATAACAGGCTCATTCTTATAATAATCGGCAATCTCCTTCCAAATATCACAGAACAACCGTTGACTTACCTCGCTTTCAAACAGCCAGGGATAACCGTAACTGTCATCAATATTATCACCTGTCTGTCCGCCCGGAGCATCGTGCATATCCAGAATCAGGTAAAGATTATTATCACGACACCAGTTCACGACACTGTCCACACGGGCAAATCCGTCCTGCCTCCCTGTCAGCCCCATATAGTCCTCATCAGTGAAGAGTTTATAATGGAAAGGAAGACGAATGGTATTTGCCCCCGTAGAAGCGATAAATTCCACATCCTTGCGGGTGATATAGTTGTCTTTAAACTGTTTCCAAAATTCTGTCACAAAGTCCGGACCTACCATCTGACAAAACATCTCATTGATGAAACGTCCGGAATTAGTTTTATTGAAGCCGAACATATATCCTTCGGGATTCAACCAGTTACCCAGATTCGTACCTTTAATAAATAGTTTGCTGCCGTCCGGCTGAATCAAGTCCTGTCCGGACACACGCACGAATGCTTCAGGAGCAGGCGCAATTTCCTGTTGCTGCGCCTGTTTTTGCTGACATGAAGCAAATCCCCCCACAAACAATAATACATAAATTATATATTTCATACCTATTTCTAACAATTAATTTATTACTTCAAAATCAGCGGAAAGTCCTTCCTCACTGTTTGTACCCAACCACAACTTAAATTCTCCGGGCTCCACCACCTTCTTCATATCAATGTTCCAGAAAGCCAATTCACTGACGGGCAATGAGAAAGTTACAGTCTTGGTCTCTCCCGGCTGTAAAGTGACACGCTGGAAACCTTTTAACTCCTTCACCGGACGGGCTACAGAAGCCACCTTATCCTGCACATAGAGCTGGACAACTTCTGTTCCGGCATACTTTCCGGTATTCGTCACGTTCACTCTCGCCGTCAATGTAGCATTTGCCGCCAATTTATCAGCCGATAATTCCAACACATCATAGGCAAAAGTAGTATACGACAATCCGTAACCAAAGGGGAACAAAGGACCAAAACCTGCATCCATATAAAAAGAAGTGCAACCCAACGAGGTCTGCCCGGCTTCCAATGGAATATCATCAATCAATGTTTCCTTGCCGCTGGGAGCACGTCCCGTGTGATGATGCGCATAATAAACAGGGACCTGTCCCACCATCTTCGGAAAAGTAACCGGAGTCTTCCCACTCGGAACAACCTTGCCGAACAGTAAATCTGCAATAGCCGGACCACCCATCGTTCCCGGATGAAAGGAATAAAGCACGGCAGCCGATTCATCCACTTCTTTACCAATAGTGAGCGGACGACCTGCCATAACCACCGTCACCAGCGGTTTACCGGCTTTTGCCAACGCTTCAATCAATTCCGATTGCGCTCCACGTAAATTCAAATCAGCCAAGGAGTGAGCTTCGCCCGACAGAATAGATTCTTCACCGACAAAAGCCAGTACCACATCCGCCCGCCGGGCTGCTGCCACCGCCTTTGCTATACCCGAAGTCTGTTTGTCGCGGCTATAGGCCAATCCCGGTTCATAAATAATCTGAACCTTGTCTCCATACATTTCCCGCAATGCCTTCAGCGGAGTCTGTGTATGTTCCTTTTCACCATCAAACACCCACGTACCCATCTGATCATGAGGGGCATCCGCCATCGGGCCGACTACAGCAACCGTACGCACCATCTCCCCCAAAGGAAGAACCTCGTTATCATTCTTCAATAAGATGACCGACTGCTCTACTGCTTCTTTCGCTTTCGCCAAATGACTTTCCGCATATTTTACTGTTTGATCTGATATCACATAAGGATTATCGAACAACCCTAAGCGGAACTTTAAACGTAAGATATTACGAACTGCATTATCAATAGTAGCTACCGAAACCTTTTTTTCTTTTACCAAAGTCTCCAGATTTTCCATAAAGGAACCGCTTACCATCTCCATATCTATACCTGCATTGACCGACTTTTCAGCCGCTTCCTTCGCATCTTTGCAGAAACCGTGCGCAATCATCTCGGTAGCCGACGCCCAATCCGTCACAACTACGCCGTCATAATTCCATTCTCCACGCAGCACCTCTTTTAATATAAAGGAATTACCGGTAGAAGGCACTCCGTCATTATCATTAAAAGAAGTCATGAACGTGGCACACCCTGCCTTGGCAGCCGCCTCGAAAGGAGGGAAATAGACATTGCGCAATTCACGTTCCGGTATGAATGTCGAATTATAATCCTTGCCACCTTCAGCGGCACCATAACCCACAAAATGCTTGGCACATGCCGCTATGGCTGTCGGATCGTCCAGAGAATCCCCCTGAAACCCCTTAACCATCGCCGCTCCCATCACAGCAGACAGATAAGGATCTTCGCCACAACTTTCCGCCATACGTCCCCATCTCGGATCACGGGAAATATCAATCATCGGAGCAAAAGTCCAGCGAATACCATCGGCAGATGCCTCAACAGCGGCTATGCGGGCTCCGTCCTCTGCTATTCGGGGATTAAAGGTTGCCGCTTGCCCCAATGGAATAGGAAATATAGTTTTGTATCCATGAATCACATCACGCGACATCAGGACAGGAATCCCCAACCGGGATTCCTTCACAGCTATTTCCTGCACTTTATTCACCAATTCAGGGTCAGTCAGATTCAACAGAGAACCCACTTTTCCTTCTTTTATCACCCCGGCTATCTGATCAATGCTTCCATTCGGACTCAACTGATTCATCTGCCCTATTTTTTCCTGCAAAGTCATCTTACCCAGCAGTTCTTCGACCTTATTGTCTATGTCCCTATCCTTCTCACTACCAGCTTGCGGTGTGCAAGCAAAGAAAGAAAGCATAAGCAAACAGGCAGAAGACAGTTTGAAATGTTTCATCATATGTTATTCTTCTAATTTGATTATGCCTTGCTCATATCGCGTCAAAGGCGTGGCACAAGCAAGGCATTCTAAGGAAATATACTTATTAAATTAGTATGGATTCTGCGTAATTGAGCCTTGTGCAGCTTCTATTTCACTCTGAGGAATAGGAATGTATTTCTTGTTTTCTGTCCAGTCAACACGTTCCGGGACAGCCTGTCCACCCCAAGTATTTTCACCTTCCCACTGATCCTTGTCAAAATTATAGGTACGCTTAGTCCGTAGAACCACACCGGCTCCGGCTTTGAGTACAGTAGCAGCCTTTCCGGAGCGGACAAGGTCGAAATAACGTTTTCCCTCACCCACAAATTCAAGTCGACGTTCATTAATGATATTATCCACGGTAACAGGGATAGAAGCTACACCGGCACGTTCACGGACAAGATCGAAATAATCTTGCGCAAGACCGTCACCGGTAGCCAAAGCCAGTTCAGCCGCATTGAGCAATGTCTCGGCATAACGGTAAAGATGAAGATTTTCATCATGGTTCAAACCGGCATCACCTACACTGCCTTCCGTATCACCCGGACGGGGCAGGTATTTGCGCAGGAAGTAACCGGTGTTCTGATAACGACCACCATAAGTGACGGTATCCCCTTCTGCGAATTTCGCCCTTGCATATTTATCCAGATTAAGAATGGCAACATCGCGGCGACGGTCATTGTCTTCAAAAGCGTCATACACTTCTTTAGAAACAGAGCCGAACCCCCAGCCGCTTGTAAATTCAGGAGTATGCCCCTCTGCACATTTGATAGTCAAGCCATCAATGCCAATCATTTCAGGATATACAGTACCACCTGTAAAATTGGCATTCCCCCAAGTACGTTTACCTCCTTTAGCTATATAATTTACATCAAATATGATTTCTTCGTTCCATTCCTTATCAAGCGCATAAAGATCATTATAATTTTTAACCAAGTCATACTTGTGCGAATTGATGATTGCTTTCATATATCCCAAAGCCTTTCCGTAACGAGACTGGTCTTTCTGGTACATCACATAATCAGCGTAAATCATGGAAGCAGCAGCTTGCGTCATACGTCCGGCCCATTCGTCGGGTTGTTTCATCGGAAGTACTTCACTGTCCAGCACGCTCTCCAAATCGACAACCACCTTTTCATAAACCTGATCTACAGTTAATTGATCTGCCAGATAAGGAAGGCTGGTCAAGTTCTCTTCATAAAAAGGAATATTGCCCCATGTTTTCCAAAGAACAAGATAATACCAGGCACGCATCGCACGGCCTTCGGCTATAAAAAGAGCCTTTTTATCATCGGATAGATCTGAATCCTTCGCATTATCAATCAACCGGATAGACCGATTGATACCTGAATAACTTGTTGTCCACGCTCCATCGATATTATTACGGGGATCGGACTTGTACTGGGAAATCAGGTGAATCTGTGACTGGTCGGATGTGTTGCCGCCACCGACATACATATCATCGGCCATAGAGTCCCATACCAAGCTCAAGGGTGCCCATCCACCAAAGTAGTCATACCATTGCATCGGATCGTAAGCAGCCACTGCTGACTCCATCATTCGGGATTCTGTAGTATAATATCCGTCAATGGGCAAGCTGCTTGAAGGCTCAACTGACAGGAAGTCGTCGCCGCAAGATGCTGTACCCAGCATCAAAGCCAGAGCGGCGAAGCTATATAATGTAAACTTTTTCATATCTGTATGCTTTATATTCATTAAAAATTAAGATTAACACCTACGGTAAAGGTACGCGCCTGAGGATAGTAACCACGGTCGATACCATTGGAACGTTCGTCACCATTGAGTTCCGGATCCAGACCTTTATAAGAAGTCATTGTCAGCAGGTTCTCGGCAGCCACATAGAAACGAAGCTTCTGAATAAAGATCTTCTGAGTCAGGTAGGACGGCAATGTATAACCCAACTGAATGTTCTTGATACGTGCGTAAGAACCATTATGGACATAAAGATCAGAAACACGCCAGTTATCATTGTTGTTTGCCCAAGAAAAACGAGGCATTGTATTGGAAGTTCCTTCACCATGCCAACGATTCATAAACTCTGCGGGAAGATTCACATAGCGGCAGTCCAGACGACGGGTTACGTCCATGATTTCCTGCCCCATAGCACCTGACAGCAACATGCTGAAGTCGATATTTTTCCAGGAAGCATTGAGGTTCAAACCGAATGTCCAATCAGGAGTTCCCTTACCAATCATTGTCTTATCCTTATCATTGATCTCTCCGTTCTTGTCAAAGTCTACAAAGATTACGTCACCCGGCACTGCGTTGGGCTGCAGCTTCTGCCCTTTATCATTCACGTAAGCATCAATCTGCTCCTTGTTCTGGAAGATACCGTTTGTTTTATAACCATAGAAATAAGGATATGGCATTCCGTTTTCCGCACGGGATACGTTACCAATCTGGTGAACATTGTCATACATCTCAAAGCCATCGGCATTCCCCAGATTAATCAATTCATTTTTCAGATAGCTGGCATTAGCGGATATTCCGAAGTTCCAGTCACCTTTATTGAACTTATACCCCAATTCCAGTTCAACTCCCTCATTCTTCATCGAACCAACGTTGCCCCAAGGCTTGGACTCACCCAAGTAAGAAGGAATACTCATTTCCTTCAGCATGCCATTCGTCTTCTTGTAGAAATAATCCACCGTGAAAGTCAAAGCATTGTTGAAGAAGCCGAAATCCAGACCGGCATCATATTGTTCCGATTCTTCCCATTTCAAGTCCTTATTGGGAGTGCCGGACGGCTTACTACCCATGACGATGCTCTGGTGTCCCGGAGTGCCGAACACATAGTTGTTGCCGATAGCTACATTGGCCATATAACGGAAAGCTCCGATATTTTCGTTACCGTTCTTCCCCCAAGAGAGGCGCAGTTTTGTATTAGTCAACCATGATGGACGTTGATCCATCCACTTTTCATTTGTTATGTTCCATCCTAAAGATACGGAAGGGAAGGTAGCCCATTTGTTATTAGGACCGAAGTTAGACGAACCGTCACGACGCACAGTAACCTGTAACATATAGCGTTCATCATAGTTATAGCTCAACCGCCCGAAGTAGGAAGCCAACGTTGTCGGGTCAAATGCCCCACCGGTGGCATTACGTTTACCTGCAGACTGCAAACCGGTTGTGAAATCCAAGTTTGCCTTGTCCCCAATATATTCAATCATATCCATTGCATCGCCCTTTAATCCGCGTCCTGTATACTTCTTGGCCGACTGCCCCAACACAACCGCAAAAGAATGAACACCAAACGTTTTGTCATACGTCAACACATTCTCAATCTGCCACGTATAGCCACGATTCATTTCAGACCACACTTTCGATTTGTCATTCGTAGCATTTTTATTCAGATAGTGAGGATGATTCCATCCGTCTTTTCCCCAGAATGCGAGGTCGGAACCCCAAGAGAATTTATATTTCAAATGATCCCAAACACTTAGTTCGGCAGCCAAAGTAGCGATAATCTTATCAGAATTATTCTTTTCATAGGGTAAGGAAAGTCTTGCAAGCGGATTTGCAAGTTCATTGAAATCACTGCTCGGCATGGAAAGCAACTGTCCGCTACGTTTGTCGTAGATAGGGTCACCATAAGTATTCCGGTCATAATTCTGAAGTTCGCTTTCATCTTTAGCGTAAACGGACATGGTAGGATCCATGAACAAAGCGTCGCCGAGCGGAGATCCGGTCAGACTGCCGGCAGTGACCCCCACACTATTCACGCGAGAATAAGCTATGTTCATAGAGAATGTCATCTTTTTCAGCCAATTACGTTGTTCCGATTCGTCAAACAGCGTGTACATTGTGTTGCTACGCAGTGACAGACGTTGGTAGTTGGAAGCATCGTAGTTTCCCCCAATGATACCGTCCTGATCATAATATCCTAATGAAAAATAGTAATTTACCTTCTCGGAAGCACCGCTGATGCTTAACTGGTGATTCTGGACCGGAGCATTATCATAGAACAAGGCGTCCTGCCAATTGGTGCCCGAACCTAAAGAAGCAACCTGTTCAAAACGGGGAGACTCGCCTGCATAATCGGCAGCCTCATTCATCAATGTAGCATATTGGGTAGCATTCAGCATATCCCGCTTCTTCCATGCACTTTGCCATCCATAAGAGAAGTCATAACTCACTTTAGTTTTGCCGATACTACCTTTCTTTGTAGTAACGAGAACAACACCATTTGCCGCACGAGCCCCATAAACGGCTCCGGAAGCTGCATCTTTCAATACTTCGATACTGGCAATATCAGCGGGATTGATATTATCAATACCACCGTCTACCGGCATACCATCAATAATGTAAAGCGGGTCGGAGTTGTTGATAGTACCAATACCACGCACACGTACTCTTGAGCTCGCTCCCGGCTGACCATTGAGGGTAGTGACCTGAACACCGGCTGCCAGACCTTTCAACGCATTGTCCACACGTGTGGGAGATGTTCTGCTCAAATCTTCGGAAGAGACCTTGGCAATAGAGGCCGTTACCACACTCTTCTTCTGAGTACCATAACCAATCACTACTATCTCATCCAAAGTTTTCGTATCTTCCCGTAAAATAATGTTGAGCGGAGCGATAGTAGCTTTCACAATTTGCGGAAGATAACCTACGTAGGTTATTTCAATCTCTACCCCCTCTTCTACATTGGAGAGAGAAAAAGCACCATCAAGATTAGTAATAGTACCGTTATTAGTACCTTTTACCAATACACTCGCACCGATAATGGGCTCACCGGTTACATCTTTTACTATTCCTTTCACAGTCTGCTGGGCAAACATACCGATAGAAAAGAAAAACAGCAAGCATCCGACAGATAACATATATCTGAACGCTTGCGTCTTTTTTAAATCATTTCTCATAACACAAAATATTAAAGTTAACACTCAAATTTCTTATGACTTTTGTCAACGCAAAGATAAAACAAGTACATATAGCCTGTATGAGCAGGTAAAGCGCAAAAGTAAATCACCATTTTTGATAATAATCTAATTATTAACGTATTACTCTAAAAAGAAGAGAGCAAAAAGTAAACTTTAATAAATAAAACGGGAAGAGGTATTCATCATCAAACGATTATATAACCTAACTTTTTCCTAAAGAACATCCGCCATATTTAAAAGGATTGACTTATATTTGTACGTCTAACCAAATATAGTACAATGAAACATCTGTTTACCTTATTACTTTTATTTACTTCTACCTTTTTGTCTGCTGACTCCCATAATATGGAAATTGAGTCTCTTCTATCAAAATTAGATTCTTTAATCGCGCGAAAGGATGACTTCGTCGCTGCTAAAGAGGCCAAAATAAACCAACTCCATAATCAGGGACGGAATATCCGTACATCAGAAGAACGCTATTGGCTGAACAAGATGTATTACGATGAATATTTCGTTTATAATTCCGATTCCGCCATGATTTATGTAGACCAGAATCTGGACATCGCCGACAAGCTAAATAAAAAAGAATGGAAAGCGGAGTGGAAAATCAAGAAGTCTTTTCTTCTGGCCGCTACCGGTTTGTTGAAGGAGGCATTAGATGAATTACGCAATGTTTCGAGCCAATTACTCACCCCTGAACTGAAAGTGGAATATTACGGACAGTTGATGTATCTGTACTCCCATTTCGGACAGTATTCAGGAGATGACAATACAAATATCCGTGAAGGATATTATGAGAAAGAAAAAGCATATAAAGACTCTATCTATGCCTATATCACCCCTCAAGACCCTTTCTATTTATGGTACAAAGGGTGGAAATTTCTGGGAAGCACTGATACGGAATCCATAAAGAAAGAACTCTTGAATGAAGTAGAGAGGTCATCCCTGGAAACCCGACGTGATGCAATGAATGCCTATATCCTAGCCTGCCTTTATCAGGATAGCAATCAACAAAACGAGTATTTGAAATATATGATTTATTCGGCAATGGCGGATGTGAAAACAGCAAACAAGGACATTGCTTCGCTGGAAGAGCTGTCAAAAACATTGTATGAACTGAATGATATAGACCGTGCCTATACCTATATTAATTACTGCCTCCAAAACGCCCAACTTTATCGTAACCGGGTACGTGTTATCGGCATTTCGGAAACACAAGACGCCATTCATCGGACCTATCAAGAAAGAAATATCCGACAGGAAGCCCGTTTGCATACATTCTTGTTTCTGGTCAGTATTCTTTCAATCATCTTACTGATTGCCATTCTCTATATCTATATGCAAATGAAGCGACTGGCATATTCACGCTCCCAACTGAATGAAAGCAATCTGTTGCTGAACAAACATGTGGACGAACTGTCGGAAACCCATCAACTGTTGGAAAAAGCAAACGCCCAGTTACAGTCGTTAAATGAACAGTTGAAAGAAACAAACGCCCAACTTCGCGAATCCAATTATGTAAAGGAAGAATATATAGGTTACGTTTTTTCCATCTGTTCCAACTATATCAGCAAGCTGGACGAATTCCGTAAAAGTATTAACAGGAAAATGAAAGCCAAACAATTTGATGACATAAAAGAATTGACAGACTCTCCGATTATGGCACAGAATGAGTTGAAAGAGCTTTACCATAACTTCGACGCCATCTTTCTACATGTCTATCCCAATTTTGTCGAAGACTTCAACGCCCTGCTGCATCCCGACGAGCAGATTTTACTAAAAGATGGAGAATTACTGAATACCGAACTACGCATATATGCGCTGGTACGTCTGGGAATTAACGATAGCGTAAAGATAGCCGAATTCTTACATTGCTCTCCGCAGACGGTCTACAACAACCGACTGAAGACACGAAACAAAGCCATTGTACCGAAAGATGAGTTCGCCAATACAGTGAAGAGTCTGGGCAAAATGCAAGAATGACCACTGTACATACTTTCTTAAAAAAGGAATATTAAAACACACGAGAATACAATAGATTGGATCACCGTGCGGAAGATTACCTAAATGCGTAGCATTTTCCTTCAGCGGAATCCTATATTTTACATTTTAGAACGTTTTTCTTTCAACACAAAAGTAATTTACCAACATACGACTCTTTTGGAAAGACAAATCATCGGTATACGGTCTTTTTGCCATTTTCCTTTTATCACCCGACGAAAACCAACCAGCTCAAAAAAGGGACCTTTTTATGCCTTCGCAGCTTCCTCACCGAGAAACCAAAGGTTTGTCGGTGAGAAACAGAAGGTTCATCGGTGAGAAACCAAAGCTATATCGGTAAGAAATGGAAGCTTTACTTACCCCCCAAAGTGCATATTCCTCGCTAAAACATACAAAATAAGCCGGAGTTTCTGCATATTCTTGCATTTGTTTATGCAATTTCTCTTCTGTTTTAATCATGTTGAAGTATTCTTTTTCGATGGAAATCTTAAAAACAGAACATGATCCTCTTTCCAGCTCATCCTTTCCCGAACTTCCCAAATTCACCATTTGAAACTCCGGTAACTGAAAAAAAGATGATTTTTTTGATAAAAATAAAAAGAAAGCTATCTTTGTCTTCAATACATGTATACTTCAATGCACATATATAAGTTAAATGAAAAATAGCAAGTCATGAAAACGAATATAAATATCCTATTTACTTTGTGTATTCTCCTTCTTTGTGCCTGTAAAAGTGGAAACGCTTCCAATCAATGTGAAAACGAAGCGCCCCGGGATACTATTACAACCTTCATCCTGCCTGCCATCCCCACAATGATGACAGCTCCCGAACAACGAGCAGATTTTTTAGTGAAACACTATTGGGATCATGTCAACTTCGCCGACACCAATTACATCCACCACCCCGAAATAACCGAGCAAGCCTGGGCAGACTATTGCGACATACTGAATCATGTCCCTTTGGAAACCGCACAAGAAGCCATGCGGAAAACAATCGAGCGAACGAACGCAGACAAAAAGGTATTCACCTACATCACCGATCTGGCTGATAAATATCTCTACGACCCCAACTCCCCCATGCGTAACGAAGAATTCTACATCCCCGTATTAGATGCTATGTTAACTTCCCCCCTGCTAGAGGAAATAGAAAAAGTACGTCCCAAAGCCCGCCGGGAATTGGCCCAGAAAAACCGCATCGGCACCAAAGCCCTGAACTTCAACTACACGCTGGCCTCCGGCGCGCAAGGTTCCCTCTACCAACAACAAACGGATTACATCCTGCTATTCATCAACAACCCAGGTTGCCATGCCTGCACAGAAACGATAGACGCTCTGAAAAACGCCCCTATCATCAACCAACTTCTGGAACAAAAGAAACTAACAGTCCTCTCCGTCTATCCTGACGAAGAACTGGACGAATGGCGAAACCACCTGAATGAATTCCCCAAAGAATGGATCAACGGATACGACAAGAAACTCGCCATCAAAGAACAACAACTATACGACTTGAAAGCAATCCCCACCCTCTACCTTCTCAACAAGGAAAAAACTGTGCTCTTAAAAGACGCCACCGCACAAGCTGTTGAAGAATACCTGCTAATGAAAAGCAATAAATAAACATACACAAGAAATCCCTGTTGACATACAGCATATAAGCCAACATAGGCCGCTTGATTAACATAGAAAAGATAGTGACGGTATATGCTCAAGATACTAACGGTATCCTTACCATATACCGTCACTATTTACACCGGATAGCGTCACCATTTCCCAAAAGACTCTCCCCCACCAACAACCAACCTACCTCCCCCCACCTCACACCCACCTCACGCCTACCTCACACCCACCCCACACGCCTCCCCGGCCTCGTTTTTTCAGCGTCAAGCGCAGGTGTTTTCTTCGGCGTCAAAAAGGGCAGACTGTTTGAGCGTAGCGAGTTTCTGCCCTTTAGCCGGAGGAAGCACCGGAGTAGCTGAAAAAACGCAGCCTTGATCCTTTCTTTTTGGTTCTTTCTCTTTCGTATCAAGACGAAAGAAAAAGAACATCCCCTTGGAAAAAACAAATAAACTCCCTATCTTTGTCGCGCATTGGTTTGCGACTCCCATGCGGGGGAAGCAATTAAAAGGGAATCAGGTGCAAGTCCTGAACAGTCCCGCTGCTGTAAGTTCCATACAAGTTACAAGCAATTCACTCATTGCCACTGGAGACCAATCCGGGAAGGCGTTTGTAACAGGAATAAGTCAGAAGACCTACCATGCAAATAAGTTTCACTGCTTTCGAGGAAAAAGCGTTGAGTCTAATGAACCGGACAAGTCGTCTATCATTTCATTCATCACTCTGATTCAGAGAAAGTGTGTTAAAACGAATAAACTCTGCCAAGTTTATTTATGCGTGTCCGGTCGAAGGGATTTCGCCCGGACACTTATAAACAACAACATACTGAAAAAGGAATAAATGAAAAAAAGAACATTTAATAAAGTGATCTTTGCAGTATTCAGCTGCCAATTCTTATCCATACCACTTTTTGCACAACAGCAAAAGGTAGATACGACACATACATATTCTATTCCCGAAATAACAGTATCAGATATCTATCAGACCCGCGAAGTACGCTCAACCGCTCCCCTGCAAGTCTTCTCCAAAGACGCCCTGAAAAACCTGCACGCCCTGCAAGTCTCCGACGCGGTGAAACACTTTGCCGGAGTGACTGTAAAAGATTACGGAGGCATCGGCGGACTGAAAACAGTATCCATACGAAGCCTGGGAGCCCAACATACCGCTGTCGGCTATGACGGAATTACCCTGACCGATTGCCAAACAGGCCAAATTGATATAGGTCGCTTCTCGCTCGATAATGTTGACAGACTTTCTCTAAACAACGGACAAAGCGATAATATCTTCCAACCTGCCCGCTTCTTTGCAGCAGCAGGCATACTGAATATCCAGACACTTACCCCACTATTCACGAAGGACAAAAAGACCAACGTAGCAGGAGCTTTCAAAACAGGTTCCTGGGGATTAGTCAATCCCTCCCTCCTGCTGGAACAACAATTCAATAAAACATGGAGCATGTCAGTCAGTGGCGAATGGATGTCCTCTGACGGACATTATCCATATACACTGCGCTATGGAAGTGCAGAAGGAGATCTGTCCTCACGTGAGAAACGGAAAAATACAGACGTACAGACATTCCGTGCTGAAGCCGGACTTTACGGCAACTTCTCCGATAAAGAACAATGGCGGTTGAAAGCCTACTACTTCCAGTCCTCCCGGGGACTACCCAAAGCTACAACCTTCTATAACGACCACTCCACACAACACTTGTGGGATAAAAACACTTTCATACAAAGTCAATACAAGAAAGAATTCAGTCAGCAATGGGTGTTCCAAACCTCTGCCAAGTGGAATTGGAGCTATCAACGTTATCTGGACCCCGATACCAAGAACTCTTTAAAGAAAACGGAAAACAGCTATTATCAGCAGGAATATTACCTTTCCGCTTCTGTACTATACAGACTGTTGAGCAACCTCTCATTCTCTCTTTCCACCGACGGAAGCATCAACACCATGAACGCCGATCTAAACAACTTTGTACATCCCACGCGCTATTCATGGCTAACGGCATTCGCCGGCAAATACGTGAATGACTGGTTAACAATCTCCGCATCCGCATTGGCAACCGTTATCAATGAAGATGTAAAGAAAGGCGGCAGTGCCGGCAATCACCGTAAACTAACCCCTTACGTAAGTGCCGCATTCAAACCTTTTCATCATGAAGAATTCCGTGTACGCTTCTTCTATAAAGATATTTTCCGCCTGGCAAGTTTCAACGACTTATATTACGAAGAAGTAGGCAATACCCAACTAAAGCCGGAAAAAGCCAAACAATACAACATCGGACTGACATACAGCAAGAATGTATGCCCATTCCTACCCTATTTGTCAGCAACCGTCGATGCTTATTATAATAAGGTTACAGATAAAATCATCGCTTATCCTACCAAGAACCTTGCCGTATGGAGCATGAAAAACCTGGGTGAAGTTGACATCAAAGGCATTGATGCTACAGGAAGTCTCTCCCTCCAACCCTGGGAAAAAATCCGCATCAACCTCTCGGGTAACTACACATACCAACGAGCATTAGACGTTACCCCACCCGATCCAAGCACGTATGAATCGACATACAAACATCAAATAGCTTACACTCCCCGCGTCTCCGCTTCGGGACAGGCAGGCGTCGAAACACCGTGGATCAATCTGTCTTATTCATTCCTTTTTTCCGGAAAACGCTATGCATTAGGACAAAACATTGCCGAAAACAGATTGGATAGCTATAGCGACCACAGCATTTCTGCAAGCCGTGATTTTCAGATCAGAAAAATCACGACCTCTCTCAGCGTGGAAGTATTGAACCTGATGGATAAGAATTACGAGATTGTGAAATACTTCCCAATGCCCGGACGATCCGTAAGGGCTACAATAAAAATAAGATATTAACTATTATAAAGGTAAGATATTGACGTGAAAAGGAAACTAATATATATATTCTCGTGCTGGCTGTCATTCATAATCTTATTTGTGGCATGTGATGATATGGAGGACAAGCCCTTCACATCAGGCATTATAGGCGATCCGACAGAAACGGGTACCGCCGAATTATATGTATTATGCGAAGGACTGTTCAATCAGAACAATAGCTCGCTGGCACGTTTTTCTTTCGGCAACCAGCAAATGGTTCGTGACTATTTCAAAGCAGTCAACCATCGGGGATTAGGAGATACAGCCAACGATATGGCTATTTATGGAAGCAAGATATATGTGATAGTCAATATCTCCAGTACGATAGAAGTGATAGACTTTCGTACGGGAAGCTCATTGAAACAGATTCAGATGTTGGCAGAAAACGGAAGTTCCCGTCAGCCACGCTACATCGCTTTTCACAAAGAAAAGGCATACGTATGTTCATACGATGGAACCGTTGCACGCATAGACACCACCTCCCTATCCATAGAAGCTATCACATCAGTGGGACGCAACCCCGACGGTATTTGTGTACAAAACGAAAAGTTATATATTTCCAATTCCGGCGGATTGGACTATTCATCAGGATTGGGTGTAGACAACACGGTATCTGTTGTCGATATTGCCACATTTAAAGAAAGTAGGAAACTAACAGTAGGCCCGAATCCCGGTAAAATAGCAGCAGGTCCGGACGAAACCGTTTATGTAGCCACCCGTGGCGAAGATGTAGAAGCCGGCGATTATAACTTCGTCAAGATAGATTGCCGGACAAACAAGGTTACTCAATCTAACGAGAAAGTGCAAAACTTCGCCATCGACGGAGACATAGCCTACCTATACAATTACAACTATACCACACAGACTTCTTCTATCAAGATGTTCAATCTGAAAACAGAAGAAACAATCCGTGAGAATTTCATAACCGATGGAACTGTAATAAAGACACCTTACGGTATCAATATCAACCCTTACAGCAACAATGTATATATCACCGAAGCCCGTGATTACACCACTTACGGTGACCTACTTTGTTTCAACCAACAAGGACAACTCCTGTTCCGTCTGAACAACATCGGACTTAACCCGAATACAATCGCATTCAGTGACAAAGCCTCACAAAGCGATATTGATGACAACGATGATGAGAAAGAAAACCCTCTGGCTTTCGCCAATAAAGTATGGGAATATCGCCCAGCTCCCGGACAGTTTATCAACACTACCACTTCAGCATATAAGGAGGGCTTTACTTATGATGATATACTAGAAGAAGCAACCCGCAGAATCCAGCAAAAATCACTCCTTACATTGGGAGGATTCGGCGGTTACATTGTTTTAGGATTCCCACAACCCATTCCGAATGTAACAGGAGAATATGACTTCAAGATAAAAGGCAATGCTTATTATAACTCCAAAACCGGAACAGGAGCATTGGGCGGAAGTGCCGAACCGGGGATCGTATTTGTATCCAAAGATGTAAATGGTAATGGAAAGCCTGATGATGAGTGGTATGAATTGAAAGGAAGCGAATACGGGAAAGACACAGAAACACGCGGATATGAAATAACCTATCACCGTCCGAATCCTGCCAACCTAAAAGTTTTTTGGAAAGACAATCAAGGCAACGAAGGATATATCTTCCGTAACAGCTTCCATAACCAAGAATCATATTATCCACTTTGGATAGAAAGTGATGAAATCACATTTCAGGGAACACGTCTAAAAGATAATGCCGTTTTGGAGAATGGATTATGGGTAGGATATTGCTATCCGTGGGGATATGCAGACAACCATCCTAACAGCAAGGAAGGAAGTAATTTCAAGATAGATTGGGCTGTGGATAGCAATGGCAGTCCGGCAGACTTGGATCAAATCGACTTCGTGAAGATTATGACCGCAGTCAATCAGGATGCAGGACAAATGGGTGAAATATCAACCGAAGTCACAACGATCGAGAACTTACATTTCAAGAAATAATCAATAATTAATTAATAACTAAAATCAGAAAAGAACATGAAGAAATTATCTTTATTATTACTGTTATCAGTATTTGTATTTTGTGGCTGTAGCGATGATGACGATACAAAAACATACGTGCTTAGCCTGCCCAATTACGAAACTCATACACTTGATATGGGCGATCAAGAAAATCCGGATGATTCATGGTCTGTTAGTAGCGACTGGGGGACAACTAACTACAAATATAATCTATTAACAGACGCTAGTGGAATCTTTGAATTTGACTGTGTATCTTCAACATACGGTTTCTATTCAGATAGTTTTGCATTTACAAATTGTACAGAAAAAGATTGCCCAGACTTCGCAACTTATGATTATCGCGCTATCACTAAAAAAGGAGTAATCAATAATACATACGTTATCGTGGGAGCTGCCGGATATAAAATTGGAGAAAATTCTGATAAAGAAGCCGCAATCCGTTTCAGAGACCACGACAACTCGAACAAATTGGAATCCTATAGAGTAAAAGGACTATATTTAACAAACTGTGTCTATGCTTACAATAGTATGAAGGAAGGTAGTTCTATATTCGAAGGAAAAGATAAATTTGGAAATACAGATTCTTTCAAAATCATCATCTATAATATGGATAAAACTCAAAGTGTAGAGTGCACTTTAGGTGAAGGAACCCAATTTGTAACTACATGGAAATGGGTAGACCTAACTTCATTAGGCGAAACTGAGGGATTGAAATTCAATATCAAGACTACCAAAGAAAACCAGTGGGGTGCAATGACCCCAACCTATTTCTGTCTTGACGGTATTACTATCGAAGACTAAATAACCAACTGTTTGCTTGATCGGGATTGACATCAATCGACCGCATAATTTTAAAGAGCCGGATATTCTTTTAAGAAATCCGGCTCTCTTTCTATCTACCCACTACATTTTGGTATATTACCAGCCCATAGAGAAGTAATTCCAATAACTTTCACTAACAAAAAGATACTATACATTTGCTAATCACACAAATTTTAGCTATATTCGTCGTTCAAAACTATTAAATCTACGACAATGGAATTACCTTTTGCTGAATCATGGAAAATAAAGATGGTAGAACCCATCCGGAAAAGCACACGTGAAGAACGCGAGCAATGGATTAAAGAAGCACATTATAATGTCTTTCAACTCAAGTCAGAACAAGTTTATATCGATCTCATCACCGATTCCGGAACCGGAGCGATGAGCGACCGTCAATGGGCGGGAATGATGCTAGGCGATGAAAGCTACGCCGGAGCAACCTCCTTCTTTAAGTTGAAAGAGATGATTACGAAACTGACAGGATTCGAATATATCATACCTACCCATCAAGGACGTGCCGCAGAAAACGTGCTTTTCTCTTATCTCGTGCATGAAGGAGACATTGTACCTGGCAACTCACACTTTGATACCACCAAAGGGCACATCGAAGGACGTCATGCCATCGCATTAGACTGTACCATCGACGCTGCCAAACAAACTCAACTGGAAATCCCGTTCAAAGGAAATGTAGACCCTGATAAATTGCAGAAAGCCCTGACAGAATATGCAGAACGAATTCCTTTTATCATCGTAACCATCACCAACAATACAGCCGGAGGACAACCTGTGTCCATGCAAAACCTGCATGAAGTACGTGCCATCGCTGACAAATACGGCAAACCTGTACTTTTCGACTCTGCACGCTTTGCCGAAAACGCCTATTTCATCAAGATGCGCGAAGAAGGTTATCAAGACAAAACCATCAAAGAAATCACACGGGAAATGTTCTCTCTAGCCGATGGTATGACAATGAGTGCCAAGAAAGATGGAATCGTCAATATGGGTGGATTTATTGCCACACGACGTGCAGACTGGTACGAAGGCGCAAAAGGTTTCTGCGTACAATACGAAGGCTATCTCACCTATGGAGGAATGAACGGACGAGATATGAACGCCCTTGCCATCGGCCTGGATGAAAACACCGAATTCGACAATCTCGAAACACGTATCAAACAAGTGGAATACCTGGCAAAGAAACTGGATGAATACGGAATTCCTTACCAACGACCGGCCGGAGGCCACGCCATCTTCATTGATGCGCCTAAAGTACTGTCACACGTTCCCAAAGAAGAATTCCCGGCACAGACGCTGACCATAGAACTTTATCTGGAAGCCGGCATCCGTGGATGCGAGATCGGTTATATCCTTGCCGACCGCGATCCGGTGACCCATGAAAATCGTTTTAACGGTCTTGATTTACTCCGCCTCGCCATTCCCCGCAGAGTATATACAGACAATCATATGAACGTAATAGCTGCCGCTCTCAAAAACGTATATGAACGCAGAGAAAGCATAACCCATGGAGTGCGCATCGCTTGGGAAGCACCTTTAATGAGACATTTCACAGTTCAATTAGAAAGATTATAAATTTAGAAAAGTAATAATAAACATCAGTTGAGGAAGTGATTGTTCCGATCAACCAGTGAACTAAATAAAATTATTATTGCACTAAATAAATTATCTCATTAAAAACAGAAAGGAATCGGAACAGTCGGTATGAACAGGCAATACTTTCTCCATTAACAAGAATAATTGTTCGCATAAAACAAAAGTGTTCCAAACGTGTTTATGTTATAATCGAACTTAATACGCTAAATTATGGCAGAAGATTATAAATTAATAGACAACGAAGATAAACATCGGTATGAATTTCAGATCGATGGTAAAATAGCCGAAATAGACTATATCAAATCAAACAATGGAGAAATATACCTTGTACATACGGAAGTACCCGCCTCATTAGGCGGCAAGGGAGTAGGCTCACAACTTGCAGAAAAAGTGCTGACAGACATTGAACGACAAGGTTTACGTCTGGTACCGCTTTGCCCGTTTGTAGCCGGATATATTCACAAATATCCGGAGTGGAAGCGAATTGTAATGCGTGGTATTCATATTAAATAAATACGGATATGGGAAAGAAAATAGAATACACCAATGGTGAACTAACCATTGTATGGCAGCCGGAATTATGCCAGCACGCCGGAATATGTGTAAAGATGTTACCCAATGTTTATCATCCTAAAGAAAGACCCTGGGTGCAAATAGAAAATGCGACAACGGAAGAATTAATTGCACAAATCAGTAAATGTCCGTCAGGAGCATTGAGCTACCGACTTAACAAAAAAGAGAAGTAAACCAACAGTAATAGAGGTCGTCCGAAAACCGTGGGTTCATAAAATAATGAGGACGTCCTAAAGTGAAGTGACATTCAACTCAATGTCCACGTCAATACAAAATCCGGACAGATACGATAACCCACAGAGTAAAGTACCTGCCGCTCCGTCGCCAACTCCTGAACCTGAAATGTTCCCTCCTCTTGAGGAATAAAATGCGTCAATCGGAGTTTACGAAGATCAGCGTCCGCGTTTTCCATCCGTTTAAAAACGGCTTCCTTTGCCGACCAATGCAATAACAGTCCCCAGGTCACGTCTCCCTGATAAGGTTCCGCTTGCTCATCAGAACGGATATACCGATCGGCTACCTTATGAACCCGTTGAGCATATTGCTCAATATCAATGCCCGCCGGAGTCAAAGAAGCAAGCATTACCGCCACATAACCTTTCGTATGAGAAATACTGATAAAAAAAGAATGGTCCGTCAGATAAGGTTTTCCTTCGGGAGAATAACCGATTTCCTTATCCTCCTGCAACATAGAATACAACAAAACACGAACAGACACCCATTCCATCTTACGGCGTTCGGAGACAAAGCGATTCAATTCCTGTTCACAGAAAACTCTGCGCGCATCCGGCAAGAGAGCCAATAGAACCTCCAAAGACTCTTCCATCTTCCAGACAGCCCACTGTATATCATCCGTCTTATATTGCAGAAATAACGCCATCTTACATTTGCTTGATTATGCTCTCAAAACTATTATTCCAAGATTATTCTTTCTCTTCCGAGCCTTCCATATCCTTCGGCAGAATTGTAAATTTCACTTTCAAGATACGACGACTGTCCATTTCGAGCACTTCAAACTCATAATGGTGATAAGTCACTTTCTCATGCAATGCCGGGAATTCTCCTTTAATTTCGAGCAACATACCCGCCAATGTATCCGCATCTCCTACCACCTTTTCAAACTCGTCTTCGTCTACTTTCGCAATCTTATAGAAATCCGTCAACTGCGTCTTCGCTTCAAATATCCAGGTATGGTCATTCAAGACAACGTATGTACGTTCTTCATCATCATATTCATCGTGAATCTCCCCCACAATCTCTTCGATAATATCCTCCATTGTCACCAGTCCGGAAGTTCCTCCAAACTCATCCACAACAATGGCAATATGAATCTTGTTCGCCTGGAAATCGCGCAACAGATCATCAATCATCTTTGTTTCCGGCACAAAATAAGCCGGACGGATCAATGACTGCCAACGGAAATTATCCCCCTTGCTGACATGAGGCAACAGGTCTTTAATATACAATACCCCCTTGATATTATCCCGCGAACCGGAATAGATAGGAATACGCGAATAAGCATTTTCAATGATACATTGCATCACCTCCTTGAAAGAGGTACGGATATCCAGATCAACCATATCCAGACGTGATGTCATCACCTCCTTCACAGTTTCACCGCCGAAACGGATAATACCCTCCAAAATATTATTCTCTTCAGAAAGCTCCGCTTTATCTGTCAGCTCCAATGCGTGCGACAGTTCATCGACAGAAATATTGTGGCTCTTCTTTACAAAATGCTTATTTAAAAAAATAGTTGAATGTACAAGCACAGTAGCTATCGGACGAAACAGCTTTTCCAGAAAGTAAATCCCCGGTGCCGAGAAACGGCAAAAAGCCAATGTCTTCTGTGCCGAATAGATTTTCGGCATGATTTCACCGAACAATAATAACAGAAAAGTCAAGATGACAGTCAGTATCAGGAACTCTGCCAACGGAGAATGAAAAACAAATACATTCATAAAGAAGAAGTTGCAGAGCATGATAATGGTCACATTCACAAAGTTGTTTGTAATCAATATCGTTGCCAGGAGGCGTTCTGAATCCCCTAACAGGGCACTTATTTTTTCATCGGAAGGATGATTATGTTCATCAATATCATTCCGGTCGGAAGGAGTAAGTGAGAAAAATGCTATTTCGGAAGCCGAAGCAAAGCCGGAAGCAAGCAGGAGTATACCTGCCAGTACTATGGCAATAATAGCAGAGATAGAAGGAGTGTTTACGGTAATACCGTTGAAAATGTCAGCCAATTGGCTTAAATAACCATCTGAGTCCAAAGAGTCTATATTTTAATTAAACAAAAGATAATGTGCCAAGAAGCTCGCGAAAACCGATTGGCACACTATCACATTATCCTAGAACGGCAAATCATCTGCCGGATTATCTTGTATAGGCTGTGCCTGCTGCGCCTGTTGCGGCTGACCGGCAACCGGTTGCTGCTGTTGCCCCATAGCCGGTTGTCCGGAAGCAGAAGCTCCCGCACCCGGATTGGCTCCTTTCGAAGACAGCATTTCCATATAGTCCACATAAATTTCGGTGATATAACGCATAGCACCAGACTGGTCACTGTAAGAACGGGTTCTTATCTTTCCTTCCAGATACAACCTTTCTCCTTTGTGTACATACTTATCCACAATTTCCGCCCAGCGGTTGGATGCAACGATATTGTGCCATTCTGTTCTGTCGGGAATCTGGGTTCCATTAGCCAAAGTATATCCACGTTCTGTCGTAGCCAACGAAAATGTTGCCACAGCCGAACCTGCATCGAAATATTTCACCCGCGGATCTTGTCCTACGTATCCTAACAATATCACTTTATTTACTGACATACCTGTATCACGTTTATGATTCTTAAATCAAATCTGTCGCCAAAATTAAACAGAATAACAATAGGATGCAAGAATTTTAAGTATTAAGTATAAAATCAAGTATTAAGTTTACAAGTATTAGGCTGCGTCATGAACTGCATGGTTAATACTTAAAACCTAATACTCAATGCTTATCCATTGCTTGTAACAGGGTTTGCACCAATTTTGACACAGCGTATTGTTCCAGTTCTTCGACTTTTATTTTTTGGAAGCTACTGAAAGAAGTCAAATTTTCAGATAATGTTACTTCATATAGATTAGCATAAATAACCCGGTGAGACAACACATGCTTTACTTCTCTGCAAACCGTACGTACCACCGGTACTTCCCCCGGTGCAAAGAGTGCACGGAATTCCGGTAAAGTCAAAAAATCTTCTTCCGAAAGAGGCATCGGAGTTTCGATCAATGGCAGTTCGAACAGATTTTTCCAAATATCATTGCCCGTCCGTTTATTTATAAAGGTATACGCGCCCGCACGTACATAAATATAATTAAAGTAACGGTTCGTTGTCTTTGTTTTATGTTGCTTCACCGGAAGTTTTGTTACCCAGCCTTTCGAAAGTGCCGAGCAACTGCCCGCCAACGGACAGAACAAACAATCAGGCGACTGCGGAGTGCACTGAACCGCTCCGAAATCCATTATTCCCTGATTATAAACAGCCGGATGCTTCTTATCCAGCATCTCATCCGCCAATGCTGCAAAGATTTTTTTTCCTTCCGTCGAATCAATCGGAGTATCGATGCCAAAATAACGCGAAAGCACCCGGTACACATTACCGTCCACCACCGCATAAGGCATGCCATAAGCAAACGAACAGATCGCTGCCGCTGTATACTCCCCCACTCCTTTCAGAGCCAGCACCTCCGGATACGTTTTCGGGAAAACCCCATTCATGCTTTTGGCGGCGGCATGAAGATTGCGGGCACGTGAATAATATCCCAATCCCTGCCAGTATTTCATCACTTCATCTTCCTCCGCAGCCGCCAAAGTTCGCACATCGGGAAAACGTTTGATAAAACGAAGAAAATAATCATACCCCTGCGCCACCCGCGTCTGTTGAAGAATAATCTCCGAAATCCAGATCAGATACGGATCGGCAGATTCCCTCCAGGGCAGTTCACGTTTGTTCTCTTTATACCACTCTACAATTGTTTTAGTAAACTCGTTCATATCCTCGTTCCTAGTGTATTATCTAACATTTATCTTGCCTATCCTAGCCAAAAGGCACACAAAAGTAACTCTTTTGGTTCTAAGAAAACTCTATGCCACTATTTTTTTAGAAAAATGTGCAGAATATATTTTTTTAGGAGCTTAAAAAGCTATATATTTGCAGTCCAAAAAATTAGCAATAACATAGTAATAATATTTTTTTTAAGGAAAAATGACTAAAGCAGATATTGTAAACGAGATTACAAAGAAAACTGGGATTGATAAGCAGACAGTTCTTACAACAGTCGAGGCATTTATGGATGCAGTAAAGGATTCATTGTCTAACGATGAGAACGTATACTTGCGTGGATTTGGTAGTTTCGTAGTAAAGAAAAGAGCGCAAAAGACTGCTCGTAACATTTCTAAAAATACTACGATCATTATTCCGGAGCACAATATTCCGGCTTTCAAACCGGCTAAGACATTTACAATTTCAGTAAAGAAATAATAAACAAGAGTATTAACCCATAAAATGTGAAGCTATGCCAAGCGGAAAAAAGAAAAAAAGACATAAAATGTCTACGCACAAGCGTAAAAAAAGACTAAGAAAGAACAGACATAAAAGCAAAAAATAATTTTTAAGTCTGGATCACACAGAAATAAAGAACAAACTTGCGAAGCTAATGTCTTTCAAGTTTGTTCTTTGTTTAAGTAGCTAACCCAAAATGAACAATTTGTAAAAAATGTTGTTCATATAAATGAGATTCAATCAATAATAAGGAAACAAAACAGTGACAAGTGAACTAGTAGTTGACGTACAGCCCAAAGAGGTATCCATCGCCCTTCTCGAAGATAAGAGTCTGGTGGAACTTCAGAGCGAAGGAAGAAATATTTCTTTCTCTGTGGGCAATATGTATTTGGGACGTATCAAGAAATTGATGCCCGGACTGAATGCATGCTTTGTAGACGTCGGTTACGAGAAAGATGCTTTCCTTCATTATTTGGACTTGGGTCCTCAATTTAACTCACTCGAAAAGTTTGTAAAGCAGACTTTAAGCGACAAAAAGAAGCTGACCTCCATCAGCAAAGCAACCCTGCTTCCCGATCTTGACAAGGATGGAACCGTATCCAACACCCTCAAGGTAGGACAAGAAGTAGTGGTGCAAATCGTTAAGGAACCGATCTCCACTAAGGGACCGCGACTGACGTCGGAAATTTCGTTTGCCGGACGCTATCTCGTACTGATCCCTTTTAATGACAAGGTTTCTGTTTCACAAAAAATTAAATCGAGCGAAGAACGCGCCCGCCTTAAACAATTGCTGATGAGCATCAAGCCGAAAAACTTCGGTGTCATCGTCCGCACAGTAGCTGAGGGCAAACGCGTAGCCGAACTCGACGGAGAGCTTAGAGTCCTGGTTAAGCATTGGGAAGATGCGATGGTAAAAGTGCAGAAAGCCACCAAGTTTCCGACGTTGATTTATGAAGAGACCAGCCGCGCCGTAGGTTTGTTGCGCGACCTCTTCAACCCTTCTTTTGAGAATATCCACGTCAACGATGAGGCTGTGTACAATGAAATTAAAGACTATGTATCACTGATTGCGCCCGACCGGGCTAATATCGTGAAACTGTACAAAGGTCAACTTCCCATTTACGACAATTTCGGTATCACCAAGCAGATTAAATCGTCGTTTGGTAAAACTATCTCTTACAAGAGTGGTGCCTATCTGATTATTGAGCACACTGAGGCGCTTCACGTAGTAGACGTGAACAGCGGTAACCGCACCAAGAATGCCAACGGGCAGGAAGGTAACGCACTCGAAGTAAATCTGGGAGCCGCCGACGAGCTGGCCCGCCAACTGAGATTAAGAGATATGGGTGGTATCATTGTCGTAGACTTCATCGACATGAATGAAGCCGAAAACCGTCAGAAGCTTTATGAACGAATGTGTGCCAATATGCAGAAAGACAGGGCACGGCATAATATTCTGCCGCTCAGCAAATTCGGGCTGATGCAGATTACACGCCAACGTGTACGTCCGGCAATGGACGTCAACACGACCGAAACCTGCCCTACTTGCTTCGGCAAAGGCACTATCAAGTCGTCCATTCTCTTTACGGACACTTTGGAGAGTAAAATTGATTACCTGGTCAATAAACTGAAGGTTAAGAAATTCTCGTTACACGTCCATCCGTATGTGGCCGCTTACATCAACCAGGGGCTCGTTTCCCTGAAACGGAAGTGGCAGATGAAATACGGATTCGGTATCAAGATTATTCCAAGTCAGAAACTCGCATTCCTGCAATATGTGTTCTATGATACACATGGAGAGGAAATCGATATGAAGGAAGAAATCGAAATCAAATAGACAGAAAAGGCGGCCCGTTCAAAACGAGCCGCCTTTTTTGTCTATTTTTCTTCAACTATCCATTTTTCAATATTGCGGGTCTCCGCACTGAAGTTCACTCCTATCTTAAAGAGCTTCCGTTCATCCATCTCGAAAGGAAGAGCGTAATGCTTATCGTTAATCTGCCGCAATGCCTCTTCTGCCGTGCCGTTCAGCTTAAATTCCATGATATAGATGAATTTGTCTGTCTGCAAGACAAGATCGATGCGTCCTTCACTCGTATGATATTCCACTTTGGCATAGAAGCCGACCAGTTTAAAAACGATGAAAAGCACGTTCTCGTAATGCAATTCCTGGTCGCGAATCACTTCGTAGGTGGTATCTGCAAAGAAACTTTGCAAACGACGGAAGAAAGAGTTGTAATCTCCGGAACGTACTTCACGAACAAACTTCTGAATCTCAAACGGAGATTCTACCTTATTTACATTCGCATAATAAGGAAGCAAGAAACGGACAAAGCCTTCTTCCACTTCACGATTTGGAAAACCTAAACGATACATTCCAAATTCTTCATCATACCCTTTAATGGTGAGGTAACCACTCTGATAAATCACCGGAATAGGGTTAGTCGATTCGGAGTCTATACTATTCAGGACTTGGGCATCAGTTTCTTCATGTGCCATCCGTTCCAGGTCATAATGATGTTTTTGCAGCAATTTCACCAGATAGGTAGGCGTACCCGTTTCAAACCAATAGCTGCCAAATTCTCTATACTTAAAAGCATTGAGCAAACTGAACGGATTGTACATGCCGATTGAGTTGTGCGTAAAGTGATAACCGTCATAACATTCTTTCAATTCCGCACAGAGTTTATCATACGTCACCCCCCGAATATCAGCAAATTCATGAAGCTCGGCATCTAAAGTATCATGAAGTTCCTGATCGCTGACACCACAGATCTCAACATAATCTTTCCGCATTGAAATATCATCCAAGTTGTTCAAGTCACTAAACACACTGACTTTACCAAACTTCGTCACTCCGGTCAGAAACGCAAACTTGATGCAACCGTCCATTGTTTTAAGCGCTCCATAAAAAGGCTTTAATGTATTCCGAAATTGCTTCTGCAATTCCTCATTACCGATGGCTTGCAACATGGGTTTATCATATTCATCGACAAGAATAACCACACGTTGTCCTGCCAACTTACAGGCGCGCTCTATAATACCGGCAAAACGCAAAGAAAGCGAACGTTCGGACGGCTCGGCACCATATAGTTTTTCCCATGCTGTCAACGATTTGTCAAGTATATTATCCAGACTTTCAAGCGTATCATATTTCTCGATATTAAGGTCCAGATGCAGTATAGGATATTTGATCCAGTCCTTCTCCAACTTTTCTACAGCCAGCCCTTCAAACAGTTCTTTCTTTCCTTGAAAGTAGGCCTCTAAGGTAGAGACGAGCAGACTCTTTCCAAAACGGCGCGGACGGCTCAAGAAGTAATAACTTCCCGTCTTTACCATTTGATACATCAATGCTGTCTTATCAATATAGAAATAACCGTCATTACGAATTTTCTCGAAATTCTGAATACCGATCGGATAAATTTTATGGCTCATATTCTCTTCTTTTATAAATCAATGCCTTTCTTGCAAAGATATATATTTTTAATAGAACTCTTTGTCACGGCAGGTTAAAAGATTCTTTTCAATAATTCATTCTGCACATTTTCCCGGAAACTTAGGGACGATAAAATAAGGGGATGATGACTGCACAAAATAACGAAAAGCATCTCTTTATCTATAATAAGAAAATGGGGAACGAACAAGTTCTTTTTATGTTACTTATTTTTCTTCAACTATCCATTTTTCAATATTGCGAGTTTCCGCACTGAAGTTCACTCCTATTTTAAAGAGCTTCCGTTCATCCATCTCGAAAGGAAGAGCGTAATGCTTATCGTTAATCTGCCGTAAAGCCTCTTCTGCCGTGCCATTCAGTTTAAATTCCATGATATAGATGAATTTGTCTGTCTGCAAGACAAGGTCGATGCGTCCTTCACTCGTATGATATTCCACTTTGGCATAGAAGCCGACCAGTTTAAAGATGATGAAAAGCACATTCTCGTAATGCAATTCCTGATCGCGAATCACTTCGTAGGTGGTATCGGCAAAGAAGCTTTGCAAACGACGGAAGAAAGAACTGTAATCGCCGGATTCCACTTCACGAACAAACTTCTGAATTTCAAACGGAGACTCTACCTTATTTACATTCGCATAATAAGGAAGCAGGAAACGGACAAAGCCTTCTTCCACTTCACGATTCGGGAAACCTAAACGATATATACCAAAACGTTCATCATACCCTTTAATAGTGAGATAACCACTCTGATAAATCACCGGAATGGGATTAGTAGATTCAGAATCTATACTATTCAATACTTGGGCGTCGGTTTCTTCATGCGCCATCCGCTCCAAGTTATAATGATGTTTTTGCAGCAATTTCACCAGATAGGTCGGTGTGCCCGTTTCAAACCAATAGCTGCCAAATTCTCTATACTTAAAAGCATTGAGCAAACTAAACGGATTGTACATGCCGATTGAATGGTGCGTAAAGTGATAGCCGTCATAACATTCTTTCAATTCTGCACAGAGTTTATCATACGTCACACCTCGAACATCAGCAAATTCATGAAGCTCGGCATCCAAAGTATCATGAAGTTCCTGATCGCTGACCCCACAGATTTCAACATAATCTTTTCGCATTGAAATATCATCCAAGTTGTTCAAGTCACTAAACACACTGACTTTGCCAAACTTTGTCACTCCGGTCAGGAATGCAAACTTGATGCAACCGTCCATTGTTTTAAGCGCTCCATAAAAAGGCTTTAATGTATTCCGAAATTGCTTTTGCAATTCTTCATTACCGATGGCTTGCAACATGGGTTTGTCATATTCATCGACAAGAATAACCACACGTTGCCCCGCCAACTTACAGGCACGCTCTATGATACCGGCAAAACGCAAGGAAAACGAGCGTTCGGACGGCTCGGCACCATATAGTTTTTCCCATGCTGTCAGCGATTTATCAAGTATATTATCCAGACTTTCGGATGTATCATATTTCTCGATATTAAGGTCCAGATGCAGTATAGGATATTTTATCCAGTCCTTTTCCAGTTTTTCTACAGCCAGCCCTTCAAACAGTTCTTTCTTTCCTTGAAAGTAGGCCTCTAAGGTGGAGACGAGCAGACTCTTTCCGAAACGGCGCGGACGACTCAAGAAGTAATAACGCCCGGTTTTTACCATTTGATACATCAATGCCGTTTTATCAATATAAAAATAGCCATCCTGACGAAGGCTTTCGAAATTCTGAATACCGATAGGATAAATTTTATGGCTCATATTCTCTTCTTTTATTAATCAATGCCTTTCTTGCAAAGATATATATTTTTAATAGAACTCTTTGTCATGACAGGTTAAAAGATTCTTTTCAATAATTCATTCTGCACATTTCCCCGGAAACTTAGGGACGATAAAATAAGGGGATGGTGACTGCACAAAATTACGAAAAGCCCGGACTTTCGCAAGCTCGGGCTTTCTGTATCTTGGGGACGTCTCCTTTACCTATAGGGAAATGGGCGACTAGCAATTGATTCTAGTACAACAAAAAAAGACGTTCCAAGAGTAAAGATAAAAGGGATGCCAGTGGGAAATGTGGGGAGGCATCCCTTTTCTAATAGAAGAACAAAGATAGAAGGATGGACTTTCACAAGCTGTGTCCTTCGCTTTGTTCTGGGGTAAAAAATATCTTTTTCACACATAGGTGAAGAAGGGTTTATTTTCAATCTCTATTATTTAGCACCTTTCTTAAAGGTTACTGTGAACTCTGTTCCATTACCGGCTACATCTCCCCATTTAGAAGTTGCTTTCAGAACAACCACCGCCGAGATGTCACTACCAATAATTTCCTGTGCAGCAGTAGCAGTATTCAGTTTCACTTTACCGTTATCCTTCAATTCATCAACATCAAAATACTTCTTGAAGTCATCCGCAGATTTCGGTTCGAAACTGATAGACAGGCCGTATAATTTAAGGGCAGCTTTAGCATCAGAAACATTAAATTGACCAGCAGCGTTAGTCGGCCACATTTCTTCACCTCTTGAGTCTTTCCAAGTGAAATTGTAACCATTCTTTTCACTTTCAGCCGCTGGATTGAAAGCTTTTGACAATTCTATTTCATCAGCCTTAGTTGAAGTTTCTTTAAGACGAATCTTCGGAAGAGTTAATGTACCATTCAATTCCTCAACAGGCATAAGCATATTTACTACATTCTTGTTATCAGCAGGAGCAATTGATTTACCATTAGATGTCACACCAAATGTCACTGAAATCGGATTTGCTTTACCTTCTTTCTTATAAGAATAGTCAACAGTACCAGCAGTAATAGTATAAACGTAGGAAGAACCATCTACACTTCCTATACCTGCCGGAGAAATCGCAGGTGCAATAACAATCTCACCGGCAGTTTTTCTCTTGTTAAGATCTGTAAAGACTGAAGCCTCATAAGCCTGTGTCAAGTTTCTTGTTAATTTCACAGATGACACGTTATCACCACCTTCACGTGACATAATCATCATTTCCTGACCCGGAGTAGAGTTCAATGAGTTCCAATCCCAAACGAGTTCACTAGCTGTAGTTGCGCTGACCTTAATATCGGCACTAACTGTCACAGTCTTGTTATCCTTTGTCAAGATCACAGATACTTTATCAATGCCACTTTCACTAGTTGTCACATAATTTGCGGGCACTTTGATTTTAACGGCATCACTTTCCAGTATCATGCAAGGTGTTACAGCGTTATCAGCAGGATCAGACACACTGGTAGCACCACTCAAATTTGAAGCAGGTGCCCCTGTTGTACCAAGTGCTGTTAAAATAGCAGTCAAACCAGTCAGATTATCGGCACCGGTACCATCGGCTGTAAGCGTGTATACCTTTGCAGCGCTGTTCCATTTCAGTTTATCGAATGTGAGAGTTACAGGAGCACCCTTACTTGTTAGAGTAACTTGAGCATAGGCAGTACCTTTTAATTCTGTTGTTCCGCCATCACGAGTAACTGTAATAGTAGGAGTTACCTGACATACATCACCAACCGCTGCATCTGTATTAGCTTTTAAAACACCTTCTGTTAAAGTGAATTTAGCTTCATTCGCTCCAGATTTAGCATAGGTAACTTTAAACTTAGACAAGTCAATACCCAGTTCGTCTACAGTTTTCTTTACTTCATTGGCAGATGTTCCGTCAGCGTCTGAAGTTACAGTAAATACATAAGCACTCCCTGCCGCATAGTCAATCTTATCTTCTGCGTTTTCTTTTATAAGGCTGTTCGGTTCAGTACCACCTGCCCATTTATAATCAATCTTATTGATATGAAGTGTCTGCTGAGTCATTGCAAAATAATCAGAAGAGATATCTGAATATTCTGTTTTATTATCCTTACCTATCACAGTCAGAGCTACGGCAAACCCTTTGCCTTCGATAGCGCTTGCTTTCTTCAAAGTCACCTCTATCAAATTAGGTTCATTAGCTACTGCTTTTACTGCACCTACCGTGAATACACCAGCCGCACGAGTCAACACTTGAGCATCTGTAGTAATTGTATATTTACTATCCGCTTTAGTCAGCTCTGCAACTGCCGAAGCCGGAGATACACGGAATCTTACTTTCTTTTCAAGGGTATTACCTACTTCGTGCCAAGTTTGGCCTTGATCAATCCCCGTAGTATATTGAGATGTTTCGGCGACTTTCAATGATGTAAATTCTACTATTCTGTCTGCTGATTCCGGCACATATACGATACTCTGAATCATACCTTTCAGGGCAGTGATTTCTGCTTTCAATTCTGTTTGCAACTTACCTAATGTGGCCTTTGCATCTCCTAGTTCAGTAGCAATAATGTCCTGCACAGCCTGTGTCAAGTTCTTGCCTTCGGGAAGAGCAAGTGCCGTCACAGCATCTCTTGTTGCCATAATTTCGTCGATAATAGTTTGATAGTCTGCAAGCTGACCTTCACCACTACCTACGTATGCATTAATAGCCTGCAACAGTTCATCCAAATCATCCAATTTAGATTTGATAACGCCGTCCTCTTTAAAGATTTCATTATAGATTTTATCTACAAAATCCGTCAGACTTGTTACACCTGTGATTCCAAGCCCTTCGATATGGTCATTTAATACTTTACCATTCGAAGCAACACCGTCTTGTACAGCTTTGATTACATAGGCAGCAATTTCCCCTTTACTGTCACCCTCATCTTTCAATGCATTTAGGATGCTTTGATTGATAAACTTGTCAAAGCTAGTGTTTTCGAAGCCGCTCAAATCATTGTGATCGGCTTTAAATTTATTTTCAGCGTCAATCAAAGCTTGAAGAGTAGTCTTCATTTCTTTCAGTGCTGTAATATCATCAGTCATAGCATCAACGGTGCTCTGACTAGCTTTGCCATCTATCGCTAACTGAAGGTTATTCTTTGCTGCTATTAAATCATCGGCTACACTCTTGTCTCCTGCCGCCAACTTTGTCTCCAAGGCTTGAATCTTTGCTTCCAAATCAGTGGTAGTAACCTTACCATCCACCACGGCCTTCAAATCACTAACCTTTTTTTCCAAAGCTTTTGTTGCTTCCTCAACAGCAGCTTTCATGTCTTCTGTGCTTACAGGATTGGTTGATTTAATATTATCGACCTGCTCCTGCAAGCCTTTAATGTCATCATCGTAATCCTTACAACTCGTTACAGTTGTACTGACTGCAAGCGCCAATGCCCCGAAAAGCATTACCCTAACAAATTTTTTCTTCATAACTACTTAAAAATTACATTAATAATATATTATTAAACACTAAGTTTCAATAATAGGCCATCCGTTACTTTGTAGGTAACGGAGAAACCTTTGTGCCTGCTCTTTTAGAGTAGTCAATACGGAAAAACGAGACAATATGCGATTACATTTTTTACCCCTGCTTCTAAGAAGCGGCAGAGGGGCGGGAGACCTTTTGCAAAATTTAGAAGTTAACAAAGCCCTAATACAAAGAATCCGCTTGTTTTATTTGTTTAATTCCAGTTTCGAGTAGTTTATTGGAAAAAATGTACGATTTAGTTTGGTTGTTTTAAGAAATATGCTCATATTTGCACCGGTATTTCGATCCGTTACCTACAAAGTAACAGAATAATAATCAAGCACTTACACCTACAACAGATCGTTTTATAAAATCAAGTACCTGTTTATTCGCTTCATCAATTTTCTTATTTCGGAAAGGTTTCAAATAAGTTTCCGTCACTGTGATAGATGAATGTCCCATCGCTTCGGAGATAATACCCGGATGGATTTCACAATAATAAGCTGTCGTAGCCCAGGTATGCCGGGCGGTGTACGAGCTTAACCGATCTTTGAGTCCCAGCACTTTCCCTAACAGTTCCAACTGATAGTTGAAATTGCGCAACGCCAGTTGATATTCCCTGTACGCCTGAGGCGAACCTTCATCACTGTGAAGAATCGGGAATAAATAAGGCGACTGCTCCTCCCGATTCATATACTTCCGCAAAAGAAACATCGCTTCCGGCGTTAACGTCACAGACAATGGACGCCCCGTTTTACGACGACGATAACTGATCACATTTCCCCTTAGATCGCCCTTGCGCAAATAAGCCAAGTCGACAAAAGGCAGTCCCCGAAGCAAAAACATAAGAATAAACAATTCCTGTGCACCCTTCATGGCAGGAGTGATGGCAGCCGACTGTAACAGACGGGCAAACACCTTCTTCATATCCTCCAGATCCAATGCCCGACGGCGGTCTGCGCGCGTACCTGTATATACGGATCGAAAAAGATGCGGCACATAAGATGCCTTCCGAAGATCAACAGCGCGATTGTAAACCGCACGCAACGTGCGAAGATACGTAGACACCGTATTCCAACTACACCCACGTGCACGAAGACTACCCTCAAAATGCTTCAGCCACTCTGGAGTTATTTCCCGAAATAACAAACGATCGGAACCCTGAAAAGCAAGAATCGCATTCAAAGTACTTCTGTATACATGAGCAGTCCCTAAATTTCCACTCTGCTGCAAATCAACAGCCACTTGTTTCATAAACGAAGTAAAACTTTCCTTTTTCATTAAAAAACAATTTAATAATTAGTATTTACTTTTCCCACACTTTACTTTAGTAAAATATAAAAATTTATATATAAAAAATTACACACATAAATCTACAAAAATAAAAACTACATTTTTACATCGCTCATTAAATATTTTTTTCATACATTTGCAAAGTTTTTTAAATAACAAACATTTTATTAATCAAAAAAACTAAGAAATTATGAACACTAATGAACCGGCTGCCGAACATTACAGCATTAATGGATTCAAGTATTTCTCCGAGTTGGCGAAGGAATATTTTCCCGATCTGGCAAATGCTTCTTCCGCCAGCAAAAAAATGCGTAAACGCATTAAAGCAAACACGACATTGAACGAACAACTGACCGCCGCGTATTACACCAGCCAAACAACCGACGTCAGTCCTGAAATGCAGCTAATCATCTACCGACATTGGGGACCTCCCCACATTGATTTGCCGACAAGCGTTTAATAAATAACAAAAAACGAAAACACGGACAAGAAATAAAAGGAAAATCGAACTATATATTTTTAAATATATCATTTATCTTTTATTGTTTATTATATGTTCCACTTTGCGTTCACCACTTTTTTTCAAAACGAAGATAACTACCAATCATACAGCTATTTACCGAAAGAAAAAAGCGTTCCACAAAGCGTTCCACAAAAATGACCGTTTTTTTCACCCCAAACAAAGCCTCCGAATCCCCCAAACGAAGGCTTTGTTTATCTCCGGCAGAAGCTCAGCCGCACACAAACAGAGCATCCGTTTCATCTCCCCCCTCTCCGTTGCTTCATGAAAGAAAAAGAAGAAAACAGCTACTTACGTACCGCAACTATATTTATTCGTCCACACCCGTCCACACAGAGCCACAACCCTTGCAGACCGCATGAGAATAGCGTACATTTACAGAAAATTTAAACGATACCGCAATGAACAACTTCAATTTTCAAGCCATGATGAAATATGGCTTTCTCATTATCCCTAAAGCCTTACTACAACAGCAGATAGAAGACCGCAGCCTACCGGAAGGAGAGATAGAAGCTCTCCTGAAAATCCTGATGAAAGTCAATTATTCAGATACGTTGTACAACGACCGCCAGAATAGCAACTGCCCGTGCAAAAGGGGAGAAAGCCTGTTTAGCTACCGCGACTGGAGCCACATCTTCCGCTGGTCTATCGGAAAAACTTTTCGATTCATCCACGAACTTGCCGCCCTGGGAGTTATCGAGATCGTCCCCCATCCCAACAACTCCTCCCTACACATTCGTGTCGTCGAATACGACAAGTGGGTGGGAGCTGCCGACAGCGAAAAACAGAAAAAGAAAGCCGTCAACGATAAATTCCATCTGTTTTGGGATGAGTTTCACAGCATCACGCAACTTCCCAAAGAGAACATCGCCAAAGCACAACGCGAATGGAAAAAGTTGAGCGCCAAGGAACAACAACTCGCCATCGACAAGATAGAGGAATATTATTTCCATCAAACGAACATCCATTTCCTGCTTCATGCCACCAGTTATTTATCCAACAAAGCCTTCCTGAACGAATATTAATTAAACCAATACTGATTATGAATACCGAAAACAGAGTTTCGCCACAGGCCCCCGAAATAGAAGAAGCCATCATCGGCGCCTGCCTGATAGAACAGGCAGCCATCCCACTGGTAGCCGACAAACTGCGCCCTGAAATGTTCTATGTCCTGCGTCACCAGGTGATCTATGCCGCCATATTAGCGATGTACCACGCAGGAATGAAGATAGACATCCTCACCGTAAAAGAAGAGCTTTCCCACCGTGGAAAGCTCGAAGAGGCGGGCGGAGCGTTCGGCATCACCCAGTTGAGCAGCAAAGTGGCGAGTTCCGCCCACATCGAATATCACGCACAGATCGTACACGAGAAATATCTGCGACGCGAAATGATCCTGGGATTCAACAAACTCCTCGCCTGCTTGCTAGACGAAACAATGGACATCGACGACTCTCTGGTAGACGCACACAACCTGCTCGACCGTCTGGAAGGCGAATTCGGCCACAACAGCCACATGCGAGACATGGATGAACTAATGACTGCCACCATGACCGAAGCCGAAGGGCGTATTGCCAACAATACAAACGGTGTGACCGGCATCCCTACCGGACTGGCGGATTTGGACCGCATGACGTCCGGACTCCAAAACGGTGAGTTAGTAGTGATTGCCGCCCGTCCCGGTGTAGGAAAAACAGGATTCGCGCTACACATAGCACGAAGCGCAGCCATGACAGGATATGCCGTAGCCGTCTACAGCCTCGAGATGCAGGGGGAAAGACTGGCAGACCGATGGCTGACAGCGACCAGCGAAGTCAGCGCCCGCCATTGGCGGTCGGGAACCGTCAGCCAGCAGGAGCTTACAGAAGCACGCACGGCAGCCACCGAACTCAAACGCCTTCCGATACACGTAGACGACAGTACTTCGGTCAATATGGAACACGTACGTTCCAGCGCGCGACTACTGCAAAGCCAACACGCGTGCGACGCAATCATTATCGACTACCTGCAACTCTGCGACATGACAACCGGACAAAGCAACCGCAACCGCGAACAGGAAGTGGCGCAAGCCACCCGCAAAGCGAAGTTGCTTGCCAAAGAACTGAACGTGCCGGTGATACTGCTCAGCCAGCTAAACCGCGAATCGGAAAACCGACCTGCCGGCCGCCCCGAACTGGCTCATCTCCGCGAGAGCGGAGCGATTGAACAGGATGCGGACGTCGTCATGCTGCTCTACCGTCCTGCCCTTGCACGGGTAACAACCGACCGTGAAAGCGGCTACCCTACCGAAGGCCTGGGAGTGGTCATCATAGCCAAACAGCGTAATGGAGAGACAGGAAACGTATACTTCAGACACAATCCGGAAATGACCAAGATCACCGAATATGTCCCGCCGCTGGAATATATGCTGAAACATGCCAAATAAACATAGAGCCACCTCCAATTTCATACAATTTTATATTACAACATATAGCTGAATTGAATTCTTTTTTTATTTCATTATTGATAAAAATAAATAGAAAAATACTTGACTTTGCCCTTCAAAATTCGTATATTTGTAATGTCGATTATGACAGAAAATATTATTACTTAAACCTTAACTTTTTTAATTGTATGAATGTATTAGTGGAGCGCTATCAGCGCAGAAAGTATGTGAATCAGCCGAATTCACAGATGTTGTATTATGTACGCCAGAAATCGGGTACAGTGAGAGTGATGGACATCAACAAGCTGGCCGACGCCATCGAAGCGAACTCATCGCTTACAGCAGGAGACGTGAAGCATTCCATCGAGGCTTTTGTAGAGCAGTTGCGCCTGTCGCTTACCCAGGGCGACAAAGTGAAGATTGACGGATTGGGTACGTTTCACATCACGTTGAGCAGTGAAGGGGCGGAAAAGGAGAAAGATTGCACGGTGCGCAATATCCGTAAGGTAAATGTGCGTTTTGTGGCAGACAAGGCACTTCAGTTGGTGAATACGAGTCATGCCACTACCCGAGGCGAGAATAATGTCGATTTCATCCTGGCCGGAAAGGGTGACGGAGAAGACGCAGACGGCGGTAATGGCGGTGGAAACAGCGGTAGCGGCGGAAACGGAGAAGCACCGGACCCGGCAGAGTAATCATTAAAAACAGTTCCGCATGGAGATTACGGAGTGATTTCTAAAGTTACTCTCCATGCGGTTTCTGTTTGCTCCTACATTTATTTTTTAATTCTCAATTTTCAATTCTCAATTTATTAATATGCTCGATAAAATCATAGAGATCATAATGACGATCCTGCCCTTTCTGGGTAATAACCGGAAGAAGCGCAAAGCAATGGCGCAAGAAGTGAAAGAGTTCAGCGAACTGGTGAAAGACCAATATACTTTTCTGATGAAGCAGTTGGAAAAAGTGTTGAAGGATTATTTCGACCTCAGCTCGAAAGTGAAAGAGATGCATACGGAGATATTCTCGCTAAGAGACCAGTTGGCGCAGGCTGCCGCCTTACAATGCATCAATAAGAAGTGTGCGCAACGTAGTGCGACAGAGGCATGAGAACTATAAACCTGATAGTAATCCATTGCTCCGCCACACGCGAAGATAAAAGTTTCACAGAATATGACCTGGACGTCTGTCATCGCAGACGGGGATTCAACGGAGCGGGGTATCATTTTTATATCCGCAAGAACGGGGATATAAAATCTACCCGTCCGATAGAAAAGGTCGGTGCGCACTGCCGCGGTTTCAACAAGGAAAGTATAGGGATTTGCTATGAGGGTGGACTCGACCGCAAAGGACAACCGAAAGACACTCGTACTGAATGGCAGAAACATTCGCTCCGGGTATTGATTCTCGCTTTATTGAAAGATTATCCGAATTGCCGGATATGCGGACATCGGGATCTCAGCCCCGACCTGAACGGAAACGGTGAGATAGAACCGGAAGAATGGATCAAGGTCTGTCCCTGCTTTAATGCTGAAACGGACTGGGGAAAAGTCTGAAAGAAAAATCCCTCTCAAGCCTGAAAAGAAATAAACTGCTTCTCTCGAGCCTGAAAAAGAAAACTCCAACTAAACTCGGATTATCAATCGGTTAGTTGGAGTTTTCTTATTATCAAAAGCCGTTTAGAACCGACGCAATATGCTGTCTAATTTCCCAACGAGGTAAAAAGGTAGATTTATCAATTTGAATTCTTTTCCGTCCGCAGTCTTTACCTCATCCACTGCATAAGGCCGCGACCATATTCTGACTGCAACTGTCTGCATAGAGTGATTCATAAAAGAATGTAAGGAACGCAAATGGGCGTTATGCCCTGATTTGACTTCAATGGGACAAACCATGGAATCCTGCACCCACACATAATCGACTTCTGCATTAGAACCACTTTTATTACGCACCCAGAAACTCACGAAAGAAACAAGGACGCAATGCCATATATCGCACCCTCCCCACTGGAAATGAGACACGTACATCTATCGGATTTTCTAATAACGAACCAGCAGCAATCACATAAATATCAGGTAATTCTTCATAGAAATAGCGTAATAACGCTACTGCCTTCGCTGAAATGGGGCACGTTTTTTGCGACATACGATTTTAGCTTTTGCATAATGGATAATATATAGTCATAACATCTGTTTCCTTATAATGCCAGACGGTAAATTTCTTTACTATCCTTTTTCGTTAATCTGACATAGTTGCCAACCAACTCTCCTTTATTCCGGTGCAGGCTATCTGCAAGACGGTCGATATCCGGATTTTCAATGCCGAGTTCCTTGAAAGTGACAGGCAGACCGATGGAAGCAAAGAAGGCCTTCAAGCGGGAAATACCTTCAAGGGCCACCGCCTTTTTATCAGCTGAATCTGCCACTCCCCATACGCGGATTGCATATTGGGCTATCTTATCTACATTATGTTCTGTCATCCATGTCATCCAGGCAGGGAAGATGACGGAAAGTCCCGCACCATGAGTTACATTGTAAATCGCGCTGATTTCATGTTCAAGGAAGTGAGAAGCCCAGTCTTCTTCACAGCCTACGCCACAGGTTCCGTTATGGGCAATCGTTCCGCACCACATCAGATTGGCACGGGCTCCATAGTTTTCGGGGTCTTTCATGACGGTGGTTGCCTCTTTGATGATGGCAAGCAGGGTGCCTTCGCACAGGCGGTCGCCTATTTCTACTTCTTTTGTATTGGTGAAATAGCGTTCCATGATGTGCGCCATCATATCGGCAACGCCGCAAGCGGTTTGGAAAGGAGGAAGTGTGTAGGTCAGTTCAGGGTTCATCACGGCGAAAACGGGCCGTAATACACCGGGAGCACGGAGACTTAATTTCTGTAATCCGTCGACTTTAGTGATTACAGTGTTACCGGAACCTTCGCTTCCGGCTGCAGGGATTGTCAATACAACAGCCACTTTCAGTGCTTCCGCAACAATGGCTTTTCCGATGTAGAAGTCCCAAAAATCTCCGGCATAAGGAACTCCGGCTGCAATGGCTTTCGCTGTATCGATTACGGAGCCACCGCCCACGGCAAGCATCATATCTACATTTTCTTTCCGGCAAAGGTCGATTCCTTCGTACACTTTCGTATCTACCGGATTAGGCTGTACACCGCCCAGCAGGCAATAGGGAATGCCCACTTCCTGCAATGATTTCTCTACACGAGCCAACAAGCCGCTACGTATTACAGAACCGCCACCATAAACAATCATGACTTTACGTGCACCGTATTTCTGCACTAATGCTCCGGTCTGCGCTTCCGTATCCCGACCGAACACAAATTCGGTAGGGCTGTAAAAGATAAAATTATTCATTATATTTTTCTTTTGATTGTTTAAAATTTCCTACTTTCATAAGCGCAAGACCGATTACAATCCAGACCATCTCGCGTACCCGGGTAATCAAAGCGGCATAGACTCCATAAGCTCCGGAAAGGGAAAGACCGCCTACGGCGAGGGCAAAACCTCCTTCACGACCTCCCAATTGCATGGGTAGGAAGAACAGAAGATTGGCAAGCAAAGAAGAGAAAGCTGCAATCAGGCAGCAATCGGCAAAGCTGACATTGGTGGTTAGTATGTTCAGTATCAGCCATATTTCAAGACAGCTGACTACGCGGGCGGTATATTCCAATAAGAGAGCACCATAAAAGGTTTGTTTCTTTTGTTGGTGAAGAAGAGCGATTTGTTTGTCTATATTTTCCAACTTCTCTTTATGCACGCTTGCAAAGCGGAGGACTTTCTTTTTCAGAAAAGGGACGCGACTACCCATACGGACAAAAGCCACAGCCATCCCATGCCGGTAGCCTTTTATAAAAAGAGTAGCAATCAGCAGACAAAAGACAGCAATGCCCCCCAGAATTACTCCCATCACCCACCCCACCGGATACAGACAAACGTAAAGCAACACTGAACTTAACCAAAAACAAAAGTGGGAAAAGATATGCATCATCACATAAAGAATCACGGAAGAAGTGGCGCGTTCTATTCCTATATAGGGCTTCAGTTCCATGATGCGGTATGGCTCGCCACCCATCAGTCCGACGGGAGTCACGTAATTAAGCGCAAAACCTGTTACCGTGAATTTGTAGAGCCGGGCAAATGAAAAACCGGTTTTACCACTACTGCGGATGATTATATACCACGATACTGTATTGATAAGGTAGACAAATAGCCACAGCAACAAAATCAAAGGCAAATATACCCCTGCACGCTTCAGATTCGCCCAAAGCTCCTGATAATCCATATCGAAAGTGAATATCATTATCAGGACGGCGATAATACCAAAGGCGAGGAATATATTCCGGTACTTGTTCTTCACTATTTTATACGACTTATATCTATTCTTATATAGGTATATATCTACTTTTATATGAGTATATGCTTACTTTATATACGCATAATATCTTTCGAAGAATCTTTTGAACGCCGGGATTCTCATCAATACATATTCGAATACCAGCCAGCCGATTAATGCGCAAGAGATACCAAGTAATACATCAATGATATAATGGTGGCATGAATAAATAGCTGTTCCCCAAATGCCGACCATAATAATGGAGAAAAGGGTAATCACATACCATCTGCATTTACCAATAATGGCATACACCAATGCAACTACCATATAGGCCGCGTGCAGTGAAGGCACTGCCGCAAATACATTGGCATTACGCCCGTAGATGGAATCGAAGATGGTCACTCCGAAGAATGCGTCAAAACGCCCCAATCCTGCAACATTGCCCGGTGTGTTCAATATCGGTTCGAAGCCATAGTTGATGGCATACCAGGGCGGAGCTGCCGGATGAATATAATAACCGGCAAAACCAATCAGATTGACGAACAAGAATACCAACGCAAAACGAAGGTAGGTTTTTCTTTTCTTCTTGAAATACAGACAAAGACCGAACAGGATAGGAACGGGAACCCAACAAAGGTAGAAGATTCCGGCAAAGACGTCCGCTATCGGCCAGTTGTGCGCAGCGAAATATTCGCAAGGAGTAACCAGAAGACCATTATCCAGTACTCCGAAAAGGGACTTTTCGAGATGATACAGTCCGGCCACGTCAATCGGGTTCACCTCGTAATTAGGGCAAATACGCATCCAGTCATACGAAATTCCAAAAATGGCGAAAGGCAGCAGGGCTACTGCCAGCTTACGAGTAGGCAATCCGGCAAAGAATAGGGCTAAATAGAGTACCGCCATTAACAGATGCTCAGAACGAAGCCCGATGAAGATACCTGTCAATAAAAGGAAAAGAACCATAATGACTGCCACAGTCAGGGCTTCTCTCTTCGACGGCATTTGAATGTTCTTTATCATTATAACGTTTTGATTAGACGATTAATTTATTCTTTCATCGCTTTATAGCAATGTCTGACACGTGCAAAAGCCGTAATATTGGCAAACAGAGCAACAAAAGCCAGAGGGACAATCATAATCAGGATTGGTTCGAAAGCTGTGATATCTTTGAAAACACCACAGAACAAAGCTCCGAGACTGGTCAGCACTACACGCTCCGGACGTTGCATGAATCCTACTTTACATTCGATCCCCAAGCCTTCGGCACGGGCACGTACGTAGCTTACCATCAGCGAGCCGATGAGTGCCACGAAAGCAATGAGTGCATAAAGGAAATAATCTTTCATTGACAAATAGTAACAGATGCCGAAGAAAGTCATCAATTCACTGTAACGGTCGAGTACCGAATCGTAAAGCGCACCGAACTTGGAACCCATATTGCCCAGGCGAGCCACACGTCCGTCCATCATATCGAACAATCCGGCAAACAGAATCACACCTCCTGCCCAGCCGATAATGGCCAAATCGTTTTGTCCGCCATAAATGCCGGCATACACAAACATACCTGCCGCTACTACATTGAGCACAAATCCGGTAGTGGTGATAAAGTTAGGAGTGATCCCTATTTTAATCATTCCGCGTATCAGGGGATTGATAATCTTATAAATCAGCTGTTGTAAATAATCTCTGTAATTCATCTGTTTAAATCTGTTTATATCTAAATCTTCTGTATTTTCAATCTGTATATATCTAATTCTTTCGTTTTTCCATCAGTCTTTTCAATCCGTTTTTTCAGTTTCTTTTTCCGAATAAACTTCTGATATCTATATTCCGGTAAACAAAAAAGCGCTGCATATTATAATTCCAAAACAGTGCAACGATGATTGCCACTACCACTTTAGGGATAATGAAAAAATCTCCGAAATACAGGCTAAGTGTGTCGCGTACCCAGGGAATCTTCGCTAATGATTCCGTCAGCGCATACGTTCCCCACGTATTGAGCCAAACGCTGCAAACCCATACAAGGATAAATTTTACGGCAACGTGCGTTTTCTTTCCTTTCGATTTAAAAGTCCATTTATAGTTGATAACGCAATTTACGATTCCTCCATAGATAGCTCCCGCCAAGGTGGCATATACATAGTAGACATCAAACAGCCTGACCAGAAGAATCGTAACGAGAAAGTCTGCAATAGTTGCCATTTGAGCAGAAAGCTGCGCCCTCAAGAACATGAAGATGCCACCTTTCTGGGAAATCATCCGTGCAACTTTTTTCAGCCAATCACCCATCTCGTTCCCACTAGCAAAATAAAACTATACACTCCCGCCAAAACATCGTCCATCATTACCCCTACTCCACCTTTCAGGCTTTCCATGCGGCGTATGCCCAACGGCTTGGCTATATCAAAGATACGGAACAGAGCAAAAGCCGCAATCACGTACCAAAACCATTTGTCATCATTGGGAACAGCCAACAACGGTATCCACACTCCCACCATCTCATCTACTACCACACGCGAAGGATCTTCTCCCCAATAAGTCTCCAACTTATCGGCAGCCCAAATGCCGGCGAATGTAAATACAATCACCAAAGCGGCAGTCAGCCATAATACCAAAGAGAAAGGAAGGAGAAAATAAAGTGCAATCCAAATGATAGAAGCAAGCAACGCCCCAGCCGTGCCGGGAGCAAAAGGAGAAAAACCGGAGCCAAAGCCCGTGCCTATAAAAACAGGTAGAAAGGGAGGACGCTTCATTTATTACTAATTACTAATTACAAACTACGAGTCGGTTGTGTCACGAGTCCCCCAAAACAAATGGGGAATTTGTACAATAAAAAAGTAAAAGTTGAGGTTGAGCATCCACCAGGCTTTATAGGATGGTAAATCTCAATCTCAACTTAGTATTTGGGGTTACTGATTAAGCTAAGTAATCAGGTTCTTTTTCACCAATCATGTTACGCAATGTCTGTTTTACCATTCTCCATTGTGTAAACAAGTCGTGTTCGGGCTGATGTTCGAAATCGTGCATCGGGCTCTTGCAGAAGAATGACAACCAAGTCTGGATGCCACACATGCCTGCACGCATTGCCAAGTCGCTGAACAACACAAGGTCAAGAGCGATAGGAGCTGCAAGGATAGAGTCGCGGCAAAGGAAGTTCACCTTGATTTCCATCGGGTAGCCCATCCATCCAAAGATGTCGATGTTGTCCCATGCTTCTTTGTTGTCTTTGCGGGGAGGATAGTAGTTGATACGTACTTTATGATAAACATCTCCGTAGAGATCCGGATATTTTTCCGGTTCGAAGATAGTGTCGATTACAGACAGCTTGCTGACTTCTTTTGTCTTGAAGTTGTCCGGATCATCGAGCACTTCACCGTCACGGTTACCGAGGATATTGGTAGAGAACCAACCGTTCACACCCAGCATACGGGTTTTGAACATCGGAGCCAATACGGTTTTCATCAGTGTCTGACCACTCTTGAAGTCTTTACCGGAGATAGGTACATTCTTTTGTTTAGAGAATTCCCACATAGCAGGAGTATCTACACACAAGTTAGGAGCACCCATTACGAACGGAGCACCTTCTGCAATGGCAGCATACGCATAACACATACTCGGAGAAATCACGTCTGTGTTGTTTTCCTTCATTGCTTTCTCTAAAGCAGCGAGTGACATGTGTTCGTCAGACAGCGGAATGTAAATTTCAGTACTTGCAGCCCAAAGCACCACTACGCGTTCGCAGTTGTTAGCAGCCTTGAAGTCGCGGATATCCTGACGAAGTTGTTCCACCATTTCCCAGCGGGTAGCGGCCTTCTTTACGTGTGTACCGTTCAGACGTTTTGCCCAGTTGTGATCGAAAGCAGCCGGCATCGGTTTGATAGCTTCCAACTCTTCTTTCACTCCATTCAGGTCCTTTTCTTTCAAAACCTCGGCATACATAGCTGCCTCGTATGCGTTGTCCGGGAAAATATCCCATCCTCCGAAAACAATGTCTTCCAAATTCGTCAAGGGCACAACGTCCTTGATGAGTTTTTCTTCGTTGTTCTCCATACGCATTGTGGCTAACTGTGTAATAGATCCTATCGGTTTTGCCAGTCCCTTGCGAGAGGCTAGTGTACCTACAATCATTGTGGTAGCTACCGCGCCACCCACTCCAACTACCAGTACGCCAAGACGCCCGGTAGCGGGTTTAATTTCTTGTTTCATTTCTATTCTATTAAAATTAAACTAAAATTGATGCAAAAATAAGATTAATTAATTACTAATACGGTCTTTGTTTGTCATATAAACATTGCAATTAGCAGGATTTAACTTTTAAAAGGTCATGTGGAGACTTATCCTCAAGCCTGATCTGTCAATCCCGGGCGAATCACGATAAGTGAGCCTCCAGATATAGTCTAAACGCAATACCTTGAAGATGTTTTCGATACCGACACCCGCCTCCACGTAAGGCGTTTTCCCCATTGTTTGCGTGTTTTCTATCGGAAAAGCAAACAAACCGTCACTCAAAGCCGGATTGTTTTTATCGCTCAAATGTCCATATAATCCACGGCAGGAAACTATTTCCCTCCATTTTAGTTTTTTCAACAACGGCACTCGGTTGAACAGCCAGCCGTTGAGGAAATAAGTAACATCCCACGAGAAATACTCATCGTTCATAAACTCCATCGCATTCATCAACGAGTAGGATTCCGGTTGGATGGTATAAGAAAGGTTGGCGTTAGGCATGATAAGCAACGGAAAAGGAACTTTATCCCACACTTTACCAGCTTTCAATATAACGTCCGTATAGCCGAACGCGGAAAACCAGAAACGTTTCTGGACACCGGCTTCGGTATGATTGTAAGTGTAATCGCTACCCAACACTCCTTTTCCGGCAATGGTATGCGACAGGGTAAACACCGGCGCATCCAACGATACGGGAAAACGGTTCCATTGGGTCTGGAAGAATTTCTCGTTCGGAGCATAACGCAGTTTCAACTCTGCGGCACTGATAGAGAAATCTTTTACCGGAGTGTAGGCATCTCCTTCTTTCTTTAAAAAAGGAATCAGGTAGGAAGACTCATCTTTCCGTGTGCGTGCTGTCAACTGGAAAGAAAAACCGGAATAGAACTCATTGGTATAGGTCATCTCCGCCTGCCGGAAATAGCCGATACGGTCGTCTTTCTCGCGTTTCAAAGCCAGAAACACGTTGTCTTTGCTTGTATACAGGTAATTTTGTCCGTACTGGTTCACATCTGATTCGTAACGCAATTTCAGTGAATGGATAGGAAATTCGTTGGCGTATTCTTTTTTCTTTTTGAAAGAATATTCCAGTTCCGCCAATCCTTTCACTCTTTCATCTTTAAAACCGTAAGCCACATAACCTTTGCCAAACAGGTGCGGATTGAGCCAGGCGGTAGTCATACCTCCGGCACGGATACGGGGGCCTTCCAATGCGTTACCGCTGATAGTGGCATTCATCGGGCCGATATAAAAAAGCGGCGCTTCTTTGGAGGTAGGAATATATCCCGTAAAGAGAATGGAAAGCACTTTCTCTGTCCAGTAGTATACCGGATAACTGCGTAATTGTGTCATCAGGCGGTCTACCGAGTTCTCCTGCCGGGAGATGGCGGCTTGCGGGCGATTCTCAGCCCAGAATGTTTCGGGACGCGACAGGGCTTCCGTCTCTTCAATAATACGTTCGGGTTTGGTGAAGGCTTTGTCGGATTCGGCAGTCGGCGTAAAGGTGTAGTTGCTGTAATCCGCTACCCGGCGGGCAAAAATACCGTCCTGCCCTTCGGTCAGTTTAAACTCAACAGTGATGCTTTCATGATCGAGCAGGCGCGTTCCGTCTTCGGCACGCTTAAATTCCTGCTCGAGCAACATATAGTCCACAAAGTTCAGGTTTATCTTTTGGGGAAAGTTGAATACGGCACGTTTAACAAAGTAAGTAGAGTCGAGCGTCACATACAGGTGTCCGTTGAAACCGAAAGATTCGGAATTGAAAGGTGTGAAAGCGAGGTCTGCACAAGGCTCTCCGGCAATCTGCAACGTGTCCATCAGGTAATATTTATAAAAGCCTGTACCGATACGGGACAAGGGACTGACAAACTTATTTGTAAACAGTGAAATGTTGTTTTCGTAGATATCGACGTCTTTAAAGACTTCATTGATGGCTGCCTGCATCCCTTGTTTAGAGAGAAATTCATCAACACCGGCCTGTTTGCGTCCTTTCACCCATTGCTTCTCAGAACGGGGAGATTTCCGGTAATAGTCTGTGGCAAGCAGTTCACGGGCTGATACCGTCAGAATCGGTTTACCGGTAACGGCAGAAGTATCTACGTATTCGGTCAGGAAATCAAATTTACGATATAGCCATTTTTTCTGTTTCTCTTCATCGAAGTTATTCAACGCAAAGGTGGTCTTTTCATAACGTTCGCGTTGCCAGAAGTCTTTCTCATAGGGAGAGTAGTTGTCACGGCTTTCAATCATACGGCGGACAAATTCTACGGCAGGATTATCTTTCTTCCGATAGTGCTCACGTTTGGGTTTGACCACTACTTCGCCAAGCGCGTATTCGGTAGGCGCAAGTGCTACTTTATAGAATGCATTACGGGCAGGACGAATGGTACGGATATAGTCATCATAACCGATTACAGAGATTACAAGCACTGCTTCCGAGCGATGAGTCTTGAAGTAAAAACACCCGTCGCTTCCGGTAGTAGTTCCTTCAGTCGTATCTTTTAAGCGTACAGATGCATAAGGCAAAGGTTCTTTGGTCAGAGAATCAGTCACTACCCCTTGTACCACATACTGCGCACTAAGCGGAATACTGATAGCCAATAAAAGAAAGAGCGTCAATGTGCCTTTTTTCATTAATCTCATACCTTAAATCCTATTGAATTGAGCGAGGCAAAGGTATGAGTGATTTTAAGACAAAAAAAGGTCTATTTGATGGAAGAAATGTTCTTATTTGACACAATTAGGGGAAAATAATACGGAATCGGGTCAGTCCGTCGGCATAGGTTCGCAAAGAGAATGTGCATCCATGACGCATCAGCACTTCGCGAATAAAGATGAGTCCGATTCCCTGACCGTTCGGTTTGGTGGAGAAGAAAGGACTGAACAGTTTAGCTTCTGTTTCTTTGCTGATTCCCTGACCGTTATCTATCACTTCAACAGTGGCCGGAGCGAGGGTGCGGACTATTATTTCCCCATCGGTTTCAATGCTTTCCGCAGCATTCTTGATGATATTCACAAGTACTTGTTCAAACAAAGCGGCATCCAGCATCACATCTTTCATGCTTTCGTCTATTTCCATGCGGAGGGTGATGCGACGGTCATTGCACATTCCTTCCATAAACCGCTTGCAGGTGAAAACCAAATCATTCAGGTTGACAGAAGAAAGTGTCGGCTCGGGGATTTTCACCACATCGGCAAAGCGGGTAATGAAACGACTCATCGAGAAACAACGGTCGGTACATACACGCATCACGTCGCAGATGTCTTCCATTCCTTCTTCGCAGGAAAGGGCTTGTTCTACCGTATCCAGTGTGGAAGTAATGCCGGCAGTCGTGTTGTTCACTTCGTGGGCAATCATGCGGATCACTTTCTCATAGGCTTTCTTTTCCGCTTTCATCACTTCGTCGGTGAGGGTTTCTACCAAGTAGAAGGGATGCTGAAATCCACGATCAACAAATGAAGAATGAGTGCACCGGTAGATATTCGAGTCGTTCAGACGGACGGTTACCGTCTCTCCTTTCGGCAGGTCGGCCAATTCCAGTGCTAACGGAGAATCAATCTCTTTCATCTTCTTGCCTTGTACGTCTTCCAAACGGACACCCAGCATCTTCAAAGCCATCGGATTCAATTCTGAAAGGTCTTCATCCAAAGAAGTTATAATCACTCCCATCGGAGAAGCTTTAATCAACAAATCGAGAAAATTATTCTGTTCACGCAGGCGGAGACGTTCATTCTTGAGCTGTTCCATCATGCGGTTGAAGATATTCACCACACGGTCGGCTTCATATTGACCTACAGGGCTAAGACGGCTACTGAAATCCTGTTCACGCAACAGTTCCATACCACTTCCGATTGTATTCAACGGCTTCACGATCTTACGATAGAAAAAGGTCAGATAAATGAGGATGAAAAGTATCAGCCCCTCCCCTATGTAGAAAAAGATTGCATTCAGTTGACTGGAAAGGAGCAGCAATACACTACCTAATGCCAGCAGCAAAAAGACCAAGATGTAAAAAAATCCTTTTATACGCACGTTATCTTATGGTTAACGGTTAATCTGTCACACTGTTATATTATATTTTTCGAGACGGCGGTAGAGTGCTGCACGACTGATACCCAATGCTGTAGCTACCTGACTCAAATTTCCTTTGTAACGTTCCAACGCCTGGAGAATGGTCCGGCGTTCTATTTCATCCAAAGTCATACCGGCCAAAGCCGCGCCTTCAGTTACTCTTGCACCATCGTGGCGAATATACTGCGCATCGAAGTCGGAAGCATCGAGAAGCGGTTTACCACTTACCAAAATGGTACGTTCCACCAAGTTCTTCAATTCACGAATATTCCCCGGATAGGGCAAACGGCTCAAGAATTGCATAGCATCGGCAGAGAATTCCGTACGAGGCAATCCGTTGGTTACCGCCTGACGGTCGGCAAAGTGACGTGCCAGCAAGGGAATATCTTCACGACGTTCGCGCAGGGCAGGTAATTTCACTGTTATCAGATTGATACGATAAAAGAGGTCTTCACGAAAAGTACGTTCGCCCACCATCTTGCGCAAATCGGCATTGGTGGCCGATACTACCCGGATATCCGTCTTTCGCGGACGGCTGTCACCAAGCACTTCAAAGGTCTGATCCTGCAATACACGCAGTAACTTCACTTGGCATGAAAGATCGAGATCTCCTATTTCATCCAGAAAAATCGTCCCTTTGTTTGCCATTTCAAAACGTCCGATACGGTCTGCGGAAGCATCGGTAAAAGCTCCTTTCTTATGCCCGAACATTTCACTTTCGAACAGGCTTTGAGAGATACCTCCAAGATTCACTTTCACAAAAGGGTGTTTGGCACGCTGACTGTTGATATGAATGGCTTCGGCTATCAATTCTTTACCGGTTCCACTTTCTCCTGTAATGAGAACAGAAGCATTAGTCTTTGCTATGCGGGCAATCGTGTTCAACACATCCATCAATCCCTGGCTACGCCCGATGATGTGGCTGCGGTTGAAAGAATCACTCTGTTCCAGTGTTGGTTCCTGTGGAATGCCCGAAAGTTGGAGTGCCGTTTCGATACGTTGCAACAAGGCGGCATTATTCCAGGGCTTCGTAATGAAATCAAAAGCTCCTGCCTGCATTCCTTGCACGGCAAGCTGGATACTTCCCCAAGCGGTCATCAATATCACTGGTGTTTCAGGACGGAATATTTTTACTTGTTTAAGCAGGGTTAAACCCTCCTCACCCGTTGTAGAAAGAGTGAAGTTCATATCCATCAGGATTAAATCCGGAGCTACGGAACGCACTACTTCTATAGCTTCCCGTGGACCGGGAACGGTCTGTGCTTCATATCCTGCCCGCTTCAACATGAAGCTAAGCGAAGAACGCACTGCGCTATCATCATCAATTATCAGAATCATAGTTCAATTTGAGTTTTGCCCAGTCAATTAACAACTTTTTCTCACACTTCAAAGGTACTAATAAATAGTTAGCTACCAAATGATTGATATATAAATCACGGAATACACGCCTCAATAATACAAGTTACGTAATAAAACTGTTATCTTATTATTGTATTTAAGATTTTCCACAAAATAATACTATTTCCAACAAGTTCCTCCATAAAATTCAAAAGCTTTTCTCTACCCTTTTTATTGCCGGATGATTTCATCAAAATCAGCTTCAAGTTCGGTATTGGTACGAAAATCCCATAGCGTCAGACTGCGAATCTGATAATAGTAATACCAATAATAATAAAGTTCGGAAATATGTTTCTGCCTCGCATCATCTTTAGAGTTCTGCGCATCATTCAAATCCAAAGTATTGATTTTACCTATCAGGAAAGTTTCAATACTTGTTTTATATCGTTGCTGGGCTATCGCATCGGCTTCTTTGGCTATGTCCAATTGTTGTGCCTGATTATTGAAATGCTCCACCAACAGGAAAATATCCTGATTGAAGTTTATCTGTTCCTGACGAATCTTTGAAAGCACTACATCCCGATTACTCTTGGCTACCCGTACTTTCCCACGACGTTTTCCCCAATCGAGAATCGGAATCTTAACGCCTACCTGAACAATCTGATTGTCCTGCAAATTCCTGTAAACAGCTGGAAAATTCCGGTTCTCACCCGTATATCCTACGCTTGCAAACAAATCGACACTACGCAAATTTCCGCGTGCGGTAGCTACTTCATAATCGGCTTCCAACTGGCGACGACGGATATTCTGTGCGAATGAATTACGTTCCAATGCTTTATTTAACACCTGATTATACTCCATCTTCGGCCCATCCACAGCTTCGGGAAGAACAGGACTAAGAACTTCATCCTCCCCTACTCCCAAAAATGCACGGAGCTGGAACATCTTGGCATTGAGATCACTCTCTGCTTCCGTCAATGCTGCTTTTGCATTTAAGGCGGAAAGTTTCAACTGCAAGAGTTCATTCTCGGAGATCTGTCCCATTTTACGTTTGGCAAGGGCTACTTCATAAAGGTGGTCGGCGTTTGTCTGATTCTGTTTCGCCGTGCCAAGATTTTCTTTTGCCAACAAAAGATTAAAGTAATAGGTGATGGCACGCATCGTCACTTCTTCGGTAGCAGTGATAAAAGCAGCTTTTGCTTCGGCATAACGAACCGGTTCGATACGTCTGTTCCACTTTATATTATTGACTCCAAAGATGGGTTGTGTGAGTTGCAATGTAACAGGAACCGACATAAAATGACGGTCTCCTCCGGCTCCCAATTGCTTGATATAGTCGAGAGAGGAAGTCAGCGAGAGTTTGCCACCGGTAAGCCAGATATTTTGGTCGATGGAAAGATCGCCGGTAAGCCCCAATGTGTTATTACGAACGAAACCATAAGAACCGTCCGAATTTTGATAGGAGCTATATGATTTGTTATAATTAGGTAGGGTTCCGGTCAGATTGACTTCTGGCAGAAGATCGGCACGAAAGGTACGGAATTCCCAATAGGCCGTTTTCAATTCATTCAAGGCAACAGCAGCGTCAACAGATTGAGCACGCGCCATAGCAATAGCTTCATTCAAGGTTATTTTCCTTTCCTTCTGTGCCAACAATACCAACGGCAGGCAAACGGCAACAAGAGCAAACAATATACTTTTCTTTTTCATCATGCACAGTATTTTCCACTATGAGAGAATCAAACGATGTGCCAAAGAAGTAAAGTTTTTATTATCAACAGATTAGAAAATAAGGAAAGTGTTCATTTTCGGACACTATGCCCAAAAGTGAACGTCCGATTATTCGCAGTAGTTAGGAAGGCGCACTGTGAAACGAGTGCCTTTACCTACTTCGGAGGTGACAGAGATGGTGCCATCCAGACGTTCGACGATGGTCTGGCAAATACTTAATCCCAAACCTGCTCCTTGCGTAAAATTATCGACTTTATAGAATCGTTCGAATATATGACGGATACCTTCTTTAGAAATACCGACTCCGGTATCCTCCACAAAGATGCGGGTGTAGTCGGGAACTTCATCATCTTCATAGCCGAAAGTAATGAAACCGCTACTCGTAAATTTAGCTGCGTTATTTATCAGATTATTCACGACTTGCTGCAAACGTACATTATCTGTTGTGAGATATTTCTTATCACTTTCGGGCATACGTAACACCAGCTCTACTCCCGGTGGCATATTCAAGCGTTGAGAATCATGGACGGTCTTTAATAACAGCGGCAGGTTATGCTCGGCGAACATAAATTCCATGGTTCCCGATTCGATACGTGACAAATCAAGAATATCATTAATCAAAGCCAACAACAGGCCGCAATTCTTATTAATGGTTCCGATAAACTGGGCAATCTCTTCTCCTGTAAAACCACTCGTATCGCTTAGCAAATCGGAGAAACCTACAATTGCATTCAGCGGAGTCCGAATCTCGTGACTCATGTTGGCAAGGAACGCCGATTTCAGTTTGTCAGCCTGGAGGGCTTTATCACGAGCCTCTCTCATCTCCTGCTCGGCAGTCTTATATCGCTGAATACTCTGACAAACACCTAATATATTGTACAATGAATCTTGTGTCAACCCCGTGATTACGGAAGAACGGTATTCCCACCATTCATACTCTCCGTTGACATTTCGCTGACGGAAGTTCAGACGGGTGTTGGAATCTTCCCCTGTCAATGCTCTATCAAACAACGGACTTATTTCTTTCAGATCTTCAGGATGGATAGTGCGATCCATTTCTTCACGGGGGATGGTAGTAACCGATTCATCGTATCCAAGCCGTTTCAAGAAACCTTGCGGGAAAATGAAACAGTTCGTTTCCATATCAAACTGCCACGGATATATGGAGCTTTCGTCCACTGCCATATCAAAGAAACGTTTCTGCATTTCTTCATCCGAAATATTCCGCGCAGAAAGTGCCATGCCGGTAATCACATCCTTTGAACGGATCGGAACAATTTCCCCCGACACCGGGAAGTACTTATCACTATGCACTTCTTTCATGAAAGCTCCCTGAGGTATCTTCACACTTTCTCCTTTTGAAGCTACCTGCTTCAGCATTCTATGAAGAATGTCCCGACCGTTATAATATATCTTGAAGATACTGCCTGCCATCATTCCTTCATAAAAACGCCCACCTGACTCATACGGCAAGTGAAGCATTTGTAATAAGGAACGGTTTGTGAAATGAATATGCAAATCAGTATCATACGTTATCACACCATCACGGATAGAATGAAATACATTATCGAACTCATTACGCTGTTCCACCAGTTTGTTCTGTACCAGCAAGCGGGTCTGTGCCTGAATCCGTCGTTTGGATTCACGCCGGTTAGCACGCATCAGCCACACGATAGAGGCTATCAACAATGCGAGGATAGACGGATAAAGAAGTATAAAAAGATATTTATATTTCTCCCAATATGGTTCATTGACTATGGTTCCGCTAGAGGATACTTTATCAGGATCGACATGGAAAAAATCTAATTGCTTGTAATCATAGATGAATCCCTGTGTAATTTCCGTCACTCCTATGTCCTTGGGAGATGTACCTTTCAAAATCAAAGCAGCTCTTTGAGCTGCCAATAATGCTGATGTATAGCTGTCGGCATCATAAGCACCAAACACGCCATTAGTCAGTCCCACATTCTGAGTTGAAAATACGGGCGCTTTTGAGTTTTTACCTACGAATGAAAGGAAAGGCGACCATTTAGGAGCAACGACCAAACGCTCGTAGCTGTTACGAGGGTAACAAATTGCGGCGATGATATGACTAGTCGTATGATTTTGGGTATTATAGATTTTCATCCTATAATCCGGGTTGTCTTTCTGAAAGATTTTCCACTCCTCCTCAAAATCTTCAAGCCCTTTGTTGCTTAAAAAGCTGTTATCTATCACACAAACAACTTCTTTCCGCCGGGGAAATATCTTTTGTGCCTGACGTAATATAACATCGAAATCCGGATTGGCAGTGAATCCGCAAACATTGGGATGAGTGTTAATCAATTTCGTGTCGGGATACTTAATACCGAAAAACACTACCGGAATCTGTAAAGGCAATGAATCCCCACATGCAAAAAGGGTATAAAAAGCTTCATCACTCGCTGTTACAATCAAATCTGTCTGCCTGTCGCGGGCACGCTGACAAAAACGACGCATGATTACTTTCTCGGAATTGAATGTCCAAAAATCTGCATCAAGATATTCCGTTGTTATGTTCACCTTCAGGCCACTCTCTTTAAATCCTTTTGCCAAGCCCTGATTAAGGTCACTATGCCAAGGGGTCTGCGAGGTGTAAGACTGTATAAAAAGGATATTGAATGTACGTTCCGCTGCCACCGCCTGAGTAAGAACAGCAAAAAACAGAACTATAAACATACAATAGTAGCGTCGATTCATATAATTAAAACCTGCGGTGTTTTCAATATTATGCCGACAAAGATACGTTAAATCTATTGAAAACAAATAGATAGCCTAAGTTTTTTATTCTTCGCGTAACGCTTCGGCAGGCTGTATGCGGATTGCCTGACGAGCAGGAAACCAAATACCAATGAGAATCATCAAAGCCATCAGGAAGTAGGTTATAATAAACGTGATTAGAAAACGCACTACTCCCCACTCTATAACCCCTCCAGTCAATTCCAGATAGCCTATATTATAACATATGGCGGCGGCAGGCAAAGCGGCCAGAGTCAATAATAGTAGTCCTTCTTTATTCAAACGCTGCCAAAGCTGCATCCGACTGGACCCGACTGCTATACGAAGCGCAGACTCGGCACGACGGTGTTGCGTACGAAACCAGAATGTGCCGACAATACCCAGCAGGATATTGAGTAATAAGAAGCCCATCATCCAGAAACGTACCTGTACCTGGTTATAGCTCTCTTGCTGGAAGTCATTTCGTATATCTTCATAATCATGCACTTTCAGGATGAACAAGTTGCCGACACTCAACTGGTTGGCGGACAATTTCATCAAATATTCCGCAAAGTCTTTGGAGGTCCCTGGTTTCACGCGCAGACATACTTCTATATTTGAAGGATAAAATTCTCCTTCCAGTTTCGCCATTTCCTTTTCCGTAAAAGCAATAGCCACATATCGATCACTATAATTAGCCCAGAAGTCATTATAACGTACCTTCGTTGACAAAGCTCCTATTTTATATACTTCCGTAGAATCATCCACATCAACTACTTCCTTACCCAACAGCATGCGGTCTCCTTTATATTTTTTGGGCCAGAAATTTTCACCGACTACCACATTGCCATTTTCTAAAGCCTGCACCAATGGCTGATAACCGCGTCCATCGGTACTTTGATAACGAAATACCTGAAAAAAATCGGGAGTCATCACCCGCTGCAACGGGTTACTAACCAATGTATCAAGACGCAGCATTATACCGGAATTATTTCCAATATAGGGACGCGAATTGCTGGATACAGAAACAGCTTCCACTTCCGGCAACCTCCGGAGACGATTGGCCAACTCGATGATATCTTGTCCTAAAGTTGTACTCTTTTGCTCTTTCGAAAGATAGGAATCACTCTTGTCGTTTTTCAGACTTAGCTCTAAATAATACGTATCGGTAATATCAAATCCTACTGGCTCGTAATAAGTACGCGCCGTCACATACGTCCAGTCGACCACATACCACAGGACAACAAAAACAATTAATAGTTCTGACCATAACCATCCGTTTGACCGGCGTTCATTCCATATTTGTTTTAATAGTTGCATTTTCTTTAGAATTAATGAGTTGAAGAATTATCTTTCGTTGATGGCATCCACAATATTGGTGCGAGTTACTTTCCATGCCGGAATGGCGGCACTTAGCAAATTGAGCAAGAAGCAAGCCAGAAATGCCAATAGGAACATGACAGGGTCAAACAGTAAGTCGACACACATGGTCCGCAAATCTTCCACCCCATTGGATACAAAGTCTATGGAGAAAAGCATTCCTCCCAAAAGGAAGGCAGCGACATAACTTAATACCAGTCCAAGAATTCCCCCGAACAGGGAATAAAGCATATTTTCGGACAATACCTGCATCATAAGCTCCCGTCTGGGTGCACCAAAGGCTTTTCTCACTCCTATTTCAGAAATACGCTTACGCATACGTGACAAAGTGAGTCCGGACAAGTTGACGGCAGGGACAATCAACAAGACAAGCAATGTCAGTATGTATTGCCGTACTGCTTCTTTCACAGCCGGAGGATTGTTGGCGGAATAGCGTTGCGCGGCTACGAAATAAGTATCAGGCTGTCCACGATAGAGTAAATCGAAATTGGGATGCCCTGCCATAAAGATAGCCCGCAAGCGGTCTGCTTCCTGATGAATAGCCGGAAAATCGTCTTTTGATTTAGCCAGAATGTAAACGGCAGTCATGCCCATGATATCGTCATTGCCCCAAGTTTCTGTAAAGGCATTTGTTGAACTCAAAGGAATCCAGGCTTGCGCATAAGCGTACTTCGCCAGTTTAGAGACCGGACGTACCACTCCGCAAACAATATAGGCAGAATGATTCAGAAGGAATGTTTTTCCAACCACTTCTGATGTCCCGAACAGGTGGCGAGCCATATCTTCGGAAATCACAGCTTTTGCTGCTCCGGCATCAAAATCGGCATTATCGTATGGTTTGCCGGATAGAAACTCAAATTCAAATATTTTCCAGAAGGCATCGTCTGTTTGCAACACACTACAACTTTTCATCTCACCTGCCGGTTTAGCGGCCAGCATTGTTTCCTGTGAAATGTTAGTAATGGAAACAACTTCGGGAGTTGTCATTGCTTTGAAACAAGCCTTTGCCGTATTGTATCCGATAGGGCCATTGCTTTGCCAATTCACGTTGGACTTACTTTGAAGTCCGACAAACCGGAAAATGAGCATCCGGTCACGATGGGTTTCCGGCGCAAAGGGAGTAATAGTCGCACGTAAAGTAATCACGATCACCATTATCATAGCAATAGCCAAAGCTGTACCAATAATGGAAATAGAAGAAAGCAGTTTATTTTCTCCCAACAGATGGAATGCTTGTTTAAAATAGAGTTTTATCATTATCGTTACCAGTATAGAGTTCAGTATATTTCTTACCCGTCTTTTTTATTCTTTTTCGATTAGGTTCCACAGGAGTTCGTCAAAGAACGTTCCACATTAGAAATTCCAGCCCTTCTTTGTTATATCCTTACATTTCAGGTTTTTGTGATTGATTTTACCAACACCATCCTTTTTAAAGAAAGCAGTATCAGCCTTACCCGATAAAGTGATATTTCCTACTCCATCCACTTTAGCCTTGATAATACCACAGTCAACATTCATTTTCATATTGCCTACTCCATCGACATCGAGTTTCAGTTCATCGCAATGAAGATTTTTCACGTTGCAATTTCCCACTCCGTCAAGTTTGAAAGCTATATTTTTAAGATTCAATTTTTCCTTTGCATCAAAGTTCCCTACCCCGTCGATTTTCACTTTACTCAAATCGGGAGCAGTTATGTAAAAAATCAGATTCTTGACATTCTTTGCATTCTTCTCTTTATAATCGATAACCAGTGTACCATTCTTCACCGTTACCCGGGTTTTCTCTACAAATTCGGAAGGTCCTTCCAAACGGCAGGTACATTCTGCCGATTGAGCGAAAATAATATTTCCGACAGATTGCAGGTTGATGGCAGAAAAGTCGCCTACATTATAATCTTTACTCACATTTTGTGCTGATAGCGAACAAAAAGCAGCACTTAACAGGATAGCTATCGCAATGATGAAAATATTCTTTGTCATGGTGGTTTTTAATTTAGAGATATATCAATTTGTTTTTCTATTTAGTTTCATGTATAAAACGCAGGTTCTACTGCACTTGTCGTCCGTCAAAAAAACGAATGGTACGCGAAGTCTGCTTCGCCTGTTCTTCATTATGGGTGACCATGACGATGGTGCGTCCATCTTCTTTATTCAACCGGTGAAGCAGCTCCATCACTTCGGCTCCCATCTTTGAATCCAAGTTACCTGTCGGCTCATCGGCAAGGATTATTTCGGGATTACCGATAATAGCACGGGCAATAGCCACACGTTGGCACTGACCACCGGAAAGTTGTGTAGGAAAATGTCTCATACGATGACTTAACCCTACTTTTTCCAATACCTCTTGTGCCAACCGCTTTCGCTCACTACTGCCAACACAACGATAAAGTAAAGGCAGCTCCACATTATCCATAACATTTAACGAATTAATCAAATGGAAAGACTGAAACACAAAACCAAGCGTTTTATTACGAAAAACGGCCAATTCTTTGTCTTTCATCCCTTCGGTACGTATCCCATTGATTTCTACCATTCCCATAGTAGGTGTGTCAAGTAATCCCATTATATTCAACAACGTAGATTTTCCACACCCGGAAGGTCCCATTATACTTAAGAATTCCCCACGTTCTACCGTCAGATTCACATTTTCCAACGCTACCGTTTCAATCTCATCAGTACGGTAGATTTTGGAAAGAGAGTTCAATGTTATCATAACTTCTAGTATTTAATTTATTTGATCTTCAACTTATTCTTGTTCTTATATGCACTCATATCGCTTACCACTACCCTGTCACCCGGTTGCAATCCACTCAAAACTTCTACATATTCAAAGTTTGAATCACCCAACTGTATTTTACGTTTGGCCAGTTCATCGTCAGAGTTGCAGACAAACAGTTCGTATTCACCACGTCCAACATAGAATGAGCCATTGGCAACACGCATCACATCCTCCTTTACAGCATTCATCACATAAACATCTGTCTTCAATCCGGAGCGCAGACGACGGTGATTATCTTCCTTCAACTGAACCGTGAATGATATGACGCCATTCTTGGATAACGGTGTTACACTACTGACCGTTCCTTCCAGTTTATCGCTTCCTATCTTAACAATTGCTTTTCCTCCGGCTGCCACACGGTCGCCATACGTATCAGCAATCTCGCCTTCTACCTTAAAATGACTTAAATCGGAAATGATAGCGACTTGCCCGCCTTCAGAAATCTGCGCACCAATCTGGTTATTAATATAGGTAAGAATAGCTCTGCGCGGAGAACGGATTTGCGCATCATCCAAAGTACGTTTCTTTTCGGAGAGACTCTTGCGGAAGATATTAAAATCAAGTTCCTGGACTTTCAGTTCGGCAGCCGCCACCTCCTTCTCATTTTTATATTGCTGCTGGAGTTGTTCGTACTCTAACTGGGCAACATGATAACTCAATTCAGCCTGGCGCACTTTATCCGTTGTTCCCGCACCAAGACTGTCCAGATAGTGTTCATTTCTCAACTCCACCTTCATCCGGTTTAATTTCATAGCCGAAACTTTAATCTGCATCGCCATATCGGAAAGCTTCGTCTGATTATTGACACGAAGCTGATCGAGCTTATACCGACGCATCTGCTCTTCGTCCAGCAACTTTTTATATTCGGTCTCCGTACTCTGAAGGTCGAGTTTCAGAATCGGAGTACCTACATCTACGCTATCTCCTCCTTTTTTATAAACTTCAAGAATACGACTGTTGATTGGAGAATTGATTATTTCTTCAAATGCAGGAACCACCTTGCCGGAAGCACTGACACTTACCTCAATAACTCCTTTATCGACTGTGGAAAAGACAAGATCTTTTGCCTCCACTCCTGCCCTTAGTACAGATATAAGTACACCAACGACAATAATACTTGCCGCTCCAATGGATGAATAACGAATGATCTTCTTATTACGCTCTTTCTGACGTACTTCTTTAGGAATTTCTCTGTCCATATCTGATCGTTTACGATTTTATCATGTATCAATTTAGCATTTCATATACCAAATCTATGCCAAAACCGTAAGTGATTGATAAATAGAATATAACAAAAAACAAAGGTGTCCGATATCGGACACCCTGTACGAATTTACCGTTCAGAATATGAATCTATCCACTTGTTGGCGGAATGTCAGTATACCTGGATAATGACGGATTGTCAACTACGGTATAATGACTTCTCATTTACTATTTTTTCTCTTGTCCGGAAGGTTCCCGGCTCTCCTGCGGAGAGTGTTGCTTCGGTTCCTGTATCAGTTCTTTTCCCCAATGATTAGTCTCCTCCAGCTTTTCACGATCACGAATTTCTTTTGCTTTACGGGCATAGACAATCATACGCATAGATTGATCGTAAGTGAAATAATTCCAGATCCAATTCAAGAGCACAATGACTTTATTACGCACTCCAAGGATAGAACGCAGATGAACAACCAGCCACATCACCCAGGCAAACCATCCCTGCATCTTTACTTTACTAAACTCTGCCACGGCACGATTGCGCCCGACAGTCGCCATCGAGCCCAGATTACGGTAATGGAAAGGTTTCATTTCCCGCCCTTTCTCTATACGAATCAGATTCTTTGCCAGCAGTTCTCCTTGCTGGATCGCCACTTGTGCGAGTTGAGGATGCCCGTTCGGGTAATTTTCATCAGCCAACTGAATACATTGGTCACCAATAGCAAACACATTGCTCATCCCTTCTACACGGTTGAATGAATCGACTTTAATACGTCCTCCACGTCCAATCAAAGAGGCATCCAGATTGCCGATAGTCACACCGGTGACACCACTCACCCAAATAAAAGTACGCGTGGCAATCTCTGTACCATCTTCAAGTACTACTTTATGGTCACGATAATCCACAACACGTTTATTCAACAGGATATTTACTCCCATTTCACGAAGAAACTGTTCAGCGTGTGCAGAAGATTCTTCCGACATTCCGGCAAGCAATCGCGGCCCGGCTTCAATCAAATAGATATGCATCAGACTGCTGGGCATATCAGGATAATCATTCGGCAAGACGAATTTCTTCATCTCGGAAAGTATTCCGGCTATTTCTATTCCGGTTGCTCCACCTCCTACAATTACGATATTCAGTAGTTCTTGTTGTTCCTGTTTCGTTGAACAGGTCAGCGCCCGTTCCAGATTAGCCAAAAGAGCGTTTCGCAATCCCATCGCTTCTGACACATTTTTCATTGGCATGGCTTCCTCTTCGATATGTTTATTACCGAAATAGTTGGTTGTGGTACCTGCCGCTAACACCAGATAGTCATATTCCGCTTTTCCGATGGAAGTCTGAATCATATTCTTTTCCGGGAAAATGGCACGTACTTCCGCCATACGGAAATAGAAATCTTTCCGGTGCTGGAATATTTTACGGAAGGGGAAAGAGATGGAAGTTGGCTCCATACCGGCCGAGGCCACCTGATAAATCAAAGGAGGAAACTGATGATAGTTGTTTTTATCTATCAGTACAACCTGAAAGCCTGACTTTTTCAGCTTGTTAGCCAGTTTCAAGCCACCGAAACCACCGCCTACTATGACGACACGTTTCTTATTAGTTTTTGTAATGTTAAGACTCATATTCTAATCATGTTTTATCCAGATAATAACACATGAATGAGTCATTAAGTTTTCGAAATTCGAAACTTTTGAGAGAAGTCTCTATCGCAGACGCAAACGGTCTCCTATCTCCGGAACATACTCACCATCCTTACGATTCATCTTATACAGATTTTTGAGACGGATACCATATTTTTGAGAGATGCCATGCATGGAATCTCCATCCTTCACAACATATACAGTATAAGGTTTGGAAGCCTTTTTCTTCTTGCTCTTCAGGTAGATGATATCTCCTTCCACCAGAGTATAATCACGCTGCAAGTCGTTGTACTTCACAAGTTTCTTCCAACTAATATCAAATTCGTTGCCTAAATCTTTAAAGGTATCACCGTTGCGGGCTACCACATAAGCGATATCATTAGCGATATACACTTGATGCGGGTTCATCAACCAAGGATTCTTTTTCAGTTTCCGTTCCGAATATACCCCCTTACGGTCGTATTTATACAGGTCATAATCTTCGATAATTGTAATCAGACGGTTAGCATAAGAAGGATCGGTAGCATAGCCTGCTTTTTTCAGTCCACGCGCCCAGCCTTTATAGTCGGTAATATCGAGTTTGAAAAGAAAGGCGTAACGGGCACCTCTTCTAAGGAAGTCAGAATGATCTTCGTAAGAGTCACGGGGATGCTTATAAGCACGGAAACATTCGTTGCGTGCATCATCATCATGACGAACCGTACGTCCCCGCCAGCTGCTTCCACATTTAATACCAAAATGGTTGTTGCTCTTTCGCGCCAACTGGCTATATCCGGCACCGCTTTCCAGCAATCCTTGTGCCAGCGTGATACTAGCCGGAATCTTATGAAGCTTCATCTGTTCAACAGCCAAATCACTATACTTATTTATATATTCGATGTAACGGGCATTCCGCTTCTGCGCCTGCACTCCTACGGCAAAGAAGAAAACGACGGTTAAAAAGATAAGTCTATGCAGTTTATTCTCCATTTTTATTCAGATGTGGATTAGATGGCACAAAAATCCGAAAAATAATTGGGATTATCAATCTCTTTCCTAACTTTGTAACATTAATTGTAGAAACCAATACCCTGACGTATATGAAAGACCTCACAATTACCGCTATTATTAAAGTATATCAATATGATGAGTTGAATGAGGCCGATCGGGCACTTATGAAGACTGCCATGGAGGCAACAGCTCGTAGTTATTCTCCGTACTCCCATTTCTCCGTAGGTGCCGCCGCGCTATTAGGCAACGGGACGGTGGTGACAGGAACCAATCAGGAAAATGCGGCCTATCCGTCGGGACTTTGTGCAGAACGTACTACATTATTCTATGCCAACTCTCAATATCCCGACCAACCGGTTGTCACTCTTGCCATTGCGGCACGAACGGAAAAGGACTTTATCGACCATCCGATTCCTCCCTGCGGGGCTTGCCGGCAAGTGATTCTGGAAACGGAAAAGCGTTACAAACAGCCCATCCGCATCCTATTATATGGCAAAGAATGTATCTACGAAGTAAAAAGTATAGGCGATCTACTGCCATTATCATTTGACGCATCAGCAATGGAGGATTAATTATGTTACAACAATATCACACGAAACTAAAAGGGACACTCGCACTTACAGACTCTTATCTGACAGAAAAAGCACTGCAAAAAGAAAAAGGGCTTTATAAATTTATATGGGTACGCAACGGAAGCATCACGGTAGAAATCGACCACCAGGAAATGACGCTTACCAAAGATGAAGTGATTTCACTCACCCATCTGCAACATCTCGAATTTAAATCGATTGACGGCGAATACCTGACTTTGTTGTTCAACAGCAATTTCTATTGTATCTATGGCAACGACCATGAAGTGTCATGCAGCGGTTTCCTGTTCAACGGCTCATCTCACCTGATCCGTTTCACACTGAATGAAAAAGAACGTAAAGAACTCGACACTATTACCGAAGCACTGGAAAACGAATTTACTGTTTCCGACAGCCTGCAGGAAGAGATGTTGCGCATCCTGCTGAAACGTTTCATTATTCAATGTACCCGGATTGCACGTCATCGCATGAATATCACCCGTGAAAAAGAATCCGGCTTCGAGATTGTCCGCCAATACTATAACTTGGTCGACGAGCATTACCGGACAAAAAAACAGGTACAGGACTATGCCGATATGCTTCATAAATCTCCCAAGACACTATCGAACATCTTTTCTACCTGCAAACTGCCTTCGCCGCTTCGGGTTATCCACGAACGGGTGGAAGCGGAAGCTAAACGTCTCCTGCTTTACAGCAACAAAAGTGCCAAAGAAATTGCCGATATTCTGGGATTTGAAGACCAGGCTTCATTCAGCCGTTTCTTCAAAAATATGACCGGACAGAGCGCCGTGCAATTCAGAAATACACAGGAAGGGAAAAATTGATAAGGTATACGGAAGTATTGCTATTTGGGGGGTAGTGGGAATGGACGACCTTTGCCACATAAGATAAACCCATTAAAACCCCAACAAAATGAAAGAGAAATTGATCGCTTTACTGACCTTCACTTCAAGTCTGAAAAGTTTTGGTATTAAATTTATCCGCGTTGCCATCCTGGTAGTATTTGTATGGATAGGCGGATTGAAGTATTTCCACTATGAAGCCGACGGGATTGTTCCGTTTGTAGCCAACAGTCCTTTTATGAGTTTCTTCTATGCTAAAGGTGCACCCGAATACAAAGAACATAAAAATGCGGAGGGTGCTTTCGTCCCGGAAAATCGTGCATGGCACGAAGCAAACCGCACTTATACTTTCTCTTACGGACTGGGAGCTCTTATTATGAGCATTGGCATACTGGTATTCCTGGGAATCTTTTTCCCAAAAGTGGGATTGGCAGGCGACACCCTGGCTATTATCATGACGCTCGGAACACTTTCTTTTCTTGTCACCACCCCGGAAGTCTGGGTCCCCGACTTGGGAAGCGGAGAATTCGGTTTCCCGTTACTGTCCGGTGCAGGACGGTTGGTGATTAAAGACATTGTGATCCTGGCCAGTGCCGTAGTGTTATTATCCGACTCGTCACAACGCGTACTCAAAACACTTAAAAAAGACTAAGACAACCACTAAAGAGGATTCTGACTTCTTGCCATTGCGGAACAAATCGTATTTTCAGACTGTTATATAGTCTCATACGAATCGTTAATACAAGAAGTTATGAAACAATATGATGCAATTATTATAGGATTCGGCAAGGCAGGGAAAACCCTGGCTGCCGAACTTTCCAACCGCGGATGGCAAGTGGCCATCGTAGAACGTTCCAACATGATGTATGGAGGAAGCTGTCCGAATGTAGCCTGTGTCCCAACAAAGACACTGGTGCATGAAGCCGAGGTTTCCGCTTTGCTTTACCACGATGATTTTCCGAAGCAGGCGAATATGTACAAACAGGCCATCGGCCGAAAGAACCGCCTCACTTCCTTTCTTAGGAATGATAATTACGAAAGACTAAGCAAACGTCCTAATGTGACTATCTACACCGGGATGGGTTCTTTTATATCCGCGAATACTATAAAGGTAACACTACCTGAAGGATATATCGAGCTGCAAGGAAAAGAGATTTTTATCAATACGGGGTCTACTCCTATTATCCCGGCAATAGATGGCATTCAGCAAAGTCAGCATGTATATACCAGTAGCACGCTTCTGGACTTAAGCGTACTTCCTCATCACCTGATTATCATAGGTGGAGGATATATCGGACTGGAGTTCGCTTCTATGTATGCCGGTTTCGGCAGTAAAGTGACGATACTCGAAGGAGGAAACAAATTTATGCCTCGTGAAGATCGGGATATTGCAAACAGCGTCAAAGAAGTGATGGAGAAGAAAGGTATTGAAATCCATCTGAACGCTCGTGCGCAGTCTATCCATGACACGAATGACGGAGTGACACTGACTTACTCGGACATATCCGACGGTACTCCTTATTATGTAGATGGAGATGCCATTCTTATCGCAACGGGACGTAAACCGATGATTGAGGGATTGAATCTGCAAGCAGCGGGTGTAGGAGTTGATGCTCACGGAGCTATCATCGTAAACGATCAGTTACGCACTACTGTTCCTCATATATGGGCAATGGGAGATGTGAAAGGCGGATCGCAATTTACATATCTCTCGCTGGATGATTTCCGGATTATCCGTGACCAGCTCTTCGGCGACAAGAAACGTGATATCGGAGACCGTGATCCTGTGCAATATGCAGTGTTTATTGATCCGCCATTGGCACATATCGGAATCAGTGAAGAAGAAGCTCTGAAAAGAGGATATTCATTTAAGGTTTCCCGGTTGCCGGCTTCCTCCATCGTCCGTACCCGTACATTGAGGCAGACTGATGGTATGCTAAAAGCTATCATCAATAATCATAACGGGAAGATTATGGGCTGTACTCTATTCTGCGCCGATGCTTCAGAAATCATCAATATCGTAGCTATGGCGATAAAAACAGGGCAAACCTCTACATTCTTGCGCGATTTTATCTTCACGCATCCCAGTATGAGTGAGGGATTAAATCAACTGTTTGATGTATAAGAATAAGAAAGAGTATAACTCATTTCTAAAACAGAGCCTCTGAATAGGATAAACAGAGGCTCTATTTGTAGTAATCGAAGGCTCTGAATGAGGTAAACGGAACCTTTAAATAAATGAAATTCATTTTTTTCAACTTCAACAGAGTAAAATCTAATAGAAAGTGTTATCTTTGCAGCCAAGTTAAACTATATACCTACCGCAATGAGAATTACTAAGTAAGACAACACTTCTAAGTAAACATCACTTTTCTTATATGCTTTTTCTATTTTGTTAAGCATCACGAAATCCGTGTTGTTTAGCCAGTATTGTGTTTGTCGTTCCCCTATCCTGTGATTTTTTTCACTCTATTTTCAACCTCAAACCCAATAGATCATCATGTCTATCAGTATCCAACAAATCAGCTATATCCATCCGGATAAAGAAGTATTATTCAGTGACCTCAATTTCGCCATCAGTAAAGGGCAGAAATTGGGATTAGTCGGTAACAATGGCTGTGGCAAGTCTACTTTGCTACAAATTATTGCCGGACAGTTATCACCCTCTTCCGGTGTCATTGTCCGCCCGAACGACCTATATTATATCCCGCAACATTTCGGGCAATATGATTCACTGACCATCGCACAGGCTCTTCAAATAGAGCGCAAACAGCAAGCTCTGCACGCTATCCTGGCAGGAGATGTCTCAAACGAGAATTTCACCATTCTAAATGATGACTGGAATATCGAAGAACGTTCCATCGCCGCTCTCGATTTATGGGGATTAGGACAGTTTACGCTATCCTACCCGATGAATCTGCTTAGTGGTGGTGAAAAGACCCGCGTATTCCTGGCAGGTATGGACATTCATCATCCATCTGTCATACTTATGGATGAACCGACCAACCATCTCGACTCTTCCGGCAGACAACGTTTATATGACTGGGTAGAAAAATATCGTTCCACCCTGTTGGTGGTAAGTCATGACCGTACTCTGCTCAATCTTCTCCCCGAAATTTGCGAATTGGAGAAGCATCAAATCAATTATTATGGCGGAAATTACGAATTCTACAAAGAACAAAAAACGCTGATGCAGGAAGCATTGCAACAACGCATTGAAGAAAAAGAAAAGGCACTACGTATTGCCCGTAAAGTGGCTCGCGAAACGGCCGAACGCAGGGACAAACAGAATGTACGCGGCGAAAAGAGTAATATAAAAAAAGGAGTTCCACGCATTGTATTGAACGCACTCCAAGGGAAATCCGAGAAGAGCACTAGTAAACTGACTGGCGTTCATCAGGAGAAAGCCGAGAAGTTAACAAATGAACGCAACCAGCTTCGAGGTTCGCTCTCTCCGACTGCGGCATTAAAAACCGATTTCAACAGTTCCTCGCTTCATACCGGGAAGATATTAGTGACAGCAAAAGAGATTAACTTCAGTTATCATTCCAATTCGATTAACAATGATATTCAGGAAAATAGTATCTCAAAACAACAGCTTTGGCAAGCTCCTGTCAGCTTTCAGCTAAAGAGCGGAGACCGCCTCCGTATAGAAGGAGCCAACGGTAGCGGGAAAACAACTCTATTGAAATTAATCACCGGCCAACTTCAACCACAGGAAGGAACCCTGACACGGACGGACTTTAGCTATGTCTATTTGAATCAAGAGTATTCGATCATTGACGACCGGAACAGTATTCTTGAACAGGCTTACGCTTTCAACAGCCGGAATCTGCCGGAGCATGAAATAAAGATTATTCTAAACCGTTACTTGTTTCCTGCATCCGAATGGGACAAATCCTGCCGGAAACTTAGTGGTGGTGAGAAAATGCGTCTCGCTTTCTGCTGTCTGATGATTAGTAACAATACCCCTGATATGTTTATCCTGGATGAACCTACCAACAATTTGGACATACAAAGTATTGAAATTATCACCGCTACTATCAAAAATTATGCAGGTACTGTGATAGCAATCTCACACGACAATTATTTTATTCAGGAAATTGGTGTCGAACAATGCATTTTATTGAGTTAGTCTATTGATATTTTATCCAGGGCAACCGCACCAAAATTTAATTCATATCCGCACAGTTTTGAATAAAATAATGGAGTATTCTGGAAACGTTGTGGTAAATCTGAAAAAGATGATTGAGTTTTTAAGATTCCCCGTTATCTTTTTATTATAAGATATGGGTCAAAGGTGAGGGGTGGTGAGGGTAGATTTATAACCTTTTATTTTATTATTTTCTATACTATCTCCTTTTTTATCTATAAAA